>CAIWRU010000001.1 GCA_903915155.1 uncultured Mucilaginibacter sp.
AAAAACTGGCTCAACGAGCAGATCCGGAAAAGCGTAGTAAAAGAAGTTACAGAGTGCTATGACTTGGTTGACAAGGACACCGGGAACCGCTGGAATATTTTCCGCATCTGTAAAAAACAATTAAATAATGTACGGTCGAAGATCGTTTTGAGTTACGTTAAGGTTCTTGAATTAGTAATACTTGTCTATAAATGATTGCGGCGCTGCCGCGAGCGGGACGCTTGTGGCCGAAACTTACCTCATTCGTAATCAATTATAAATATAAATTAGTAATTTTCATTTCTAAACCTCAACAATGGAAATACCTATAGATAAAATTAAAGTTAATAATGCAGTCATTGTTTTCTGTATTATAATTACTTGCCTTTTTTGTCCATTAACGCTATTACTTGTAGTAGATTATAAAATATTTTTTGATTACGATTTAATCAAGACATTAATTGCTGTCTTTAGTGTTGGTTGTACTCAATTTGGTATTATTTATGTCGGGAATTCATTAAGTATGCGGATACAAAATTACACTGATGATGGACCAATCGAGCCGACTATGGTTACTTATTTACTCCAGCATCCACTTGTAAACACGTCGGTATTATTAATGTTGAGCTATGGAATTTTAATAATTATCTGTCATGTATTGAATTTTGATATAAAGGATGCTGTTGATACTTTGGTTTATTGCAATTTTGGAATTGTGTTTGGGTCTGTCTTAGATTTCGTTTTTTTTAGTGTTAAGGCAAAAAAAAAGAGAAAACAAGCTAATGCATCATTGCCGCATTAAACGATTTTGTGTTACATCCTCGTGGGATTTTTTCGCGGAGCATCATGTTTTTGTAGCAGCAGAGGTTTAGAAATTCAATTGAATTCATAAAGAAATGATATTACTTAAATAAATTAAATGGACTCAAACTTAGATAAGTACAAAAATGATTTGAAAAAATTAATTGTCGCCGGCGGTCAATTGTTTAACGCAATGCAAATGAATTGTTATCCAAAGGAATTTCTTGAAGATTGTAAAAAGAGACTGGGTGATAAAGCCGAAGACTTCATGAAAAAGCTTCCAAATTTTAAAGAAGAGTATCAATCTTGGTATTCAGAAGCACTGGTGCTTATTAAACAGTTGCTACCGGACAGGCTTTCAGATTTTATTAGATTGTATGAAAAGTCTAAAAGTAGAAAAGGTATTGATGCTAGTAACTATGTTATTGAAGATTACCTTCAAGGATTACATGTGACACTTGGGGGGAATGTTAAAGTTGATAAAACTTCCGCTATCCCGCAATTTCAGCAGCAATTAAGTATTGTAAAATCCATAAAAAACAGATTCGAAAGTTCTTTATTCGATATTAAACAATTAGTTCAGTCAGACTTATTTGATTCGGAATTGGAATCTGCCAAGGAGTTGGCAAAAAACAAATTCATTAGAGCTGCTGGTGCCGTGGCCGGTGTTGTTCTTGAAAAGCACTTACACCAAGTAGTAGAAAATCATAATGTAATAAATGTAAAGAAAAATCCAACAATTAACGATTACAATGAATTACTAAAAAATAATAACATAATAGATACTCCACAATGGAGGTTTATTCAACACTTGGCAGATATTCGTAATGTTTGCGACCACGGAAAAACCAAAGAACCTTCTCTTCAAGAAGTAAATGATTTAATTACAGGGGTAGAAAAAATCTCAAAAACGGTGTTTTAAGAGTTCCCAATGCTGGCGCACGCGTGCCGCGTGTGTCCATAGCGTCTTTTTTAAATTATTTCCCAATCCCCTAAATCCCTGCTGACATACAGTTGTCACACCCCAATCTCATATTTGTTATACTAAATCAGAACAGTTATGAAAACAAATCGTTATTGGATGGTAGTGGTATCAAAAGACCATGTACAAAGAGGCGTTAAAGATGGATTTATGCAGGCTAATCACGGCAAGGCAGCATCGTTAAAAAGGTTATCCGCCGGCGACTGGGTTATTTTCTATTCGCCCAAACAAACCTATGCCGGCAATGAACCCCTGCAGGCCCTTACAGCCATTGGGCAGGTTACCGACGAAGGCCCGTACCAGTTTAAAATGACCGGGGATTTTATGCCGTACCGCCGCAATGTTGATTTTTACAAATGCACCGAAACACCCATCATCCCGCTCATCTGGCAGCTGGATTTTATCGGGAACAAAAAATCATGGGGCTATAAGTTCCGCTTCGGTTTTTTCGAGATGCAGGAGCATGATTTCGAGATCATCCGCTCCGAAATGTTAAAAGATGAATTGGCAATAGCCAACTAATAATACCTACAATATGGAAACACTAACAGCAAAAACAACAATAACCTTCAAAGCCCCTGCCGCAAAGGTGTGGCAGGGCCTAATCGACCCCAAAATTGTAAAACAATACTTTTTCGGCACCGACCTCAAATCCGACTGGAAAATAGGCGACCCCATCACCTTCAGTGGCGAGTGGGAGGGTCACAAATACCAGGACGGCGGCATCATCCTCGACATCGACCCGCCAAAATACCTGAAATACACCTACTGGAGCAGCATGTCGGGCACGGAAGACAAGCCCGAGAACTACAACAACATTACCTATGAGCTAACCGAGGACAACGGCATAACCACGCTAACCGTTACACAGGATGGCGTAAAAAACCAGCAAGCTGCCGAACACTCCGAACAAAACTGGAAAACGGTTTTTGAAGGCCTGAAGAAAATTATAGAGTAAGAAACGCTATTTTTATAGCATGTACTTCGTTTCAGTAACACGTTTGCGGGTAAGGTCGGTATTGTTTCTGCCGCAGTTTTTTTGGGCGAACGAAGCATCGGTAAAAGCCATAAAAAAGATCCCCGGCTTTATCGACGGCAAGGAATTGATAGATAAAGGCTTCACCTTCTGGACGGTCACCATATGGAATTCACCCGAAGCCATGAAACAATTCCGCAACAACGACCCGCACAAAAGCGTAATGCGCAAACTCCCCGCCTGGTGCGATGAAGCTGCCTATACACATTGGACCCAGCAAGCCACCGATTTCCCCGATTGGGATACGATTTACCGGAAACTGTTGGATGAAGGCAAAATAACCAAAGTAAAACACCCCTCGCCGCAACAGGAAAAAATGACCTATCCAGTTCCAAGCAGGACAAACTTTGCACGGCCGATAAAGCCTGCACTAAAATAAAACTATTTGTCAGCCGGGGAATATCAAATTCGCGAAAGGGTAGCCTCTAACGAGGCAATGCTCTTTTCTTTTTTTTCCTACAAAGCGATAGCCCCGCCGGGGCAATTTTATTGCGAACCTTCACCACACCAATGAAGTATAAGCCGTGAACGCAAAAAAACAACCCCCTAGGGGTTAAACCTTTGTAGAAAAAACATCAATGAAATAGCTTCGTGCCGTAGGTACGAAACTCTCTAAGAACGCTCAAACGCCAACCGCTTCCCATTCACCCCCTCAATCAACCCGCCATCCGCATACACCAAATTCCCCGAAACAATCGTATGCGTTATCTTCGATTTAAAAGTCGTCCCCTCAAACGGGCTCCAACCACATTTATATAAAATATTGCTCTTATCAACCGCCCACGGCGAATTTAAATCCACCAGCGCCAGATCCGCCCAATAACCCTCGCGGATAAACCCGCGTTTCTCAACCTGGAAACAAACCGCAACATTATGCGCCATTTTCTCAGCGATCTGCTCAAGAGTTATTTTGCCGTTATGATACATCTCCAGCATAGCCGGCAACGCATGCTGCACCAGCGGCCCACCCGATGGCGCCTGCAGGTAGGGCAGTGCCTTTTCCTCAATAGTATGCGGCGCATGGTCGGTAGCGATAACATCGATACGTCCATCTAAAACAGCCTTTAAAATGCCATCGCGGTCGTGCGCCGTTTTTACCGCCGGGTTCCACTTTATCAGGTTGCCCTTGGTCTCATAATCCGCATCGCTAAACCATAAATGATGGATGCAGGCCTCGGCAGTTATCCGCTTGTCTTTCAGTGGTATATCATTGCTAAATAGATGCGTTTCCTTCTCGGTAGATATATGTAAAATATGCAGGCGGGTATTGTATTTTTTAGCCAGCTCCACCGCCATTGACGAGGATAAATAACAAGCCTCCTCGCTCCGTATTTTAGGGTGAAACTTAATGGTGATGTTATCGCCAAGCAATTGTTTGTAATGGTTAAGGTTACTGCGGATAGTCGCTTCATCCTCGCAATGCGTAGCCACCAGCATAGGCGACTGCGAAAAAATGTTCTCCAGTGTCTTCGGATCATCCACCAGCATATTCCCGGTTGATGAACCCATAAAAACCTTTACACCGCATACATTAGCGGTGTCGGTACGCAACACTTCATCAATATTATCATTGCTCGCCCCCATAAAAAACGAGTAGTTAGCCAGCGAGGTGTGCTTACCTATCTCATATTTTTGTTCAAGCAGTTCCTGCGTTAAAGCATTTGGCACGGTATTAGGCATCTCCATAAACGAAGTAATACCACCCGCCACCGCCGCCCGCGATTCCGTATGAATATCCGCCTTATAAGTCAGCCCCGGCTCGCGGAAATGCACCTGGTCGTCAATACAACCCGGGAAAAGGTGCAGGCCTTCAGCATTGATCTCCCGGTCGGCCTTAGCATCAATCTGCCCGCCAATGCGCTCAATTAAACCATCTTTTATAAGCACATCGCCTATAAACTGTTTATTTTCATTTACTATAGTGGCCGATTTGATGAGGATGGAAGACATGCTGCAAATATATGCATGAAAGTCTTAAGTCCGAAGTCTTGAGTCAATAGTATTGTATAAAATTGATTCAAGTAAGGACTTAAGACTTTAGACTCGAGACTCAAAAAATCTACCAATAATAATTCAACCCAAAACCAATATTAGTATTCAGGCCCAGGTTAAAATTTTTGTCTTTGGTCTTGTAATCCATACTATAGGCAAGGTTGCCAAAGCCAAGGTTTATACCCAAATGCTTTGTAGGGAAGAAAACAATATTAGGGTTACCGCCTATTGATAAAGTGCCGCTATTAAAATCATTCAGATTATTCGATGTAGTGATGCCAAATTGCGGGAAGAAGCCAATTTTGTCGGTGATCATACAGTAATACCTCAAATGGATACCTATGCCCAACGCATCGCTCGAATAATGATCCACATAAGTATAACTTTTCGTACTTGAGTCATTTGCTATATACTGACTGGTTTCAGTACCCGAAGTGCGTGTATAACCTAATTGGATGCCAATGGCCCATTTATTTGAAATGAAAAAACCAAAATCGGGGCTTATTTGAAAATCGGTTACCTTACCGTTATTATAATAAGTGGTGCCTTGCGGGTAATTTATAACCGACGATGTCCCGGCCTCATCATAATTATAATTTAAGCTGCCGCCAATGTAAAACTGGCCTTTGCCTACCTGCGCCGAAGCTGAAGCAACTATGGCGAAAAATAATAGTGTAAATAAATATTTTTTCATAATCGTGGGATTGTTTTTTGTGATGTTACGAAGTTAAATAATACCATATTTTTCCACTTTCATTACTTATTAACATTAGCCAAAATATCTTAATAACTTTTTGTTGATACGGCTGTAGCGTTTTGGCAAAATGTATCGTTGCGCATTTTCAACTTTCGGTCTTTCTGACTTCCCGTCTTACTGACTAAAAGAAAAACCTATCTTTGCGCCATGGCTGTAACTTTTGATGATTTTAAATTTAACCGGCAAATACTGAATGCAATTGCCGATGCCGGTTATACCGAGGCTACGCCCATACAACAAAAAGCCATCCCACCTATACTCAACGGGCAGGATGTGATGGGCATAGCGCAAACAGGTACAGGTAAAACTGCAGCCTATGTGTTGCCCATAATCATGAAGCTTAAATATGCCCAGGGCGAAAGTCCCCGCGCAATTATCATAGCCCCAACCCGCGAACTGGCCATACAAATTGAAGAAAACGTAAGAACCTTCGCCACCTATACCGATCTGCGTGTTGTTGCCCTGTACGGCGGCCTCGGCCCGAAAACGCAGATCGAAAATATAAATAAGGGTGTCGATATTATTGTAGCCACGCCCGGCCGCTTTATGGATATTTACCTGGCGGGGCATATAGTTACCAAAGGTTTGCAAGTATTGGTGCTGGATGAAGCCGATAAAATGATGGACATGGGTTTTATGCCCCAGATAAACCGCATTTTGGAAGTGGTGCCCGTTAAGCGCCAGAATCTGTTGTTTTCGGCCACGATGTCTGATAAGATACACGAGCTGTCCAATAATTTTTTGGAGTTCCCGACAATTATCGAAGTTACCCCGCAGGCAACTCCCGCACAAACAGTGAACCAAAAGCTATACCATGTGCCCAATGTGAAAACCAAAATAAACCTGCTTAAAAACTTGTTGGATGAACCCGATGATATAAAAAAGCTCATCGTTTTCTGTAAAACGAGGATGGCAGCCGAAGATGTTTATAAATTTTTACTGCGCAAGTTTGGCGACGCCCAGGTTAAAGTATTACACGCCAACAAGGGGCAAAACACCCGCATAAACAGTATTAACTCGTTTAAAAACGACGAGGTGAAAATTCTCGTAGCTACCGATGTAGCCTCGCGCGGTATTGATGTGAGCGATGTGAGCCATGTAATAAACTTTGATGTGCCGGTAGTTATTGAAGATTACGTTCACCGCATCGGCCGTACAGGCAGGGCGTTTCAATCCGGCGAAGCCATTACCTTCTGCGCACCATCTGAAGAATATTATTTACGGAAGATAGAAAAGCTCATCAGGCAAAGCATTCCCGTGGCCGATATACCTGCCGAAGTATTTATTGAAGCCACCGCTTACGAAGAAAAACAGGAGCAGGCCAAAGAGATAGACATGCAAAAGCGCCGCGACGATCCCGATTTCAAAGGCGCTTTCCACGAAAAGAAAACCCTTAACCAAAAGCTGAAGTTCAAGGCCACCCGCGAAAAAGCCAACCCGAATTCAAAGCAGGGCAGGGCATCGTCACCCAAAAAATTCAGGAAAAAACATTGATTTTAATACATGAAATTCAGGCTTACACCTTTAAACTTTTTTAGCGCTTTCTTTTTATTGGCTGCAGTTTATGTTTGGATATATGGTGCCTCAGTTGTTGGTATGCAGGTGCAGCATTTAGGCGGAACTATCGGCTGGATATTCCTGCTGTTTGCCTTTGTTGTGTCATTTTTAGATATAATGCTCCGTAATTTTTTCCCCGAAACCAGAAAAATATGGATTGTAGAGCTAAGCTTTATAACTTTGACCATTATTATATTTTTACTTGTAAGATAAATGAAGACTGCCGAAATTAAATTAACTATTGAACTCGACGATAAAAACGTTCCTGAAAACATATTGTGGGAATCAACCGATTCAACAAACAAAGAAGCATTGCCGGTAAAATCAATGATGCTTGCACTTTGGGATCCCAGCTATAAAAACACCCTGCGTATCGATCTTTGGACAAAAGATATGCCCGTTGATGACATGAAACGCTTTTTTTACGAAACCCTGCAAACCATGGGCGACAGCTTTTTACGCGCTACAGGCGAAACAAACATAGTTGAAGATCTGCGCGATTATTGCGCCCATTTTGCCGATAAAATGGAACTATCACAAAATAAATAATAATGCGCCTGCCATCCCTTATCTCATTTGCCGGGTTCGTCATCATTATTATGGCGACTTTCAGCCCTATTTTGCGCCTGTTTCATATCACAAACTGGAACGTGTACGACGGCAACATGCCCTATGGCATCGTAATGCTTCTTGTCGCAGTAGTTGGCATATTGGGCACTGTGCTTAACCAGCAAAAGTTGGTAAGCTTAATGGCCCGGCTGTCATTAGGGTTGATCGTGTTGTTTTATATATTAACCTGGTTAAAATTATATACCTCATTCGGTTTTATAAACATTAGCAACAAAGGTGTAAAGGTTGATACAGGGCATTCCATCTTTCATTCAGTCGATAAATTCCTGATGAACCAGATAAAGTTCAAATGGGGTATTTATGTGCTGTTTATAGGCGGGATACTGGCCGTAGCCGGAACATTAATAAGCAAAAAAGTAAGCAGTTTTAAAATAGACTAGAAAAGTTGGTTTAGCCCTTATGTTATTTCGAACCTGCGGGTGGGGCTGTGATTTAGGGCAGGTGAGAAATCTTATACACCTATAAAGTTCGCCTTACGTAGCGTTTAAGATTTCTCCTCGCACCTCCCCTCAACCCAGCCTGACTCGTCGAAATGACAAAATCATTAAGAATATGTCCCATGGGGACAACAGCTTTGTAGCAAAAAGAGAAAAAGAAGTTTTGCCCCATAAGGGCTACCCAAATCCATCGGGTATTAATATTTAACGCGAATGTTGAATAACGAAGCTTCACTTCATTATTCAACATTCGATATTCAGTGTTCGATATTAATAAAGAAAAATAATTACAACCCCAATGTAGTCTGCCCAACTCCCAAAACCTTAGCTTCATGCGCCAGCAGCCATTTCTTGCGCCATAACCCACCTGCATACCCCGTTAAACTCCCATCCGAACCAATTACCCGGTGGCAAGGCACCACTACCCATAAATTATTTTTACCGTTTGCTGCCGCGATGGCACGGATACCTAACGGATTATTCATCAATTTTGATTGCTGCCCGTAGCTGATAGTTTTACCATAAGGAATAGTTGATAACTGCTGCCATACCGATTGCTGAAAATCACTGCCGGCTTGTTTTATAGGCAGCTCAAACTCTTTTCTTTCTCCCGCGAAATATTCATCCAGTTGCTTTATGGCCATTAGCAAAACGGGGTCGTCAGTTGGTTCCACCACAATTTCCTCATCGCGAATAGAAATAGAAGTTATAAAGCCATCCTCAGCAATAATACGGGTAACTCCCACAGGCGATTGATAATAAGCAGTTGGCATTCGGTAAAATTAGTAATTAGTCTTATCAGCGCCATCAGCGTAATCAAAAAAATCAGCGGTCATAAATCACCGCTCAATGATTACCTTTGCCCCGTAATGCAACTGTTTAATCAAACCTGGAACCTCTTTAAAAAAGAGATTATACTCGAATGGCGCTCCAAATACGCTTTCAATGGTGTGCTGCTGTATGTAGTATCCACTGTGTTTGTTTGTTACATCTCATTCGAAATAACCCCTGGTTTTATCGGCAGCGTAGGTTACAAGGTAGTTTGGAACGTACTTTTCTGGATCATTATCCTGTTTGCCTCTGTAAACGCCATTGCCAAAAGTTTTATCCAGGAAAGCAAAGGTAGGTTGCTGTATTATTATTCCATTGCGAGCCCGCAGGCCATTATTCTTTCAAAAACCATGTACAACATACTCTTAATGTCGTTGCTTAGCGTATTGGCGTTAATAGTTTACCTGCTCTTTTTCCCCAATGCCATAGGCGACCCTTTATTCTATTTTCTCTCGGTACTACTGGGCAGTATTAGTTTCTCTACAGTTTTTACCATGATATCGGCCATCTCATCTAAAGCGGGTAATAATGGTACTTTAATGGCTATTTTAAGTTTCCCGGTAATCATCCCCGTTATTTTATTGCTTATCCGTATCAGTAAAAGCGCTATGGATGGCATAGATCGCAGCCTTAGTTATGGCAATATAGGGGTGTTATTTGCAATTAATGTGATTGTGATTGCCACATCACTGTTGCTTTTTCCGTACCTGTGGCGCGATTAATCAATTAATTAACAAGTATTTAGTTGTCTATTTAGAATTATTCTAATCT
>CAIWRU010000002.1 GCA_903915155.1 uncultured Mucilaginibacter sp.
ACTGGATTTGATACTATTGAAGTGAAAAGTCCTGATACAGTATTTACAAGTTATTACAGGACTAAAGATTTTGATCATATGAGTTCTGAATTTAAGTTATATAATTCGCTCTCTACTCTTGAATATACTAAATCAATTAATTCAGACCTTCCATCAGAAAAATTATTGCATATAAGTAAAATGACCAAATATCATAATTCTGCGGATAGCGTTTGGAAAATAGTTGGTGAAAAGGCTAAATCATTTAAAAAGGAGTTTGAAGAGTGGAATGTTAAAATAATTTTCAGATCAACAAATAAATTCGGTAATTCAGTTATTGATACCGCCAATTGCATAATGAATAAAAGACTTACAAAAATTGATACCCTTGAATTTTAATAAAACAATGAAAAAACCTATTCTTATCTGCCTATTAGCACTATTGGCATTTGCTGCCAAATCTCAAAAAAACACACCGCCTATTGACAGTTTAACCCATAAAATAACTTATGAAGGGGTTGTCAAAGTCGATGAAAAAAAAGATCAACTTTATGATAAAGGGTTGAATTGGCTTGCAATAGCGTTTAAAAGTTCTAATGATGTTATTCAAATAAAAGATAAAGAAAACGGAAAAATTGTAGGTAAATGGGTATTACAACCGGCTGAAGATAAAATTGGATTGGTTTCCGCAACAATTACTCTTTTATTTAAAGATGGAAAATATAAATACATCATAACAGATTTATACTATCAGGGAACAACGGGAGAATTAGGAATGCATCCCTGGGCATTAGAAGAAGATCCGGGTATATGGAAATGTAATATGACCAAAGGTGGACAAAAAAGGGTTAAAGAAGGGACTTATTCACAAATAATAGCCTTAGTTGCAGATTTAAAGCAATATATGGCAAGCAATAACCAATCAACAAACTTTTAATCAATAAGCCATGTTTTTACTTGAACCTGAATTTGTAATATTCGCCCTGTTAACGGGATTAATTATTTTCGGTCCTATTTGTGCTATCATTGGCAAAAAACGACAAGTAGGCGCAACGGCTGGTTTCTTTTGGGGATTTTTATTGGGAATAATCGGATTAGTAATTGTCTTATGTTCTAATAAAATAGATGAAGTTCCGTTTTTATAACAACAATGATACTAACTGTACTATATCGCTTCTTATTTGCGGTATAAATTATACTAGAATTATAGTAAATAGTAGTTTTGGGCCATTTCGTTTTATATCTATAAACCAATTAAAAATACCAAAAACCGCGTTTAAGCCATCTATTGCATGTTTTTTGCGCTCATTTTTGCCATTTTCTTATTATATACTATTGGACATTTGGTTTAACCCCCCATATTAGGCTTAAAAGCCAACGCGCTTTACCGTGATGGTTGTAAACTGTCGCAGCCATTGTCGACCAAGTCGGATGTAAAAGAAGATAAAGAAGAGGTTTCGGAAGACAAGCTGGAAACAGTTGAAGAGGTATTAGGCAAAGCAGCTAACGTTAAGCTAAGCGACCTTACCCCCGACCAGGTGCTGGAAGCAGCCATGGCGATTATGGAAAAATCGAAAGATACCGCCTTTATGCGCCAGCTGAGCCGTGTAGTGCAAAAGAAGGTGCTGCCATTTAAACGCCGCGGCTATACCCAAAAAGCTATTATAGACGGGCAAACCGTTTATGTACGCACCGGCGAATATGAAGATGGTACTTTAGGTGAGATTTTTGTAGATATGCACAAAGAGGGTGCAACGTTCCGTTCGCTGATGAACTGTTTTGCCATTGCCGTTTCGGTTGGCCTGCAGTATGGCGTACCGCTGGAAGAATATGTAGAGAAATTTACCTTTACCCGTTTTGAACCGGCCGGTATGGTGGTTGGCCATGCCAATATTAAAAGCGCCACCAGTATTATCGATTATATCTTCAGGATGCTGGGTTACGAATACCAGGACCGTACCGACCTGGTGCATGTAATTACCGAGCAAAACGGTATTACCGGCAACCCGCAAATGATAGACGAGGATGTGAATACAGATGAAACAAATGTTTATCATCCGGCAGAAAAACCAGCGGTTGTGGAACAAAAGATCAGCATTAAAAAGCAATACAGTGTTGATATTACCATGGGTGTACAAAGCGATGCCCCGGCATGTAATACCTGCGGACATACTACCGTACGCTCAGGCACCTGTTACAAGTGCTTGAATTGTGGTAATTCGATGGGATGCAGTTAGATAATTAGTGAGTTAGTGAATTAGTGAGGATGGAATTGGTGATATAACGATTTGATAAATTATTGAGAAAGGGATTGGTGAGGAATGTACAGTACAACTATAAAGGTTATACCTGCTTAGCAGCAGGGGCCAGCGGTGATGAAACGAGACATGCAATGACGCAATGACCCAATGACCTTTTAACGATTCGGCGTTTTGTGTTCAGTTTTATAGTTTAATTTTAGTGAGTCCCGGGAGTAGTGCACCGGGGCTTTTTTTATGTGCCGATTTGCGTTGTCCGTTTATTTTCAACGATGTTATTAGGGCCGGACAACGGAATAAAGGGTATTTGATTACCATATAATAAAAAATGCGCTCCGGGTCTCACACCGGAACGCACTCAACATCATTGTAAAAACGATGTAATACAACTAAATCTCAGGCCCCATGTTTCCTGATCACCCAAGTTCTTTATTCAGCATTGCCGGTTGTATTACCGGCAATTAAAATTTCATTTGTGTTGATTGGTATCCGGCTTTTAATTGGGGTTGTAACAGGAACCCAACTCCTCATTGGCCGAATTAACATTCAAATTGTAGACGTTTAACGACCATATATTGCCGGTTTTAATATCAGCTAAATACAAATCGTAACCGCCTTTGGTACCGGTGCGGGTACTCGACAGGAAAACATATTCGTCATTACATGGATAAGGATCGGAATAATTGGCCGAAGGCTCATTAAACGGCAAATACTGGGCTATTTTACTTTTATCATAAAATCCCCTGAAGATCTGGTCGTTTGCGCTCGTTGCACTTAATCCGCCCGTATACAAAAACGAAACACTGTCTTTCGCTATCGGATAGTACTCCTGTATGTTTGGTACTGATGCTCCCGTTTTGGTACTGACGCCATTTTTATCTACCAGGTAAATATCTGAGCCAGCCCCGCCGCCTTCCGCATATAATATCTTGCTGTCATCGTAAATATAATACGGCATTGATTCTTCGCCACTGCCGCTGGTAATGGTGCGGGTAATATTTCCGCTCAAATCCATCTCGGCCAGGTGCCCGTTATGCTTAAACACTATCCGGGTGCCGCTGTTCGAAAACTTGGGGTCTTCATCCTTTGACGAGGTGCCCAAAGCTGCAGTAAGGTTTACCGGCTGCGCTGCTGAATTTACCTGCCATAAATACACATCCCAGTTACCTGTTACTTTATCGGTCCCCATAAAAACAATGTATTTTCCGTCTGGGCTAAAATCAGCATTCATACAGTTATCAATATTCCAGCCGGTATTTAGCTGTGTTAAAACACCGGTTGAAAAATCGAGCATAAACAACTTTGAATCGTTACAACTATAGCACGAATAGCTATGAAAAACCAGCCTGCCTTTGAGGGCAGGTGGTTTTTGCACTGTAACAGGGGTTGATCCGTTTGAATTGTTCCCTAAATCAGTTTTACTGCAAGAAAATAACAGCACGAAAAACATAGTAACAACTAGATTTATCATATAGGCCATCCTATTACAGTTTAGGTAATTCACGTTAGTAACCAGGGTTCTGTGTTAAATTAGGGTTATTGTTGATCTCTGTAAGCGGGAGCGGCATTAACCAGTGGTTTTTATCACAAGTGTAAACAATTGGAATAGGAGCACTTGGCACACCGTTGTTACAGGTGTATTTATACTCTTTTAAATTACCCATCACCGTGGTGGCCACACCCAGGCGGGTTAGGTCATCCCAGCGTTGTGCTTCAAAAGCCAGCTCCAGCCTTCTTTCATTTAGTATTGCTGTAGTTAAGGCTCCTTGTGTACTGGAAGTAGTATTAGGTAAACCCACGCGGTTCCTGATCTTGTTTAACAGTGATACGGCCTCTGCAGTGTTGCCCAGCTGGTTATCCGCTTCGGCCTGCAGCAGGATGATATCATCAAGGCGCAGCAAATAAAAATGATCTCCGCTTGACCAACCGTTTGGATGCTCCTGTTTATAGTTAAACGGAGTTGGTTTGGTTGGATCCTGGCAGGGGTTCCAGTTTTCATCGGCCCAGGCTATAGGGTTTCCATTCACATCCTTTGTTACAAATAAAACACTGGCATGTTCTCTTATTGTATCACCTTCTGCCACAAACGCATTTACTAAATCGTGTGAAGGGACACAGTATTTTTGCCAGCCGTCTTCAGGGGCCAGAAACAGTTCAACCCCCCAGGATCCGTTTGGGCCGCCGGCGGTGTATGGAATTTCAAGTATTGATTCGGAATTAAGATAGTTGCTGCCGTCGAACAAACTGCGGTAGTTGGACACCAGCGAATATCCCGCCGGGCTGTTAACCACATCTTTACAATAGGCAAGCACTTTGTTATAATCCCTGTCGCTTCTTTGTGCCCAAATTTTTGCCAGCAACGCATATGCGGCGCCTTTGGTGGCACGTACCTTGTTTACCGAAGGATCGCTGCCATAGCTATCAGGTAAATTGGCAACGGCCACCTGCAAATCAGCATTGATCTGGTCATAAACCTGTGTTTCAGTTGCGCGTGGCTTACGGATAACTTTAGGATCAGCGGTATTTGATGCCAGTTCGATAGGAACGCCGCCCCATGTTTTTACCAGCTGAAAATAATTAAAGGCCCTTAAAAAACTTGCCTCGCCAATAATCTGCGCTTTTCGGTCGGCCGCTAAACCTGTTGCTCCGTTTATGTTGGCTAATAAAAGGTTGCAATGGGCTATACCCTGGTACAGTTGCCCCCAGTCAGCATACATGTGGCTGTTACTTGCCGGCATCGTAAACTGATCTTCCTCAACAAAGGTAGCTTCACCACCACCGCCGGGATAGGCGTTATCAGATCTGTTATCGCTCAGCATTACGTTTTCCCACTGGTAATAATCGCTGCCCATAAATATCTGGTAACAACCGGCTATTGCATTTTCAATATCCTGCGCCGAATTGTAGGCGTTACCCGTGGTAAGGCTTGTTTGAGGGGTGGTATCTAAAAATTTGCGGCACGATCCCATTGCTACTGCAAAAAGGAGCGTTATTAAAAATATCGTTTTCTTTTTCATGATCTTACAATAATAAGTTAAGGTTAAAAAGTTACGTTAACACCTAAAATAAAGTCCCTTGATTGCGGATAGTTGCCATAATCAACCCCGGGGGCTGTGTTTTTACTGGCAGAATCTGAATTTGACGAACTGTTAAACACACTTGTTTCCGGGTCGAACCCTGAGTATTTGGTGAACGTAAATAAGTTTTCAGCTGTGATGTAAAGCATAAAACGGCTTATTTTTAACTTATTCAGTACCGACTCAGGCAGCGAATAACCCAGTGTAAGCGATTTAACCCTTAAGTACGATCCGTTTTCGATAAACCTTGTTGATGGATAGGAATTGCTTGGATCATTTGGTGATGATTTGGGGATATTGGTAATATCACCCGGGTTTTTCCACCTTCTTAAAACCGCAGCCGATTGGTTTTCACCTATCGTCATTGATTCAGTCAGCATCCTGGTTGCATTAAATATCTGGTTGCCCTGCTCACCCTGTAAAAATATATTCAGCGTGAATCTTTTATAGGTGAATGAGTTGGTTAAACCATAAGCATACTTAGGATTTGCGTTACCTATCACGCCCAAACTATCAGAACCTGCCTTATTTTGCAAATACTTTTCGTTTCCTGTGGCCGGATCAACCCCAAGGGCATATTTGCCATAAAAAGAACCAAGTGGAAGACCCGCCTTTACCAGAGCGGTTTGGTAGGTATTACCTGCAACGTTAACATTACCTGTAAACAGCGTCTGGCCAACTATATCCAATACTTTACCGCGGTTTAAATAGATATTAAAGTCAGTACTCCAGGTAAAATCACGGTTAACAATGTTTTTTGAAGTAAGCTGGAATTCAAAACCTTTGTTCTGAATAGAACCTGCGTTGATGATAGCGGTATTGCCGCCAACTCCTACGCTTGCCGGGATCGGAGCGTTCAATAACAGGTTAGTAGTTTTTTTATCGTAATAATCAGTGGTAATGGTTACCCGGTTGTTGAGCAAACCAAAATCAAGACCGATATTATATTGCGCCGTTTGTTCCCATTTTAAATTATCGTTTGACAGGGTTGACGGTACATACGCGGTTACCGAGCTGCCGCCTAACACATAAGTTGAAAGGCCGATCAACCCGTACCTTGAATAAGGCGCAATGGCATCATTACCCACAATACCCCAGCCTGCGCGCAGTTTAAGATCGCTTACCGCTGTTACGTTTTTAAAGAAATCCTCATTGGAAATTCTCCAGCCTACTGAAAACGAAGGGAAGTAACCCCACCTGTTTTTTGAAGAGAATATGCTGGAAGCATCCGCCCGTAAATTGGATGTTAACAGGTACCTGTCCTTATAATTATAGTTCAGCCTGCCGATAAATGATTCATGGGTTTTATCATAAATATTTACCTGCGGTACCGATTGCACCGTTCCGGCGGTTACTGTGGTAATAGCGGTACTGCCACCAAAACCATGTGAAGCAAGATAGTCGCTGCGATTGCTTTCATCCGAAGCCACATAGCCTACCAGTAAGGCAAAACTATGATCCTTTATTTTTTTGGTATAGTTCAGCGTGTTTTCCGAGATCCAGTAATCAAAGTTGTTATCATTTTCAGCAGCAAGTCCGTCCATTGACCGGCCGTAGCTGGTTTGGATAGAATTCTGGAAAGAGGTTGCTATGCTATTGCTATGTTCAAGGCCAAAAATGCTCTTTAATTTTAAACCTGGTAAAATACTCAGTTCAGCATTGGCATTACCGTTAAAGCGGTTATTAACCAACAGGTTTTGCGGCTGGTAAGCAACCGAAACCGGGTTCTCAATATCTACCGGGGCTACAGGGCTTAATGCATATTGTGTTGGGATTAGCGGGTTCCAAACGCCGATAATGGGTACTGCGGTAATCAACCTGGTAATTACGCCGTTTGAATACCCTTCAGGAACGCTCACATCCGACCACCGGTCATAAGATATATTGGTTCCAACCTTTAACAAGTCGCTAACTTTATGATCCAGGTTTACTTTAAAAGTGGCCCGGCCTACATTATTATTTATAACGATACCTTCCTGTTTTACATAAGATCCTGAAATGTAATAGGTGGTATTATCACTACCGCCTGATACGGATACATTGTGGCTTTGCGAAAGTGCGTTCCTGAAAACCAGGTTCTGCCAGTTGGTGTTGGTAAAATTAGTTGGGTCAGGTAAGCTGATACCCATTTCGGCCATCAATGATTCATATTGAGGCGTATTTAATACCTGCAGTTTCTTCCATACCTGTGATGATGTTACAGAACCATTATAGTTAACCCTTGATTTTTGGTTTTTTGCACCATGTTTGGTAGTGATCAGCACCACACCGTTTGCGCCGCTGCTGCCATAAATGGCCGCTGATGATGCATCTTTTAATACAGTGATGGTTTCAATATCCGCCGGGTTAATTTCGTTGGTGTTATAAGTTGGCACATCGTCAACAATATAAAGTGGGTCGGTGCCTGAAGTAATGGACGAGGTACCGCGTATTTTGATGGAGAAACCAGCATCCGGCTGGCCCGATGGCCTGATTACCTGTACGCCGGCAGCTTTACCTTCAATTGAATAACCAAACTGCGTATTTGGCCTGTCTTCAAGCTCTTTTGAGCCGATTACGGCTACTGCGCCGGTAAGGTCCTGCTTGCGCTGGGTACCGTAACCAACCACCACTACTTCGTTTAAACTGCCTGCGGCCGCTTTTAAAACAATATATAGTTCGGTCTTTCCGTCAACAGCTACATCCTGTGCTATAAAGCCGATATAAGATGCCCTGATAATGGTATTTTCAGGAACTGATATCGTAAATGCGCCGTTAATATCGGTTACTACAATGTTTTTGCCATTTTTTATGCTTATGGTTGCACCTATAAGCGGCTGACCCTTTGAATCAGTTACTTTACCCGTAATTTTAAGTAAAGCTTCAATAACAGGGGGAAGGTCCGCTTTCTTACGGATCACAATAGTGTTAAGGTTAATGGCGTAGGTTAACGACTGATCAAGCAGGCACTTATCCAGCACTTCTTCGAGCGAGGCATCTTTAAAAGATACGGTTACCGGTTTAGTCGCCCTGATCATTTTTGAATCATACACCAAGGTGTAATTGCTTTGTTGCTGAATCGCTTCAAAAACCTCTTTTAACGAGGCACCTTTTTTATTCAGGGTTATTTTTTGGGCATAGGTTGCAGCTCCGGCCTGTAATAAAATTGTAAGCAATAAAACAATGGTAAGCTTCATGGTTAACAATAGTTTAACTGGGATTCTTCTGCATTTAAATGCAGTATAAATTTTATACATTTGAATGTTAGGTTAGTTAATAATTAGTTGTTACGAAGTAATTGGTTTTTAAATGGCCTTACACCTGCTTGGCAACAAGTACAAAACTCAGGGGCACTGCGAATGCTCCTGGGTTTGTTTTTTAAGGCACTGTTAGGTTAAGTAACTTTATTGCATAACAGTAACCCTCCTTTCTTCAACTTTAAAATGTATCGTTC
>CAIWRU010000003.1 GCA_903915155.1 uncultured Mucilaginibacter sp.
CGCCAGCAAACGCTACTGAAAACCATGAATGCCATAATGCAATATCAGTATGATTTCTTTTTAACCGGTGACGATAAAAATCTGAAGCCGATGATAATAAAGGATATTGCTGATAAAATAGGCATGGATATTTCAACCGTATCGCGCGTGGCAAACTCCAAATATGTACAAACAGAACATGGTACTTTCCTGCTGAAATCGTTCTTCTCCGAAGCTATTCAAACCGAAAGCGGCGAAGAAGTGTCGAACAAAGAAGTTAAAAAAATACTGGAAGAACATATCGGCAAAGAAGACAAGCGCCACCCGCTTGCCGATGAAAAACTAACCGAAATATTAAAGGATGCCGGTTACAACATTGCCCGTCGCACCGTAGCCAAATACCGCGAACAAATGAATATCCCGGTAGCGAGGTTGAGGAAAGAATTGTAGCCCCCCAGCCCCCTAAAGGGGGAGTTTATAACACACTTTAAAATAAAAAATGCCTTATCTTTTGAGTCAGGGCATTTTTTTTAACAATAAAATATTTTGATTTATATACTCTCCTTTAGGAGGCAGGGCTCGGAGGCTAAAACGAATGCTGCGGACAGGTAACGTTATACCTGTTATTCAATAATATCCCCAACACAATTTCGTGGGTGCCGTTGCTCACCGTGTTTAATGCCGATGTGGTGATGTCATACGAATATCCCACGTTTATAAGCGAACTGATATTAAAGCCCGCCAGTACACCAAATGAATCAGCCCTGCGGTATGAACCGCCTATCCAGAATACATCCCTGAATGACAATTTCATATTAACATCATACGTAAAAGGTACGGGCTGTATTTCCTTTATCATTACCGATGGCATAAGCGAAAGATCATCAGACAAAAACAACTTATAACCGGCGGTAAAAAAGTATTGCGGCACTGATTTGTTTTGATATACGGTGTTTTTAGAATCATAATAAAGCTTTTGCGGCAACAATGATTGCACCGAAGCGCCGAAATAATAATTTGACGAATAGGCCCATACGCCCACCCCCAGGTCGGGACTCCAAACGCCCGGACTGCCATTATCTATTGCAGGATCGTTAGGTGTAAAAAGCGTAAGTTCTGAGGTATTTAAAGTAGTACGGCTAACACCCGCCGCCACACCTACAGCCAGGTTAAGCGTGCTGGTTAAGCCTATATGGTAAGCGTAAGTTGCATCAATATTAGTAGCGGTAATTGGTCCGGCCTTGTCTGTTACCAGCGTAAACCCTATACCATGATGCGGCGGCGCAGCCTGGTAATATTGGGTGTATGACCTGCTGGCAGGGTCGGTACCACCGGCGGTGGGCATTTCAGTAGCATCACCGTTAATAAAATCGCTGCCCAACGGCGCATTTACGGTAAGGTAGCTGGTTACCGGGGCACCTTGTAAACCCGTCCACTGGCTGCGGTAGCCTGCCTTAACATCGGTATAATTCTCAATACCACTAAGTGCCGGATTTAACAAAAAGTTATTAAAAACATATTGTGTGTACTGGGGGCGTTGTTGCGCCATTATTACATTTACACTTGTTATTAATAACACTAATAAAAATAAAACTCTCTTCATCTATCTAAATAATTGCTACACGTCCCAAACTGTGTTCCTACAGTGCCGAGAACAATAAATATAGTAAAAGCGCCTGTAATAGATAAGTTTAATTGCATGTGCCGCTCGCAGAGCATGGTAACCAACAAACGAATATAGCTTTTCTCCCTATCCGTTGTACATAGTTACCACACATTTTGGGTAACTTTCCGGATACGTTCCGGCTAAATTAAATTGTTTTAGTTTTAGGTTTTACTTTTATGTAACGCAAAAATCGACCGATAATTGCTGCTATCATAAACTACTTTATAATAGTAACCGGGCCCAACATTGTGCTTCGCCCGTTCTTTGGGCTGATAATATAGTAATAAGTGCCGGTTGGCAGGTAATTGCCTTTATAGGTTCCGTCCCACTCTACCGCATAATTGATGGATGAGTATATCTTCTCGCCGTACCTGTTAAATATATCAACCGTACAACCGGGGTAGTCTTCGATATATTTTATTTGCCAGGTATCATTTACACCATCGCCATTTGGCGTAAACGCGCTTGGGATAACCAGTTTCTTTTTCACCAATACCTCAACGCTTGCCTGCGCCGTGCAATGATCTGCCGAAGTAACAGTTAAGGTATAATTTGTGTTGTCAACAGCGTTCACAACGGGGTTCAAGACATTATCGTGATTAAGCCCGGTTGATGGCGTCCATTTATAGGTAATGTTATTACCAGTAGCTGTTGCATTTAACACTACAGGCTCACCCTCAAGCATATTTACCACGGGGTTGGCTGTAACTGTGGGGTCGGCAATTACATTTATTTTTTCTGATGTCGTGGTATTACACCCATTTGAAGTAAATACATAATTTACAATTGCCATACCCGGTCCGGCTATAGCAGGGTTAAACGCACCTGTGGGCGATACCCCGGTTCCGCTAAAAACGCCGGTACCTTTAAAGCCTTTTGTATCCACCATTAGCTGTATGGGGTTTGCCCCCTGGCATATATCATCCACCGGAATTAAAGCAACAATGGGGTTTACAATTTGGGTAACAGTAGCATCGCGTATGCTTGAGCATGATGCCACCGAGTTACCCGTATAAGCAATCAGCCTCACCTCGTAATTCTTTGTATTCCCGGTATTAAACAAGCCATAGCTATGGCTATATTTTTTATCGGCAGGCATAGTCTCCCGCGTATAAACAACTGAATCTGTTGGGTTATTATTATAATCAAAATACCATACCAAACGGGTAATGCTGCCAAAATCAACGTCGGAGTTTTCGTCGAATATTACGGCATCACTACTGCAACTATTATTATTTTCAATATTGAAAGCCGCTACAGGATTAGCCCCGTTTACAGTGAACTTGTGTGTTGTTGTAACCGTACATCCATATTTAGACTGTACAGTTAGCGTTACGTTATAGTTTGCCGCACTACTGTAAGTATGCTTTGGATTTTTCAAGGTAGATGTGTTAGGGTTTGCCGCGCTCGCATTTGGGTCGCCGAAGTTCCATAAATAAGTGAAATCAACTTCGGTATTATCGGAGATAGTACTTTTATTGGTGAATTGGGCAAAAGAATCATTAAGGCAAACATCGGGCATTGAAAAATCAACTATAGGCACCGGGCTAACAGTTATAGGTTGGGAATATACAGGGCTTATACAACCATTATCCGACATGGTGGTTAAACTAACCGTATTTGTGCCAAGCTTATTGTAGGTATGGCTAACTGTTGGGGTAATGGCAGTAAGCGTGTCTATTTCTCCATCGCCAAAACTCCATATCCATTTGGCTATGGTGCCGCTGCTAATTGTCGACTTATCGGCAAAAACTGTCGGGCTGCCAATACAGGTTGCGCCGGATACTGCAAAATTGGCTACGGGCTTGGGGCTGATTGTTACGGGGTAAGATTTTGTTGATGTGCAACCGTCGATATCAGTTATGGTCATCGTAACCGTGTATTTACCCGGTTCCGTATAATTGTGCGTAGGGTTTTGCAAATTTGATGTCTGCCCGTCACCAAAATCCCATAACCATGAGCTTGTAGTGGCGTATATTGTTGATTTATCTGTAAACGCAGTTCCGTCGCCCAAACAGGCATCGCTAAACACAAAGTCGGCAACGGGCGGGTCTGATACCTTATAATCCAGTTCATATTGCTGTAGCTGGCTACAAATATCAATATTGGGTATAATTACGGTTGCCTGTGTGCTGTAATTACCTATTTTATAAGTTACCGGCTTTCCGGGATATGTAAATTGGTATAATGTAGTGCCATCTTTCTGCACCGTTATGTAAGTTGGGTTATTAATAGCTATTGGCGTGCTGCCATTTTTAAGGTCCCAGGTTAAACTGGTTGGTATATATGGCAAGGTAAGCACTAAATTATAAAACACCCCGGTACAACCGTTTAACTGTAATATGGTAGTGCCCGGTTGCTCGAGCGCAATAAAACTATTCAGGTCCTGTAAATTTGTACCGGCCGCGTACCCATATGATTCCCTGTCACCAAAACCATAAGCTATAGCATTAAAGCCTGTCCCGGCATTTATGGTATGGCTACTGCCCGATGTAACCGGAATTTGGGCATAAGAATACAAAGGATTTCCAGGTATCACAGTAAATGCGGAGTAATGGTTTCCATCGACCACAAATGAGGGTACCGCAGTGGTTTTTATTACCACGTTTATGAAGCTCCTTAGTATGTCAAAGTTACTTGCCGAAAATAATGTTACCCCGTTGATAGTTTGTTCAAGGGGTGTTAGGTATATCATTTCCGGGTCGCCAATATCGTTTTGGTCTACCCCGCAGATTAAGTTATCGCCTTGGGTAACTGCATATTGCGCTGCCTGTATGGGTTGATCGGCAGTGATAATATTAGGGATGTTTGAATTAAATTCATAATACGACCCATTGACAAACTGGTTGGCATTAATTACTGTTCCGTTAACCTTTACAGTAGTGTTGGGCGTACTTAAAACCACCCTGAAAATATCATAATTCCTGCCTTTTAGCGGCACTGTTATGTAAGTTTTGCCCCACGAAGCCGTTGGGTACACCTGCTGAAAAAGATTATCAGATGAATTATCGGTTGGTTCGCCTTTGTCTGTTAGTGGGGTACAACCAATGTAAACCCGGCCGCTACCGCTAAACACCGCAATTTTTGTACAGGTGTTGGCACCCGCACTAACCGAAGTAATTCGCGTTCCGGTAAGGTCCGTAGCCGCCTGGCCCTGGTACACTTCACCCTTATTAAGGTTGATTTGGAAGGTACTGCCAGCTTGTTTTCCGTCAAGCAACGCAGCTGTTGGAGTTATATTAACAGTGGTATTATCTTCTGTTGCAATAACCATAAATTCAGAATAGGAACCGCCTTCATTGGATTGCTGCTTGTAGTTAATGGTGTAATAATCCTTACCTAATGTGTTTACAGGCAGCAACAGCGTTGCCCCCGATGAGTTTTGCGCAAATATATGCGCGTAAACCGCAACAGGTTGTACCGCCGTGATATGAATACCCTTTTTAAAAGTTCCCTGTAAACTTAAAAAGGCGCTTGATGGTATATTTATACTGGTTATTTTATGGGCAGTTACTGTATATGCCTGTGAAAAGCTTCCATCAATTATACTTACAACGCCGGTAGTGCTTACGTCAGATGTAATATATAAAACCATTACGCTGGGTTGCTGGCCACCCGGCGGATTGGTATTACCCATGTAGGCTGTCCAGAATTCGGTCCCCTTACTGGTTGTGCCCTGGGCGTACGCTGATAAACACCAGTTCAGCAACACAGCAATTATTACTGCCGATCTTAATATTTTCCCCACGTATTAATAATGTTTGATATTGCGGTTTGCAGATTTCCTTAAGAAAACATTTAGTAAGATACTTCAAAACAATACACTATGCTTAAAAGACAGAAAAATATCTGCGCTTTTTTAGCATTGGGTTAAAAAATTAATGATAAGTTTAATTAAGTGGGATTAAAAAAACTTATCAGGATTGGGTACCAGGTTTAAAAACGATTCAAAATTCTCCAAATAATGCGATTGGTCGAGCTTATAATAAAACGCGCCCTTTTTGGATGACTGCTTGTCTTTTTCGGCCTGTTTTACCAATAAACCGGTTGATAATAATTTACGGCTAAAATTACGGTCGTCAAACGTTGTTTGATATACGCCCTCATATAATGCCTGCAATTGTGGAATGGTGAATTTCTCGGGCAGCAACTGGAATAATATGGGGTGCAGCGCCGCTTTGTAACGCAGTTGCCTTTTAGCCAATTTAACCATTTCACTATGATCGAATATCAGGCTGGGCATTTCATCTAACGGGAACCATTCCGCATGATATTCGTCGCTTATTTGTTTCTCGTATTTATGTATGTCGATCAAGGCAAAATAAGCGATTGATAAAACCCGCTCAACCGGATCCCTGTCGGGTTTGCCAAACACCTGGAACTGGTCCATGTATACATTATTTAACCCTGTGCGTTGTTCAAGTATACGATTAGCCGCGTCGTCAGGGCTTTCATTGTGTTTTAAAAATCCGCCCATAAGGCTCCATTTATGTATTTCGGGTTCGATCCCGCGTTGCACCAACAGCAATTTCAGGTCCGAGCCATCAAAACCAAATATAATACAATCAATAGCTACTAATATTCCTTTTTCGCCGGTATATTTATACATAATCAGGTACCAAGTTTATACAAGTGTAAATATAATTATAGAGTATCGGAAATTGAATATCAGTTTGCGGTAATCTGCTTTAAATATACACTACCTGCTTAACATAATAACTTTTGACTTTTGACTTTTGACTTTTGACTTTTGACTTTTGACTTTTTACTTTTGACTTTTGACTTTTGACTTTTGACTAACTAGTCCTTTTCCCATGCAACAACATTTCCATTGCATCATCCAACGAGCCGGCGCGCGTTACTTCGCCCGAGTTTACAAAGAATATCTCGTCGGCATTTTGTATGGTATTTAGCCTGTGGGCGATGATAACCCTGGTAGTAGTTTCGGGCAGTTTACTTAAAATGTCTTCCAGCAGTTTTTCGGTTATGGTGTCAATATTTGCGGTGGCTTCGTCCAGTATCAGCAGGTCGGGATTGCGCAGTACCGCCCGCATAAAAGCAATCAGCTGCTTTTGCCCCAAACTAATACTATCCCCGCTTGATGTCACCTGGGTTTCAAGCCCCTGTTCAAACAAGGCTAACAGGCCGCCTAAGTTGGCATCGATTATTACCTGCTCTACTTGTTCATTCGTATAGTCGCGATACAATTCGTTCCCATACAATATATTTTCCCTTACCGTACCAGTGAACAAAAACGGTTCCTGCAAAATAAAGCCTATCTTTTTTGTTTTATCAACCGGTTCATATGAGCGGATGTCTTTACCATCAAGCAACACCGTGCCTTTATTGGGGTCGTATAAACGGGCAATCAGTGAAGCCGTTGTTGTTTTACCCCCACCCGTTGGGCCAACCAGTGCGTAAGTTTTACCACGCTCAAGTTTAAAGCTGATATTATGCAGTATCTCATGATCCTCGGCATACCCAAAATGCACATTCCTGAATTCAAGCAACGATGCACCTACTTCGGCTGCGTCGCTCTTAACAGTAACCAAATTAGTATCCAACGATAATATCTGCGATACTCTGTCCCAACCAGCCATAGCCACCTGGAAACTCGTCCATAATGCAGCTAATTGTCTTAGCGGGTTATAAAACAGCGTAGCATATGATATATAGCTTATCAGAAAACCAATGGTAAAGCTGCCATTACTTATCAGGTATACCCCGTATATCAACACCGTAAGCTGCGCAAGGCTCGAGAAAAAGCTGTAAACCGGCAGAAAGATATTATTGGCCAACCCCGCGCCTATCGCCGTGTTGTAATTTTGCCGGTTCGCCTCGTCAAAACGCTTACGGAAATAATCGCGGCGGTTAAAGGCGATGATCACCTTAAAGTTATTCAAACTTTCCTGTATCTCGGCGCTCATAGCACCTACACTTTTTAAGTTGGTGGCATTCCTACGCTTTACCCACGGCGATACCAAACTGGTGAATAATAAGATCAGTAAACCAGGCGCTAATGCTGCGGCACCCAAATTAGGATGAATGATAAGCAGTGCGATACCCGCACCCGTCATGGTAGCAATACTACCGATAAACTGCATTAACGATTGTGAGAAAAACTGGTTCAGCTTATCGGTATCGTTATTAACGCGGGATATCAGATCACCGGCCTTATTTTGGTTAAAAAAATCGACAGGCAGTTGTTGCAATTTATTAAATATGGCATTGCGCAAAGTAAACAACATCCGCTGCCCCACCCCACCCATTAACTTGGTTTGCAGGTAGCTGCTTACCAATGCCGTAAGATACATAGCCAGTAATATAGCGCAGTTTATCAATACACCATGGTATTGCTTGGTTTGCACATACTTATCAATAGTGTAACCAATAATGAACGGCCCTAACAGGTTTAATGTAGAGTTGGTCAATATCGCCAGTAAGGCCTTTAATAAATTCGGCCTTTCGTGTTCAATTAGTTGCAATAACTTTTTAAGTGCCTTGTATGTGGATGTCTTTTCCTGTTGCTCCGAAAGCTTGTTTAAATTATAATTCATATCTGCTTTCGGTGTTATTTGGTTATGCTTTCGTAATTACTGGTGCTCTGTTGCGAGTTGAATATCTGCACGTATTCGGGGCTGCTGTGCATCAGTTCATCGTGCTTGCCGCTGGCTACAATTTCGCCTTGGGTTAGTACAATTATTTTATCATAATGCTCCACGGCACCTATTTTTTGTGTTACCGATATCAGCGTTAAGCCGGGATAGTTCTTTTGCACATTGGCCAATATCTTCTTTTCAGTATTGCCGTCAACCCTTGCTGTAAAATCATCAAGCAACAATACTTTTGGATTAACAGCCAAGGCTCTTGCCAGCATTATACGCTGTTTTTGTCCGCCCGAAAGGCTTGAGCCACGCTCGGATACTATCGTACTTAATTTATCGGGCAGACTATTTATAAAATCTCTCAGTTCAGCCGTGTCAATAGCTTTTTCCAATGATTCATCGGTCACCGTATCGCTAAAGGCAATATTTTCCCGTATGCTCATATTAAAAATAATGCTGTCCTGGAAAACAAACCCCACCTGGCTGTGGAAAGATTCATCATCATATTGGGCGATGTTTATACCATCAAAGTCTACCTCACCGCTGGTTGTTGGTATCAACCCGGTTAAAAGATACAGCAACTGCGTTTTCCCCGCAGCTGTGGGACCAATAACCGCAATCTTTTGCCCTGCGCTCACCGCAAACGAAATACCTTTCAAAGCAGGCTTTTGCCCATACATTACCGATACATTTTTTAGTTCGATATCGCCCCGCAATGTTTCTTTAACAGTGCCTGTGCCCTGCGAGTCCACGCTATCAATTACAGCGCCTATACGTTCGTATGATGCCGTGGCCTGGGCTATGATATTGCTCATAAAACCGATCACCAGTATAGGGAATATCAGCAATGCCAAATAACTGTTAAAGGCCGCGAAATTACCCAAACTCATACTGCCGTTGATCACATAATGGCCACCCAGTGCCAGTATTGCTAATCCAGCCATATTTGCCGTAAATGTGATGATGGGTATAAGCCCGGCGAATAAGCTTAATATCTTCAAGCCGTATTCCTTGGCTCTTGTATTGGCCATCAAAAACTTATCATACTCCAGCTGTTGCGAATTGATAACACGTATCAGCGCCGAGCCCAAAATGCTTTCGTTAATTACCTTGTTCAACCAGTCGATAACAGCGCGACTTTCTTTAAATAGCACCCTTACCTTTTTCAGCACATAAAAAAACGTGCCGCCAATAATGGGGATGATGGCAATAACGCACAAGGCCAGCCGCCAGTTAATGGTAAGCAGCAAAATGCTGGCACCTATAATGGTAAATAATGATGATACGATTGATACAATAGCCTGCGATACGAACATTTTAATAGAGTCCACATCGGCCGTAAGGTTGGTAAGCAGTTTATTTGGGTTTACCGTTTCGACAAACGCATAGCTTTGCCTTGATATTTTATCGGATAACCTGCTGCGCAGGTCACGCGCTACCTTTTCCGAAGCATAAGTTTGGATAACACTTTGCAGGTAAGTGAATATAAATATGGCAGCTACGGCAATAGTAAACTCCGTTATCAGCGGCTTATAGACAAATTGTTTGTGAGTAAAAGCATCAATGCCGTTGGCGATAATTTTTGGCAGCAGCAGGTTAATACTGTTGCTAAACATCGCGAATATCACAAGGAATATCACCAGGCCCATATAGGGTTTAAGCAGACTAAAAATGCCCGGTTTTTTTGGTTGGTCAGGTTTGTTTTGCTCTCTTTCTTTTGCCATATCGCCTTATTACATCAGTGATAAACACACATTGATGAACTTAGGCAAAAATAGCAAAGCTTTGTTACCCCCGCGGTAAAAATTATGCTTTATAAAAGAGGTGATCATGCTTACTTTATTTAAATTCTATTTTCGCCTGTTAACCTTACAGACGATTTGGGATTGAAAACATTTTAAAATACTTTTACGTGCAGTACAAAAGCTGATATACCTTTTAAAATGGCTACACCTTTCGACCAGCATATACAATATACGTTAGAAGACGACCGCGTGGTTTTACGCCCGCTCACAATTACCGATGATGAGTTCCTGCTTCCCTTCGCGCTTAATGAGCCCGAAACCTGGCAATACTCGCATTTAAGCGCAGCGGGAGTTGATGGCTTAAGCAATTACATAAGTACAGCCCTTAAAGCAAGGGCAACGGGTACAGAATACCCGTTCATTGTGTATGACAAGCAAACCAACAAGTACGCGGGCAGCACACGTTTTTATGATATACAGGTACAAAGCCATACCTTACAATTGGGTTATACCTGGTATGGTAAGGATTTTCGCGGGACGGGGCTAAATAAACATTGCAAATTTTTATTACTGCAATTGGCCTTTGAAGAATTAGGGATGGAACGCGTTGAATTCCGCGCCGATGCCCGTAACGAACGCAGCATTGCCGCCATGAAAAGCATAGGCTGTACCGTTGAAGGCATTCTCCGCCAAAACGTCCCCCTTCGCGATGGTGGCCGGAGAGATTCTATTATCTTGAGTATCCTGAAGAGTGAGTGGAAAGATGGGGTAAAGGAGCGGTTGAAAGGGAAACTCAGCCCCCTCTAAATCTCCCCCTGTAGGGGAGACTTAAAAATATTTTTAAAGCCCTCCCCTTAGGGGAGGGTTTGGGTGGGGTCACTGCGCATAAACCAGCAGCGGCTCCGTAGCCTCGGCTCCTGTCCGCTGCGCATCCCACAGGTCAAATTCTTTATGAAATTGCAGGATAAAGTTAAAAGTCACTTTTCCGTCCTGGTCGGCTTTGTAGTTGGTATGCCAGTAGTTGTTCATCACATAAGCAAAAACCGTGTTCGACGAATGATTTTCGGTACGCCATAGTTTAGTTCCATTATTTACCTCGCGTTCATCAACCAAATTACCAACTTCGAACAAAGCGCTTTCGGGCGATGATATGGTTACCCCGTAATCCTTGTTAGATACATCCAGCCAGCGTTGCACCGAATAAAAATCTTTATTTGAGCCGGGGATCTGTCCCTCTTCCGGGGTGATAAAGGCGCTATCAACTCCTATTTTTACTTCAGGGTTATTTATTAAAAAAGGGAAAGCAATATGAACGGCTTCTTTATTCGTAATAGCTTTTTTGTCAATAGTAACAGCAACCTGCATGTAATCAAGACCGTTAAACTGCGAGATCACATATTCAACACCGTTGGTTCCCTCCAAATTGCTGGTAATTGACTTTCTTCTTAAAACAAACCCGTTTTCAAGCAATTGTTCACTTTTAACCGCGCTAAAAAAATGATTGACGGGGTCCATCCCCTTTACATACACTGCTAACGGCAGCCCCTTGTAAACAGAAGTATCAATAATGTTAATCTTATCAATCGGGCGCAGATCATTTATCGCGCCTGTTTGTTTATCATTGGTATAATCAATAATATTTATTGGTTCCACTCCTCTTTTTACCATTGGCCCGGCTTTATAAATCGCTTTCCCTTTAGCAGGAACCTCCGTTGCTATAAAACCGATCTTACCGTCCGACAGCCGCTGTACAGTTATTAATCGGCCCCTATCGTCTAAGAGGGTATTGCCGCTAAAACCGGCAGGTGCCGCTGTTTCTATATAGCCACTCCTTATCCATGGCAGACTGTTGTAAACCACTATCGTCGATACACTATCCACTTTCGGAAAAAGTTCCGCTTCTATCTTATCGGTGTAATATTTTGCTGAGTCGACAAAGCCCTTTTTATAATTCCATTGATGGGCAACAAACGGCAGTTCGGGTTCTGAAATACTATTGTATGCGCCCCAGGTATGCTCATGGAACATCACTATATCGCGCTTCGCTTCATATAACCAGTGCGGGTTAATGGTTTTATTTTGTTGCTTCGCGATGTTTTCCAATTGCAATACTTTTTCGCTCAGCAGCCGATTCTCTGCTTCTTCCTTTGCTGTAGAATAAGCGCCATCTTCCCAATAAGGCGTAAAATCGCCCCATACCACCGGAAGTTGATTCCCGTATTTCTTTTCCAGCGCCACGAACACATCGCTCACGTTAGATAGGATCAATTTTGGCGACTCATACTTTTCATTCCATTGTTTTACAAAATCGCTGATAGTGCTATCCGTAGGCCCGTTATCTGATACAATGTTATAACGCCACTGCACTATGGAATACGGATAAGCTTTTTCATCAAGCTCGGTCATATAATCGGCTATTTTCCTAGGCCCGCGATCAAATACACCGCCCTGTGACGTACCATGCCACGATGAATATCCCTTGCCGGCTGCCCAAAACAGTATGCTATCCTTACCCGATGATGATTTCCACCAAAATGGCTTATCGCCCTGTGCTTTTAAAGTATAACCAATACGGTCGCCCATGTCGGCCATGCCATTAACATAGTTTATACCATCCGAAAAATAACGCACACCGTTCGATGCCAGCGAGTGGATCATGCTCCAACTCATGCCGGGCACGTCTGTCATCATCGCCGTATTGATAGGCAAGTTGTAAGTTTTGCGCAAACTGTCGCCATAAAGCGTTATCCAATTCATCTCTTCGGGCGTACACAGGCCCGTAAGTATGTTGGCATAAGTGGCCGATAAGCCGATGCTTTTGTTACGAACATCCTTAAAAAACTCTCCTTTTTCAGCCGGCGTTGATGCGTTCAGGAAATTTTCCACCGCCCACAACGATTCAACATTCCATACAAAACGGCTGCCATCGGGATAATCCTTGGTTTTCTCCACAAGGCGCATGGCATCGCGAATATTTTGGTCCTGTAGTTTTTCTACATTCTCCTGTATATCCGAATAGCCAATATCATTGTGCGAATTATGGATGAGGTATATTTCACGGCGAGTGATCGGCTTGGCAGTTACAGTTTTTTGAAACTCCATTTTTCCAATTTTGGCGTAAATATTTTCATCAACGGTTGAGGTATCATTATTAACAGGCAATGTAAATGAATTGATACCATTTTTAACCTCGAATTTTTGCTTGATACCTGCATTTACCTGCACCTGCATGGTTTGCGGTTGCCCGAAGTGCAATACCGTTATGATCAGCGGCCTTTGGGGAGTTGGAGTTTTTAGCAGGAATGGGGGTGCCTCAACATCTACTTTCTCTTCAAACGTGTATTTGAACGTCATGTACCAGTCGTCGCTGTTTTGTGCCTGGCCTATAACTTTTATTTTTAAGGGCTCTCCTTTTTGGTATTCCGATAGTGGCACCCGCAGGTAAGCAAAGCCATGCGCGTCGGCGGCACCATCACGCTTCTTCAATTCAAAAACCAGCTTAGTACTGTCATCGCCGCTAAACTCCCAGTAAGGCGGGTAGTTTTTAGGCCGTGTGGTAAACGTAAGTATCTTTTTATCGTTGATATATAAGTCGAAATTCCTGTCGCCGGAGTTGGTGCCAGTAGAGTGTGCTGCTATCCAGCTAAAATAAACATACGGCCCTTTTGCCTTGGCCGGTATCGGCGCTGTTTCCCATTCAATGGTTTTTTTGCCCTCAGTGGCCCGGGTTAATAAGGCTTCTTTGGCATAATCGGGGTAAACTGAAAAATAGGAGATCGTTTCGCCGCTAATGGCTTTGGAATAGCCACTCAATATCTGCTGTTCGCCAAACACCCGCATAGTAACCTGGGCAAAAGAAAACGAACAAGGAAAAACTACAAGAACAAGTATTACACCTAAATATTGTTTAAAATTCATCGCTAACTATTTTCAGAAAGCTAAATGTATAAACAAATTGTCAAAGGCACATAAACGTGCCTTCAATTCCTTTTATTTTTACCTAAAACAGCCTTATTTGGCCACCGACAAAGGCTTATGAACGGAGGAGGATCCTCTTAGCTTCAACTCAGTATGCAACGTAATCTGCTGGCTTTTACGATTCGGTGCCGTGGTATTCATCTTGTTCAGCAAAATAGTTATCACATTATCTGCTATCTCCTCTATCGGCTGTGCAATAGCAGTAATTGATGGCGTGTACAGTTCGAATACATCATAATCATCAAACGAAATAACCGCAATATCATCGGGCACCTTCAAACCCAGGTTATGAAGAACCTTTAGCCCGCAAACGCCTATCCGGTTAGTGCCGAAAAGGATAGCATCTAAATCCTTATTTTTTTCTAAAAATTCTGTTATCGGCTCAATAATATCCTGGGCATCCTGGTTAAAAATAACTTCTTTTATATAGGGGGTAAGGTTATTTTCTTTAAGCGCCCTTTCGTAGCCGTCCATACGCGCCTGCATTTGGGTTTGGTGCGATTGAAAAGTAATAAAAGCTATCTTTTTGTATCCCTGATCTATCAAATACTGGGTAGCATTGTAAGTACTATTCATGTTATCGATCACTACATAGCTCGATTCGATACTTGGAAAATACCTGTCGAACAAAACAACCGGCAGCTCATCTTTTATCAGTTCAGCGATGTCACTTTCAACGCCAACAGGGGGAGCAATTATATAACCGTCAACATGCCTGTCGCGAAACATTGCAATCAGATCCTTGGTTTTGGCAGCGTCATTATCGGTACTGCAATAAATTATTTTGTACCCATTTTTATAAGCGCGGTCTTCAATATACCGGGCGATGTTTGCAAAAAAATGATCTGATATATTTTCAACCATCAAACCAATAATATTTGACTTGCCGGTACGTAAACTTTTGGCTAGTGAATTTGGCTTATAACCAACTTCTTCAACAAATTTCAGTACGCGCTCAACTAACTCCTCACTTATCCTTTTTTCCTTGGCCCGGCCGTTTAAAATAAACGATACGGTGGTCTTTGAAATGCTGAGTTTGTTTGCAATATCAACTATTGATAATCTTTTCTTTATCATCTAATTGTAGGGGCTTTAAATTTAAGTTTATGTTATAATAATATTCTAATATAACACCAATTTATCGATTTATCAACAAAAACGGCGTTAATGACTATTTAAATCAAGATAATACAACTTAATGTTAATAATATACATAGTGACCAGATTAAACGTAGGAATGTATGTACTTATTTATTTGGCAGTAACTAATATAAATATTCTTTAACAACAATTTCGTATGCTAAATTAATTTACTACAACTATTATTCAACAACCGGAAATGCCGATATTCTTAACCTTGCACCACCCATTGGTACCATGGCCAATGTCGTTCGCGGCTGATCGGTAGAGACAGGGCTTTGCGGCAAAACAGAGCACAATCCATATTCATCTATTTTCCATCCCGGAATTTGCTTCCCTGTAGCTAATAAGACGACTGGCGCATTTGCATTGGTAAAAGGGTTATTGTCTTTAGGCCAGGCTCTAACTATCATAGTAAATGACTTCTCAGGATGCTCCTTATTGAGTATCAGCCCATAGTTCCATGCTGATGCAGGAAAAATACTAAATGCAGGCCATTTGGACTGATCGGCGCTTGCCTGCCAGTGTGAATCGTCCTGTACAGCAGTTTTAGCATCTATCTTCACATAATTTTCGGCTATTTTTAATGAAAAAGTAAGCGGACCGTAATTAACGCTTACGCTGCTTTTGTTCTGCTCCCATTCCCTTACCTGTATTTTCATAGGCAGCACCAGGCTTATTTTATCGCCACTCTTCCATTTGTTTGTTAGCTTGATATACCCATCGGGAATCGCATCAGCGTGGATGGCTTTACCGTTAACGCTTACCTTAGCGTTTTTACACCAGCCCGGTACACGCAGGTATAGCGGGAAAGACACGCTTTTAGCCGTGCTTACGGTAAAGTTAACCGCATTGCGGAACGGGTAGTAAGTATGCTCAGTAATTTTTACCGTATTTCCTTTCGCTACTTTCGCCGTTACTTCGCCCTCGGTATATAGTTGTGCGGCAAGGCCGTTATCGGGGGTTGCCATCCAGCTGTTCTCATCATAATAAACCCACCCCGCCGAATGGTTGTGCTGGCAGCAACGACTACTAAACGGGTTCATCGCCAAAAACGGCCCTTCATTACTGATACCCGGGGAGTGGTTCTTAGCATCGCTAACTACCATATTTGGCGCGGTCAAATAACGTAAAGCCTTATAATCGGGCATAAACGCAGCGGGGAAGGTATTGAATGCCACATCCTCGCAGTTATCGGCCCAAAAAGTATCCCCGGTAAATTGCAGCAAAAACTCATCCGATGTCATTTGCTCCACCATACCGCAGGTTTCCACAGCCTGCCTTGGGTCGGTATATCCCTTCCGGGCATTTTCATCTGCACCGAACATACCACCCGGCACCTGCCCATAAATATTACGTATCAGCTTAAAATCATTGTAAGTAGCATCCAAATCGGCATTAATGTGGCTTTGCTGGTAATAAGTTGCCGGTTCGCGGAAACATTCGGCTACGTTAACATTATGCCAGTTAGGCAAATTGTTAGCTTGCCGCCAGTTGGCGGTATTCTTATCTATTTTGGTTGCCAAATCCAGCAGCCAAGCTTCGCCGGTGCGGTTATAGAGCCAATAAACGCTCACCATATTATCGCCGCCACGGCTATTCTCCCAATAATCCTTCAAAAATTTACTATCAGGCACGGCCAGTTCCCACTTAAAGTATCTGCTCATAAAGCTCAGCACCCGCGCATCTTTTGAATATTCGTAATATGATTGCAGGCACCAAAGCATCGGCATATTGGCCCACAGGTCGCGGTTGCCGTCGCCCTTTAAAATGATGGGGCCAAAATCGCCATCGGGGCGCTGATTATTCAACACCGCATCTATCCAGAATTTTGTGCCGGCAAGCATTTTCTTATCCTGCAAGATATAAGCGATGTCGCCATAGCCCTTCAGCCAATAGGGCAATTCTTCCCAGCCATATTTTCCCTTGCCTTCTTTGTTAAGCCACGCATTATCATTTTTAGTAAGCCATATGCTTATTTCACCCAAATGACCGGTTAAGCCATCCCGTTGCAGTTGCAATTGCTTTTTCAGCCAGCCGCCGGGTTTAACAGCACCAACCGGCAATTTCACAAACGGCTGTTGAGTTAATGGCGCTTTATTACTTACATAATAAACATTGACGCCATTATTATCGGGCTTTGTTACAGCTGTGGCAGTTTGCGCACATACTCTCCCTGCAAAAAGGCACAAGCCTGCAATTGTAAATAAGCGGGCAACCTTAACCATTGCTATTTTTTATTTGGGGTTGACAATTTAACCTCAAGCATTTTCATAAAATACCCGCCTACAACACTCCTTGCCTGGAAACCAACCTGTTTGCCATCGGTAGTTTCGTGCCAGTCGCTAAGGGGTACACGGGTTGGGGTTTCAATAGCATATTTGTATATGGGCGCTACCAGATCTTTAAAGTCTGATTTACTTTTAGCCAGTGTAGCCGACCATAATATCCAGTCGGATTTGGTGTAGGTTTTACGGCTATCCAACGGCAAACCGTATTTGTTTTGTTTGGTTAAATAGTATTTTATCTCGCGATCATAAACCGATTGCGGGAACAGGTGTAAACCCAAAACCTTATCCCAAACCAGGTTATATTTCTGGCTCCATGTATCGGGCTTTTCAAACACCAGCGAGTAATGATCGCCGCCATCAGCCAGTTTCATCCAGCGACCAACCATACCTTCGGCAATGGCCCTGTATTTTTTGGCTGTAGCGTTATCGCCCAATTGTTTTGCCAGGTCAGCGTAGCAGGCGATACCCACAATGGCTTTCATTGATAAGTTTGCATTACGCGCCAGGTGACCGGCAAAGTCATCGGTACATAATTGATTGGTCGGGTCAAAACCTTCATCTACCAAATAATTTACCCACCGGCTTAAAGTTTTCCAGTGTTTTTTGGCAAGTGCGGCATTTCCTTCGGCTCTGGCTATGGCTTCCGTAAGGATGATCATATTACCGGATTCTTCAACAGGCATGCCCTCGCCATACAGCTGGCCGTTTGCAAGCGGGTAAACACCCAGGTCATGCGCGGCGTAAGCTTCTTTATATTTCCCGCTTTCGCTGAAATAGAAGATACCATTCAACATGCCTTCCTGTAGTTTTGGATTGTAGAGCAGGTATAATGGTGATGAAGGGTAAGTAACATCCACTGTATTTATAAAACCACCACTATAGTTCTCTTTCGACAAAAATAATATCTCGCCCTGCGGGCTTTTGGTTATAGAATGCGCCGCTATACTTTGGCGATAAGCCAGTTCGCAAAGTTTGGCGTAATCTTTACCACCTGCTTTTTCGGCGTCTTTAACCATAGTTTTGTTAAACGCGGCGCATTTTTGCATTACGGTAGCATATTGCGTTGCGGCGGTGGTTAACGCTTGTTCAATGGTTACTTTGCCACCCTGTTTCCACCACGGCATTAGGTTGGTTTTGAAATATTGTACCGAATACAGGTCGTCATAACCTAACTCCACAAATTTCTCAACAGGGGCCTTGGTTACAATACCAAACGGGATAACTGTATTCAGCATCAACTGCTTACCTGCTTTTACAGTAGTGGTCGTATTACCTTTTACAAACGATCTTACCGCATCAACACTTGGCGTAATATATTGTACCGCCTTTTCAGTTTTGGCTGATGCCACGTACATGTAGCCCCAGTCTATACGCAGATCGTCGGCACTTTTTTTCAAAATTGGCTGCTCAACAGTGCCTGCTTTCAGTATCGATAAGTTGGCAGTTTTATAAGCTTTAGTTGTAATAGCTTGTGTTGGCACATTGGCCGCTATAGTGGTGGATGCGCCAAAGTAAACCTTTACATTGTGTGGCTTACCATCGTTTGATTTCACTTTATAGGTAATATACGATACCGGCCTGGTAAGCACGCTCATATCATTCAGCAACAAAGGCGAGGTAAAAGTAACCTGTAGATCAGCTTGGCCGCATTTAAATTTATATATGGTTTGTGTAGCAGTAATGTCCACACTTTTTTGGTCCGCCAGCATCACCTTCTCGTTGTCTGCGGCCTTCTTTTCATCCACTAAACCTGCGTCGAGCCAGGCATCGCCGCCTGTATTAACGCAGTGTATGGCCAGCACATTTTCACCTGCTACCAGTTTATCTTTAAAAGCATTAACAGGTATCATTTTAAAGTCGCCTCCAGCGCCGCCATCATTGGCTATACTAACGCCATTTAAATAAACTTCTGCACCATCATCATGGCGAAGCTTTAAATAAAGCTTATTAATATCTGTGTTTGAAATTTTGAATTTCCGTCTTATCCAAATATCATGGCTATCCCATGTAGTTCCACCAGGTACATTATCCAGCGTAAAAGGCGCGCCGCCTGTTTTCCAGCTGCTATCGTCAAACTCAGTCGCGGCCCAGCCTGTTGCAGGTGTACCTTCTGTATATTTACATGAATAAGCCTCTTCATCACTCGCCGGCAAAATAGTTTTGTATGTCTTGTCTTCCTGGCCTAAAAAGCGGTATACCTGCCCGTCGACACTTATCAACCCTAATAAAGATTGGTCTTTTCCTGTCCAATGTTTGGTGGTCGAGGCATTCAGCGTATCGCTAAACGACCATATACTGAAATAAGTGCTGTGAGTAATTAACGGGTAAGCAGGGGCTTTTCTTTCCTGTGCGAAAGAACAATAGCCGACAAAAATACAAGCTATCGCCAACAGTGTTTTTTTCATGAAATGTAGATTTTAGTAGGTCCTGATTATAAAATGTTAAAACTACATATAAAAACATTTAAAGCAAAATAAATTGTTTTAGCTTGTTTTTTATTTCATCAAATACTATGGTTCTTGTATACCAAAATATTGCTAAAAACAACATTGAATTACTAATGAATAATTTAATATTCAGCTAATTTTTTCATTCGCTCAATCACTAATTCACTCAATCACTCAATTTTTTAAAACTGGCTCATTATAAGGCACCACCAGCAACTTCGGCGTATCATTGCGAATTACGTCTACGTCAAACTCAATATGTATATTCTTGCTTTCTCCCGGCAACAGCGAAAAATAATTATCATTAGTAAATACCGGCAGTATTTCTTCCCCGTTTGATACTTTGACCGCCTGCGCCCTGATGGCAAAAGCCACAGCAGGTGATGTTGCTGGATTGGTTATTACCGCGTCCATAATATATTTGCCATCAACTTTTTTTGTTTTGGTATTGACCTTCAAATGCACTTTTGGCAAAGTATTCAGCGCCGAATAATCTGCTTTGTTATTGCTGCGCCAGTAAAAATTATCCGATAGCAGTTTACCATTCTTATCCTTCAATTTTAGTTTGATGAAATGCACATCACTCAACGTATTGTTCTTCCGGCTGCCATAAACCTCGAACTCCCAAAGCGAATAACCCCACCCGCTGCCCCGTTTTAAGCCCAGCATACGTACATACCTTGCCCCTACGGTTTCAAAATTGAATACCTGCTTGCCCGGTGCGCCGTCATTACTTGTTAGCACATCTGTCCAGCTTTTCGCATCATCCGATACTTGTATCTTAAATGATTTGCCAAAAGCATCTTCCCAATTCAGGCCAACGCCATCTACTTCCTGCTGTTTACCCAGGTCAACATATATCCATTCATTATCATTCTGTTCGCTCGACCATCTCGTTCCCGCTTCACCATCAGTGACCAAATCTTCGGTATTGCGCCTGTCGTCCGATGAAGCATAAGCGCGTTTATGCAGCGCCAAATTTTCCTGCGGAAAGTTAAATTTAAAGCATTCCGTAGCCGTGTTGGCATAAGCATTAACCTGTGCGGTTTGCGTAAACTCTTTTACCTCTTTGCCATCTTTATTGTATATAGCCCCCTCGGCAGTCAATCCTTCCACGTCATGACTTGTGGCATTAATTACTTTGATGGAATTTGTCGCAGGGTTCCATTGTATATGCAGTGGTTCGCTGCCTTTTTTTGCGCCCCAATAAGCGCCTGTTAAATCGTAATAATAATCATACGTTTGCCATACGAACGACGGATAGGCCGACTGGCTCATCCACGTTAAAATACCCGAGGCATCTTCCCACATATTATCCGCCCAGCCTTCATACATCGCTTTATTGGTTTCTATATTAAGCAATTGCGCTTTGCGGCAATAATCTTCTATCCCCGTTGGCGCGCCATAGCGTTTGGTAATGGCTTCGTCGTACCTGTCTGGACCTGCATTTCCCGCCGACGGACCAAAAAAGTGCTTGTTCCACATCTCATCGCGCGGCCACCAGTCTTCCTTCGGCATAAATTTTTTAAAGCTTTCAAAATTGGTAAATACCGCCGTGCCTATTTCACTGCGCATACCCCAACCCTGGTTGCCGCCAAAACCGCTTGGTGCTTTGGTAAAGTACCATTTCAGGTCGTTGTTTGTCCAGGGACCACTGCCGGTAAGACTGCCAGCGTGAGAATTTGGCTGGTACATCCTGTCATCACCATCATAAGCACTCACATCTTCCCTCAACCAGCCGTTTAACGGCGCGTTAGGATAACCTTCATTATCGCCGCACCACAGCATTACCGATGGATGGTTGCGCAGGCGTTTTATCTTTTCAATAGCATTATTATTGAATATAGTAATGTCAGTAGGTAAGTTATTGATGGAATTGAGCCAAAAATCGTCCCAAACCATCATGCCGTATTTATCGCAAGCGGCATAAAAATCATCATCCGTGGTCGAGCCTATCCAGTTACGGATCACGTTAAAGTTCATGTCCTTGTGGTATTTCAGCTTCAGGTCATATTCTTTGCCACGGCAGCGCAGCATATACTCACTCATGCCCCAGCTGCCTCCTTTTAAAAATATTTTGGTGCCGTTGATGTATACATGCAGCACGTTACCCACAGTGTCGTAAGTATATTTCTTTACGCCGAAGGTTATTTTTTTGGTGTCCGATATTTCATCGCCCAGCTTCACACTAAAATCACAGGTATACAAATTGGGGTCGCCGTAACCGTTGGGCCACCACAATTTAGGATTATTGATTACCATAGCAGCAAAGCGCCTCTTATCAAAACTTACGGTCGATGTACTGTTCGCCCCTAAATATACCTTTTGCGAGAACTGGATATTTCCGGGGTTGATAACACCAGTAACTACCCCCTGCTGAAAGCTGTCGCCGCTGTTCTTCACTTCCAGTTTAATGCTTAGGTCGGCACGGGCGTTGGTTGGCAGGTCGGTGCGTATCCATGGGTCGATGATGGTTGCAGTACCCGTATTGCTCAAATAAACATCATCGGTAATACCCATATCCAAACCGGGCACACTCGGCATCCAGTCCCAGCCATCGCTCGAAATATAGGTCGGACTGTCGTAATTGGTCAGCGGTTTTACGGGGCAATAAACCAGTACAGCCAGCGCGTTCGGGCCGCTTTTGTTAACTATCGAAGTAATATCATAATTGCCGCGCTGCATAAAACCATCCAAACTGCCCAGTTTGGCGCCGTTTAAATAAACATCAGCCTTGCGGTTTATGCCTTTAAAATTCAGCCATATTTTTTGTTTGGTGTAATCGGCAGGTACGTTAAATTCGGTGCGGTACCAAAAATCACGATTGTATTTTGCTTTATCTACTCTATAAATATTGTCGCCATAGTTAGGGTCCTTCTCTATTCCCGCGTTCACGTAATCGGCAAACACTGTTCCCGGTACGGTGGCTTTCACCCAATCATTTGTTGCAAAGCCTGTTTTTTGGATAGCTGATATATCGGTAACATCAGCCTGTGGTTTTACTTTCCAGTCGACATTAGTGTTTGAACTGTTGAGGGAAACAACATTTTGCGCCGATGCGGAAACACATGCAAAAATTGCGATCATGAATAAAAAAATCGATTTACTAAATAATCGTGATAGTGTCATTGCAAATATTTTAACAGTTTATTTAAAGAATTTAAGTTGGAGTTTGGCTAAAGCCAATAAGCTTTTTCTTATTTATCCGTCCCTTAAAAGGGACGGCAATGATTTATATTTATCTTTTATTATTCGCTTTTATTGCCGTTGGCTTCAGCCAACGGATCACTAATCAACAATGCTGGCTTCAGCCAAAACTCTACCGACGTGCAGGATTGAACACCGCCACGGCCACCCTCGAATCCGCGCAGCCATAATATAGGAACCACTTCGCATGAAAATACACGAGTCCTTCGGTAAACACCGTCCCCGCCGGGTATTGGCCGCTCTTTTCAAACGAAGCTTCAGGAATAAAATAAGGTTTATCTAAACGGGTTACAAGTTTGGTGGGATCGCTCAAGCTAAACAACGCCTGACCGCCGCAATAAGCATTCGCGGTATAGTTTTTATCACCATCATCGGTACCATTTTTGCCATTATACAGCAATACAATTCCCTTGCTGGTCATAATAGCAGGCGGACCGCATTCGGTTAGCTGGCTATCGAAATAACCTTGCCTTGGTGAGAATAATATCTTCAAAGTACCATCTGCGTTAACAAGCGGCATCCAGTTTACCAAATCGGTCGACGTAGCGGCGTAAACATGCTGTTCGCCCCAGTACATAAAATATTTGCCGTTTATTTTGGCTATCACCTGCTTACCGTTAACCAATTTGGTAACTATTGAAGCAGATTTGGTCGCCATATCAAAAAAACGACCATTAAACGCTTTTTGAAATACCGGGCCGTTCTTTTTCCATGTCAGCAAATCCTTCGACGTTGCAGCTGCTAAACGCGGTAATTTATGGTTCCATTCGGTGTACAAAATCACATATGTTCCGCCTGCCGTAACCGCCACGCGCGGGTCTTCGCAGCCACCGGGCCATTCAAATTCTTTCGCGTTATCATCTGCGGGGAAAAGCACCGGTTTTTTCGACCGTTTTACGGTCACGCCATTACTGCTTTCAGCCAGCCCAATGCGCGATGTACGCGAGCCTATCCCTTGCCCCGAATTATCCTCGGCGCGGTACAACACATAAATTTTGCCGTTCTTCACTGTAGCCGCCGGGTTAAATGTATCGCTGGCTTCCCAGTGCCATTGCTGCTGGTGCATCGGGTCGTAAAATGTGGTTGTCGTATCCGGCGAGATGATCGGATTAACACGTGCGGGCCGCACAAAGGGGCCAAGCGCCCATTTAGGCAAACGTGTATCTGCTTTTTGCGCTTGTGCAATAAAAGTCGCAAAAGTTAGGGTTGCTAACGCGATGGTTTTAAATAAGTTCTTCATGATCATTAATTAAATGATGGCGGTTCAACTTTCGTGCCCCAGGCTTTATTTGGCGTAGCCGATAAGGTATAATTTATAGTACCGCCGTTTTTGATGAGGCTATAAGGTATCCAGGTACTGTTCCAAACTTTACCATTCACTTTAAGCGATTGTACATACGGTTTACTTTGCGAACCGCCTGTAATAGTTACCGTTTTACCCGTACCTAAATGCAGTTTAATTAAAGAAAACGACGGACTATTTACCGAAAAACCTGCATAGCCCGGTATCATTGGATACATGCCGATGCCAGCAAACACATACCATGCCCCCATAGCTCCCAGGTCGTCATTTCCCGGTAAGCCATTATCAACATTATGGTATTGTTCCTTAAATATCCTGCGGATAAGCGCCTGTGTTTTATACGGCGTGCCTGCCCAGTTATAGCTCCAAGGCGCCTGGAAATCAGGTTCGTTGCCAGCAGCATACCATTCCTGGCCGTAATCAGCGTCAAGCCTTGTAAAGTATTCATCCAAACGTTTTTCGGCAAATGCCTTACCGCCAATGGTATCTATCAGCTTCCCAAGGTTGAATGGCACCATCCAGAAATAAGTTTTATAACTCGCCTCGCGCATATCATAAGTATAATACTTCCAGCTGCCATCCGGGTTGCGCGAGTTCAGCCATTTTGAATCTGGATTATAAATATTCTTCCATTTTTGCGCGCTTTGCACATATTTATGGTAAAGACCCTTATCACCGGCAGATTGCAAAGCAAATTGACCGATAGCAAAATCCGCCGAGTTATATTCCAAACTCATACTTGCCTGCGCGTAACCTTTGGTAAGATATAGATCATTCTGTGGACGTGTCAGTTCATCCTGTGATTTTGTGCCAACAACCTCTGCCCCTTTTCGCATCACTTCCAGCGCGCCTTTGGTATCAAAACCCTTTGCGCCATAGGTATAAGCGTTCGCTACTACAATTGATGTCGGGTCGCCCTGCATAATACCTGTTTCAATATCGGCCATCACCCAGCGCGGCCAACCACCGCCAGATTGCTGCGCAAATTTCACCAGCGATTGCATCATGTCGCCCGTTTCCTTTGGCGCAAACATGGCCAGCAGCGGGATAGTTGTGCGGTAAGTGTCCCAGTTGCTAAACTCCGTATAATCCTTAAAGCCTACGGCCTTTTTAACTTTGTGATCTGCGCCCATGTATTCGCCATTCACATCGCTTGATACACTTGGGTGAACAAACGCGTGGTATAAATGGGTGTAAAATTGGGTGGTCAATTCATTATTGCCGCCGCTAGCTTCAACTTTGCCTAAATAATGGTTCCAGGCAGCAATAGCGTCATTTTTTATAGCCGCGAAATTCCAGTCAGCGTTCTCAGCCTTCAAGTTCTCACGGGCGTTTGCCAGCGATACGTACGACAATGCAAATTTATACCTGATAAACTTACTTGCCGGTACATTGAACGTGAACCATGCCCCCGAATTCTCGCCGCTTTCTGAGGTAGATGAAGCATTTATCTTATCATTTTTCCATGTTCCTGAGCTTATTGGTGCCACATCAAATTCAGCCACAAAATAAACCTTGTAGTCGGTTTTTATCCCACAGAATGAACCGCCGTTGGCCCAGCCCTCGCACTTGCCCGGCCCGGTTATTTCTATATGCGCGTCGGTAATTTTGGTGGCGTTTATACCCGAGCCTATCAATATAGTAGCATGTTTCGCCGTATCTGAAAAACGATATTGCGCCATACCTGTGCGTTTGGTATCGCTCAGCTCACAGTCGATATTACTGCTGCGCAGTTTCACTTTATAATAACCCGCCATAGCTTTTTCCATATGGAAATCGGGCTTATAACCGGTCATGTCATTAGGCGATGTAGCAAGGTCGCCATTCATCGGCAGCGTTGGGAAATTACCCATATGCGGGCAGCCTGCGCCGCTTAGCTGGTTAACCACAAAACCCTTATTTTCAGCAAAAAAGGTAGGCGTGAACTGCACCATCCCAAACGGGTAAGTAGCCCCGGGAAAAGTAAAACCCGCTTCCAGGTACATTTCCTGCGGACTTTTCCCCTTGCCTTTGGTACCGATCATGGTATTTACCTTTTCGGCATAATTGATTTGTTTCATTTTCTGCTGCGCGAATACCAGGCAGGGCATTGCCAAAGTTGCGGTGAAAATGGAAACTTTTAAAAATAACTTCATTTTTAAGATCATATAATTAATATAAAAAGTATCTGCCTAAAACGGCCCTTTACCACTCAACGAAAACGGCTTATCAGCTTGCGCCACACCGCGTTCCTTATTCGGCTTATCCCCCATCTCAAAATGCAAAATACCGCCGTTATTAATATCGCTGTATCTTATCCAGTTATGGTTATATGCTTTGCCATTCAGTGTACCGCTTTGTATATAAACATTCTGTTTACTGTTGTTATTCGCCTCGATCACAAACTTCTTCCCGTTCTCCATGGTAATTGTGATCCTGTTAAACTCCGGGCTGCCAATTACATACTGATCAGTCCCGGGGCACACACTATATATCCCCATCGCGCTCAGCACATACCACGACGACATTTGTCCTTCATCTTCATCACCGGGATAGCCATTTTCATCCGATTTATACAATTTGTCCATCACTTCGCGCAAATGCTGCTGCGCTTTCCACGGCTCGCCGGCATAATCGTATAAATAGATCATGTGATGTATCGGCTCGTTGCCTTGTGCATATTGTCCCATGTTGCCCAGTTTCATCTCCGTCATCTCGTGTATTACCTGTCCGTAGCCGCCAACTTTAATAGTATTAGGTAAACTAAACACCGAATCCAGCTTAGCGGTAAACGCTTTATCGCTACCAAATAAATTGATCAGCCCCTGCGTATCATGAAACACCGACCATATCCAATGCCAGGCATTCCCTTCAGTATACGGTCCGCCCCAATCCAGCGGGTCAAAATTCGGCGCAAAGGTACCATCCTCGCCCCTGCCGCGCATAAATTTGGTAGCCGGGTCCCACAGGTTTTTATAGTTATACATCGGCTTGGAAAAAATGCCCTCATAAAAGCTGTTACCCGTTTGTTTAGCCAGTTGGTAACCACAAAAATCATCATAGGCCGATTCCAGCGTTTGCCCCACCGAGCCCTGCGACTGCGGGTAAGGGATATAACCTATCGTCCAGTAATCCTTCCACCATGGCCTTCCGTTTGCCGATCCCCACGGCCCTTTATTCGTAGCCTCATGAAAATAAGCTTTCAGCGCCCTGTTAGGGTCAAAAGTACGGATACCCTTTACCCAGGCATCAGTCAATAATGAGATAGCATGATTTCCCAGCATCCCGCCCGTTTCTCCCGGCTGCGACCATGCGGGTAGCCAGCCCATCTGGTCGTAAGCATCAAGCAAAGCCTCGCAGTATTGTCCCTGCATGGTAGGATGCAAAATACAATTCAATGGAAACTGCGCCCTGAAGGTATCCCAAAAGCCGTTATCGGTGTACATAAAGCCATCATGTACTTTACCATCATACGGGCTGTAGTAATGCGGTTTACCATCGCTGCCGTACTCAAAAAACTCATGCGAAAACAAATTCGCCCTAAACATGCACGAATAAAATGTGGCCCTTTCTTCTTCGGTACCACCCTCAACCAAAACCCGGTTAAATAGGTCGTTCCAAACCTTAAAGGCCGCATTTCGCGTATCATCAAACGATTTTTTATTGCCCAGCTCGCGATCAAAAGTAACTTGCGCCTGCTCCGGGCCAATATATGACGATGCCACTTTTGCCTGCACAACCGCACCATCTTTAAATTTGATATAAGCGCCTATTCCTTCGCCTTCGCCTGTTAAATTCTTATTGCTTATGCTGTCGTGTTTATTTTCCCATGTACCGTAATCTTCAAACGGCTTGTCAAAAACTATTACAAAATAGCTTTTAAACCCGTCCGGTGCCCAGCGTACATTATTTACCCACCCGGTAATTTTGCGTTCTTTCGGGTATATCTTCACCGCACTCATTTTGGTGTAGCCATCCAGTATAACGTATGCGCCGCCCTTGGGAAAAGTAAACCGCAAATGCGCCCCGCGTTGTGTGGGCGAAATTTCGGTAGTAATGCCGTTATCCAGTTTCACCTTATAATAATTCGGCTTGCCAATTTCATTTTTATGATCGAATGTTCCTGCTCTTGCATCCTGGTTCACCACTAGTTTACCGGTTACCGGCATTAGTGAAAAAACGGCATAATCGCTCACCCATGGGCTGCATTGGTGCGTTTGCTCAAACCCGCGGATAGATTTGGCTTCCCATTGGTATTTAAAGCCCTCGCCCTGTTTATTGGTTTGGGCGGTCCAGGCATTCATGCCAAATGGCAGCGAGGTAATAGGGTTTATGTTACCCCACGAAATCTCGTATTTTGAGTTAGTGCCCTGCAGCGTATTGGCATATTTCACCAGGTCGGGCTGCTGGGCATATATTGTATTTACCGATAGAAATAAAGCTAAACTAAAAGCTATTTTATGCATAACTAAATCGTTTTATAATTGGAAACTAAAAGTAGTGATATTTTTTATTTTGAATGAATATGATATAAAATTTTTACGAAGTTGGTGTCGGCTCCTGAGGTGTTGTTTTTTTAATAAAGTACAAATAAATCACTCCACCAATCC
>CAIWRU010000004.1 GCA_903915155.1 uncultured Mucilaginibacter sp.
ACGCGCATTTTTATGGCGAGGGAGCATCATCGGCCGATATATTTAACACCAGCAAAAGCACCACCGATGGTGTTGTGTTGTTGAAATCAAGCCTTGAAAGTTTGTAATTTGGGTAAGCATTTAAAAAGCCCCGGTTTAAACAAACCGGGGCTTTTTAGTTAATTATCTTGGGGTAAAGACACTTCGAAAGCTGCTCCGTTGCTGGGTTCGCTATCGATTTTAAGCGTGCCTTTCAGGGTATCGATCAAATGTTTTACTAATACAAGGCCAAAACCATAACCTGTTTCACCGCCGGTGCCATTGGTAGAGTTAGCTGTGCTTGATAATATGGCATCAATATCATCCTTTGTTAAACCGATACCTGTATCGGTAACTTTTATAAGTAAAAGGTTCTTCTTGTCTTTATCGACCTTCAAATTCAGGTCGACGGTTACCGAACCATTTTTAGGAGTGAACTTTATAGCGTTCGAAATTAAGTTGCCTGTTATTTGCAGCAATTTATTTTTGGAGAACGGCGTAGTAGCTGATGCTGGCGATACCGCTACGCTGAACGTTATATTTTTGTTTTTGGCTTGAGGTATATACAGTTTTTCCAATTTATCCTTAAACATTATCAGGTTAAACTCATCGTTTTGCAGGGGTTGCAGTTTATCGTTGCTTAATATCTCATCGGCCAGGTCAAGAATAGATCGGCCGCTGCGGTGTATAAGGTTAATAAATTCTAAAACTTCATCAATTTGATTGTCTTTACCTTGTTCACTTATAATTTGTGCCAGTCCAATTATACCAGCTAAGGGCCTGCGAATGTCGTGCGCCACTTTCTTTTTTGTTTCGTTGGCCTCAACAAGTTTGCTTTTTAGCGAATCAATTACTTTATAGGTTTTTAAGCGATTAACTATTTCGTCGGCAATTATTTTTAATAATTCGGCCTTTTCGGGTGTTAATATTTTATGGCCTTTATCCAGTACGCACAATGCGCCCAAATTATGGCCCTCCGGAGTTTTTAGTGGTACACCGTAATAATACCGGGCGTTTGGGTCGTCCGTAACGTAAAATTTATCTTTAAAGCGTTCATCGGCCGAAAGGTTTTCCACTTCAAAATGATCGTTGCTTAATATCGTATACTGGCAAACAGAGTCTTCGCGCGGCATTTGCTCCAGGTTAAGGCCGTGATTTGATATGGTCCACTGTGTAAACGTGTCGATAAGGTTTACTAATGATATCTCGGTGCCGGCAACTTTGGCTGCTAATTTTGCAAGATCTTTAAAGTTATCCTGATGATTTGAATAATCAAGATCAAATTCAGCCAGGCTCATCAGCCTATCCATTTCATTTACAGGTAATAGCGTATCGTTCATAATATTTTAAACGGGGGATATTAAACTTATACGAAAATTTAAACGGGTGAGATGTGCTTTTATGTCTTGGTATTCTAAAAAGCTATAAGTTTTATAGTAGCAGAGGGTAAAATTTAACATAAAAAAAGCAGGTATAACTTATACCTGCTTTTTAATCCTTTTGATTTATGCTTTATATATTAGTTATTGTCAGGATATCCAGATGGCAGGCCTACAATTTTGTAAGCAATGTTACCATCATTATCAATCGTTTTTTTGTAGTAAACATCATCGGGCGATACAAACAGGCGCTGGCCATTAACGGTTACACCCCTTGAATCTTTTGGTAATGATTGTACCAGGTCGCCAACCTGCAGATCGGCCGAGCCGTTTCGTACTTGTGGTTCAGACTGTTCCTCCTGTTGCGGAGCAGGGGCATTGTTATAGCCCTGGTCGTTATCTGTAGGTGGGGCCGGGTCATATTGACTTTGATCGTCACCATTATTAGTATTTAATTCACCGTCTTTACCGGCAATTTCGTAGGCTAATGAGCCATCGTCTTTGGTAATTGGCACATAATAAACACCATTCAACTCATAATACTGCTGGCCATTTATTGTGATGGATTGAGCACCGGAAGGCAAACTGGTTACCTGTGCGCCAACAGGAGGCTCAACTACAGTGTATTGGCCGTTGTCATAATCATAATAATAACCGTTGCTGTAATAGTATTGCAAGCCCCCCCAATAGAACGGATAGTAACCGTAAGGAAGATAGCCAATACTAATACCTAAACGTGGCCAGTAAAGGCTGCTGTAAAAGCCACCATAGTTGTAAAAGCCACCATAGTTGTAGAAGCCACCATAACCAAACCTGCCACCCCAACCACGGCCATGGTAACCGCCATAATAACCACGGGCATAGCCACGTGCATAACCACGACTGTAGAACCCACGACCACCGTAACCGCCACGGCCACCTACATAAGCACGGCCACCGTAACCGCCACGGCTATAAGCGTTAACGCCACCACGGCCACCTACGTAAGCACGGCCGCCATAACCACCACGGCTATAGGCATTCACACCACCCCTGGCGCCTGAGTAAGAACGGCCTGTTGAATAGGCAGTACGGCCACCGCCTGAAAAGCTGCGCCCGCCTCCTGAGAAACTGCGGCCACCACCTGAAAATCCACGACTGCCACCACCACCTGAGAAACTGCGTCCGCCGCCTGAAAATCCACGACTGTGTCCGCCGCCTGAAAAGCTGCGACCACCGCCTCCGGAGAAGCTACGACCACCACCACCGCCGCCGCCGGAAAATCCACCACCGCCGCCGCCGCGACTCCCACCTCCGCCACCACCACCACGGTGTTGCGCATTTGCGGGAACAGCTAAAAACATACATACAAGTAGGCTTAAGCTTAAAAAAATCAGTTTTTTATATACCCTTTTCATAATCGATAATATTTTTCCAGCTATTTGCGCTGATAAACAATAGACGGTTTAAACTTCAAAAGGTTTAATACGCCTTTACGGTTTTAATAGTACAAGTATCACGCCAATGTTACACCTATATGATAAATATAGACAACATAATAGGTAAAGCGATGTTATGGTATAAAAATGCTGTATTGTAATTATGCTATACTGCGTTTTTAACCAATTATACCATGAGCGAACTAACATTATACCCGCTGTTTTTTAAGCCCACTTACCAATACCAGCTATGGGGCGGCAGGCGTTTAGCACACCTGCTTACCGAACCATTGCCCGAGGGCCCGGTGGGCGAGGCCTGGCTATTGAGTGACCGCGACGACCATGCCAGCATAGTAACCGAGGGCTTATATGCAGGTTATACGCTTACCCAGCTATTTAACCAATACCCCGAAAGTATTATGGGCAGGCTGGCAGGGCAATTTGACCGATTTCCGTTGCTGTTAAAGTTTTTGGATGCAAAGGAGGTGTTGTCGGTACAGGTGCATCCGTCTGATGAACAGACGCAGTATATACCCAAAGGCGACACGGGCAAAACCGAAGCCTGGGTGGTATTGGAGACTGGTGAAAAAGCGCTGATATACGCCGGGTTGAAAAAAGGTACCGATGAGGCGGACGTGCGGAAAGCGCTGGATGAACATAAAGTGGCCGATTACCTGCACAGTTTTACGCCAAAGCCGGGCGACGGTGTTTTTATTCACTCGGGTGCTGTACATACGTTGGCTGATGTTGTAGTATTTGAGGTGCAGGAAAACAGCGATACCACTTACCGGCTATACGATTGGGATCGCATTGATGCCAAAACAGGCAAACCCCGCGAGCTGGATATTGATAAAGCCATAGCCTGTATTGATTTTAGCCTTACCGATATTGGGCCGGTAAAACCTGATGCGGTGGAAACAATGCAGGTTGTGCGTGAAGAATTGTTTAATGATGAGCATTTTATTGTATGGCGGCTAAATACCGATAAGCAATTTACGGTGGGTGCCGAAGATTTGCTGCGTATATTGGTTTGTATTGATGGAAAAGGCGATATTGCCTTCGATGGCACAAACTATGGTATAAAAAAAGGCGATGTAGTACTACTCCCGGCTGAATTGGGCGTGATGGACTGCATCCCGCAAGGAAAAATAAACCTGCTTGAAATAGCCATCCCCGAATCATAAACTAATTTATCCCCGCAAGGGAAATGTAATATGAAGAAGCTAATTGTTTTTGACCTTGACGGCACACTCGCCGAAAGTAAAGCATCGTTAGATGCGGAGATGGCTGCGCTTTTCAGCCGGCTGATGGATACTGTAAAAGTAGCCATTATTTCGGGGGGTGACTGGCCGCAGTTCGAGAAGCAGGTATTATCGCATCTTGACACAGAAAAGCGGCTGAAGAACTTATCGATATTACCTACCTGCGGTACCAAGTTTTACCAGTACAAGCATGGATGGAAGCTGCTGTACGCCGAAAATTTTAGCGATGATGAAAAAAGCAAGATCATTGATTCATTGAACGAAGCCGTAAAGGCAGCAGGCACCAAGGTTGAAAAAACCTGGGGCAGGCAGATAGAAGACAGGGGGAGCCAGATCACCTTTTCGGCGTTGGGCCAAAATGCGCCGTTGAACGCCAAAAAACTGTGGGACCCTAAGTTTATCAAGCGCAAAAAAATAAAAGCGATATTGGATAAAACATTGCCCGAGTTCTCGGAACAAATGGGCGGGGCTACTTCGATAGATATTACCAAGCCGGGCATTGATAAGGCTTATGGCATACGCAAGCTAAAATCAATACTCGACATAAAAATAAGCGAAATGCTGTTTATTGGCGATGCTTTGTTTGAAGGCGGTAACGATTACCCCGCCCGTACAACCGGGGCCGATTGCATACAGGTGCGCGACCCCGAAGAAACCAAGCGGGTAATTGAAACTATAATAGCTTGTACGGGTGGTAAACAGGTTAAAGTTAAATTAAAGAAGAAGAATAAGAATAATGGGTGAATTTAAGGTACAGCGCCTTGGTGTAATAATGGAGCCGGAACCCGGCAATGAAATGGAAGTTGAAGGCGTACTTAACCCAGCGGCAGTGCGTGGGCCTGATGGGCATTTGTATTTGTTCCCGCGGATGGTTGCTAAAGGCAATTTTTCGCGTATTGGTATAGCGCGGGTTTTGTTTAACGATGCCGGCGACCCTACAGGTGTTGAGCGCCTGGACATAGTACTTGAACCCGAAGCCGATTATGAATTAAGGCCCGGTGGCGGTGGCTGCGAAGACCCCCGTGTTACTTATTTAGAACCGGTTAAGCATTATGTAATGACTTATGTGGCATTCGGGCCTAATGGCCCTAGGATAGCTTTAGCCCGTTCGTACGACCTGTTCCATTGGGAGCGGATAGGGCTGGCAAAGTTTACCCCGTACAAGAATGTGAAATTTGAAGGGGTTGATAATAAGGATTCGTGTATTTTTCCTGATTTTGTAGCCAATCCTTCGGGGAACATGGAACTGGCACTGTTGCACCGACCTTTATTCCCCGGTTCGCGCCCGGAGGATACCGTGAAGAAACCATCGTCGAGAGAAATAGATATACATAAAGAAAGTATATGGATATCATTTTGCCCTGTGAATATGCATACATTAAAAGTGGTTAATCAGGGTAAATTTACATCGCACCGGCGTTTGGCTTCGCCGGTATTTGATTGGGAGAGCCTGAAGATAGGATGCGGAACAACGCCTGTTTTAACCCAGCACGGCTGGATGCTCATTTACCATGGCGTTAGTGAAGCGCCCGGCGAAGGGGATGAAAAGCAGCGGCTGACCTATTCGGCAGGCGTGATGATGCTGGCAAAAGACGACCCTTGTGATATATTATACCGTTCTCCTGATCCTATACTGAAGCCAGATCTTCCTGAAGAACAAGTGGGCCTTATAGCCAACGTGGTTTTCCCTACGGGGATGGACCATAGAACAGATATTGGTATGCCTAACCGCTTTGATATTTATTATGGAATGGCCGATGATAGGATAGGTGTGGCGAGATTGGATGTGCCGGATGTTTTGCCTTTATTAAGCTAAAAGCAGAAAGCTGAAAGCTGTGAGTAGTATATGTGGATCGCAGATCCGCGTGTAAATTAGACCGGGATTGTAAATACGGACTAACGTGGTATATTTTTTTGTCCCCGCAGGGTCTCTCGCAGAGGACCCTGCGTACACATACAAGGTGTTCAGCCCAACCCGCAACCTCGCAGGGTTCTCTGCGAGAAACCCTGCGAAGACTTAATTATTATTTATGAAATAGGAGTTAGTTTTATAGTTTACTAAGGCCGCTGCTATTTCAGCAAAAAGCGTTCAACGGTATCGATATAGGTTTGTGGTTCTTCAAACATAGGTGCGTGTCCGGAATACTCCATTTCCACAAACTTTGCATTTTTAATTAGCGAAGCCACTTCTTTTCCTTCTGCCGGCGGGTTCAATCCGTCATACTTTCCGCTGATAACAAGCGTTTGCGCTTTTATTTTGGGGAGGTCTTTTCTGAAATCAAAAGCACCAATAGCATTATTGGCGGCAGCAAATTGTTCGGGGCTTAGTGTTGTTTCAAACACCTCCAAATGGTTTTTCATCAGTTCAGTATCATATACCATATATTTTAAAAGCTTCAGTATGATGCCGTGCATATTCAAGCCTTTGATTTCGGTTTCATTTTCTTTGAATAAACGCTGAATGGACGATGTGAGCCCATTGGATTTTGTAACCGTTAATATCAGCTTATCAATACGGTCAGGAGCGGTAATAGCTACAAGTTGAGCTATATAACTCCCCATAGATATCCCCAGTACGTGGGTTTTTTCGAGCCCAAAATGATTCATTATCCCCAAAATATCGTTAACATGATCCTCCATCGTGAACTGTAATGGTTTGTCTGATTTTCCATGACCCCGACAGTCTAATGCAATAACTTTGAAGTTTTTCGATAGTGGTTCGATTAAACTCCCTAAATGTGCCTCATGATCTCCGCCTACGCCATGTATCAATATAACAGGGAATCCGGCTCCTTTAACTTCAAC
>CAIWRU010000005.1 GCA_903915155.1 uncultured Mucilaginibacter sp.
GATAATCAATATTTTAATAGAAAAATAGTTTGAAATTGCGTTAAGTTATGTTAACCATCTTTTAAATAGAGGGTTTCGATTGGTTGCAAAATGGAAGGGGTTTAGCCGCCGAATATTTTATAAAATCCCCACCAGCTCCCTTAAACTATTAATTTGCACCGGCACATCATCCGGCTTTGGCGCATTATGCGGGTTAAAATAAATGGCAGCCATACCAAAGCTCAACGCACCGCGTACATCGGCTTCAATGCTGTCGCCCACCATTATGCTTTCTTCTTTGGTTGCTTCGGCCAGTTCAAGCGCGTGCTGAAATATTGCCGGATCAGGTTTATTAATGCCCACCACTTCGGATATAATAACATTCTGAAAATAGACGCCAATATTTGTCCCCGCTATTTTTATTTCGGTCGATTCCTGGAAACCATTGGAGATCAGGTGCAGGGCATATTTCGACTGCAAATATTGCAACACCTCATGCGCATCGGGAAATAAGTTGGTTTTCGTGGGGCATAGTTTCACATAATCATCCTCAAAACCTTCGGGTATTACATCCGGGTGTAAGCCAAGTTCCAAAAATGTAGTGCGGAAACGGGCCTCACGTAAATAATCCTTAGTTATTTCGCCCACATGGTACTGCGCCCAAAGCTTGTGGTTATTGCGGGTATAAGTTTCAATAAACAGGTCAGGCGAATGTAGCCCACTATCTTTGAGTTTATGAATGGCATATAACTCATGCAGTGTTTCCTCGGCATTTTTATCAAAATCCCAGATGGTATGGTCGAGGTCGAGGAAGATGTGGTTGTATTGTTTCATAGCGATGGGCAAAATTACTATAAAAAAAGAAATTTGTCATTTCGACGAGCCTGGAAGGGCTGTGGGTGGCTGGTGAGGAGAAATCTTATGCAAGCGATCAAGGCGTATAGGATTTCTCTTCGCCCCCTGCTTTCCCACGCTTCACTCATCGAAATGACAATAGTTTAATAAGTTTTACCCTCAACTTTTATTGTTGACATACCGTTGTCACTCCCTTGTAATTACTTTGCCTACACCCGCACAGGGCAAACTCTTTTGTAGTATTATTTGTATCTTTATAAGTCCTATGGATTTCAATTTAACTTCAATATACAAACCCACCGGCGACCAGCCCGAGGCCATCCGCCAGATGGTTGAAGGCGTAAACAACGGCGATATTTATCAAACACTGCTGGGCGTAACCGGCTCGGGTAAAACATTCAGCATAGCTAATGTTATACAGCAAACGCAGCGGCCCACTTTAATATTAAGTCATAACAAAACACTGGCGGCACACCTGTATGGCGAGTTCAATCAGTTTTTCCCCGAAAATGCGGTAAACTATTTTGTTTCCTACTACGATTATTACCAGCCCGAGGCATTCATACCCTCATCCAATACTTATATCGAAAAGGACCTCCAAATAAACGAGGAAATTGAAAAGCTGCGTTTGCGCACCACCTCGGCATTAATGTCGGGCCGGCGCGATGTGATCGTGGTTTCATCCATTTCCTGCATTTATGGTATGGGTAACCCCGAGGATTTTGCCAATTCGGTATTCAAATTCGCGGTGGGTACGCGCATCAGCCGCAATGCTTTTTTGCATCGGATGGTCGAGATATTATACTCGCGCACCACTGCCGATTTTAAGCGCGGCACCTTCCGTGTCAAGGGCGATGTGGTTGATATTTTCCCGGCTTATATGGATCATGCCTACCGCGTGTCATTTTTCGGCGATGATATTGAGGAACTCAGCACCTTTGATGTCAGCACCGGCAAAACGCTCGAAAAAATGACCCACATGGTGGTGTATCCCGCCAACCTGTACGTGGCCCCGCGCGAACGTTTCACCCAATCCATCTGGGCCATACAGGAGGAACTGGAAACACGCAAAAAGCAATTTATTGATGATGGTCGTTTCCTTGAGGCTAAAAGATTGGAAGAAAGGGTTAATTACGACCTGGAGATGATTCGCGAACTGGGCTACTGTTCAGGCATCGAGAATTATTCGCGCTTTTTTGATGGACGCGCCCCCGGCGCAAGGCCATTCTGCTTGCTGGATTACTTCCCCGAAGATTATTTAATGGTGATAGACGAAAGCCACGTAACCGTACCACAGATCCGGGCCATGTACGGCGGTGACCGTTCCCGCAAAATATCATTGGTTGATTATGGTTTCCGTTTGCCCGCCGCTTTGGATAACCGCCCGCTTAATTTCCAGGAGTTTGAAAGATTAGCCCCGCAAACCATATATGTAAGTGCCACCCCCGGTGATTTTGAACTGGAAAAATCGGGTGGTGTAGTGGTGGAACAGGTAATAAGGCCCACAGGTTTGTTAGACCCGGTTATCGACATACGCCCCGTAATAAACCAGGTGGATGATCTGTTGGATGAAGTTGACAAAACCGTAAAAATGGGCGACCGCGTATTGGTAACCACCCTCACCAAGCGCATGGCCGAAGAACTGGCAAAATACATGGACAGGCTCGGTATCAAATGCCGCTATATCCACTCCGAAGTTAAAACCCTGCAACGTGTGGAGATATTGCGCGGTTTACGCTTGGGAGAGTTTGATGTGCTGATAGGTATTAACCTATTGCGTGAGGGTTTGGATCTTCCGGAAGTTTCATTGGTGGCGATATTGGATGCCGATAAAGAAGGCTTCCTGCGTTCGGAACGGTCGTTAATACAAACCATAGGTCGCGCGGCACGTAACGACCGCGGCCGCGTAATTATGTATGCCGATAAAATAACCGATTCCATGCAGGTAACAATGGATGAAACCAACCGCCGCCGCGATATACAAATCGCGTACAATACCAAGCATGGCATCACGCCAACAACGGTTGGTAAGTCGCGCGAGGAAATTATCGAGCAAACATCCGTGGTCGACTTTAAAGGCGGTGTGCAAAAGGCCTATGTTGAGAATGACGTAGCCACATTAGCAGCCGATCCGATTGTTCAATACATGACCAAACCCGAACTTAAAAAATCAATCGAGAACACCAAAAAAGAAATGCTGGCAGCAGCCAAGGATATGGACTTTTTATTAGCCGCCAAACTCCGCGATGATATGTTCGCCATGGAAAAAATGATGGAAGAAAAATTTAATTGATTTGAAGATTTGAAGAACTAAAAATTGAAACATCAGACTGTCATTTTCAATTGCTAAACCTTCAAATTATTGTAACAATCACTGGCACTTGTTCGTCATAAAAATACCGTACATCATAACAAAACAAATTCAACGTTATTAATCTTATATTTGTACGCTTAATTTTAATGCCATGGAATTAATAGATTTCCTGCTCGTAGTAATTGCCGTATTATACATCATCAGGTTAATAGCCCGTATTGTACTACCCCGCATTTTTCAAAATTTTATGAATAAGGCGCAGCAACAACAAAATCATCAGCAAAATTATACCCAAAATACCAATCCAACCGGTAAAGTAAAGGTCGACTATATCCCCCAAACGCCAAAGGGCAAGATCCCCGATTCCGAAGGCGATTTTATTGACTATGAGGAGATAAAATAAAATGCTGCCCGACGACCTTTATAAACGCAGGCATTACGGCACACCGCAATCCACTTTATTAATTATGGCAAACTATGTGGTGTTTGCTGTAGATATATCCCTATTTGGTTCATCGGCTACGATCAATTCTTTTTTTTGGATAGTTTTAGGTGTATTGGCTATTTATAACTTTGCCAATATCCGTAAGGACCGCGAACAATATAACCGTTTCCGTATTATTGCTTATACTATCAGCTTAGCTTTAATGGCATTTCTATTCATACTTTTAAGGCTGAACATACAAAATCACTAAGCTGTTACGTTTATAATTCCTTTTCTCGTTCAAATTTCTATTTTTGAAGATTATATCCATTTAACAAACGCAGATGAATAATTGGTTCAAGCGCAATAGTATACACTTTATTATTGTAGCAATTTTAATAGCGCTTTCATACGCTTACTTTTTTACGCCTTTAATGCAAGGCAAAGCCTTATCACAAAGCGACGTAGTGCAAGCGCAGGGCTCACAAAAAGAAATAATGGATGTATATGCCAAAACAGGGCACGCCCCTTTGTGGACGAACAGTATGTTTGGCGGTATGCCCTCATACCAGATATGGATGCCCTTGCCTTATAGCATAACTACTTATGTTATTGAGGGTATGAAAACCATTTTTCCTAACCCGGTTGATACGTTACTGCTGCTTTTATTAGGTGCTTACCTGCTGTTTTGCGTGTTAAAGCTTAACCCATGGCTTGCCGCCGCGGGTGCCATAGCCTATGCGTTTTCATCGTACAATTTTATTTTGATTGATGCCGGGCACGCCAACCAGGTTTACGCCATGGCATTTTTCGCACCAATACTGGCAGGTATTATTTTAACCCTGCGCGGTAAGTATTGGATAGGCGGCTCCATAACCGCATTTTTCCTGGCAATGGAAATACGCTCTAACCACATACAAATGACTTATTACCTGTTACTGGCTATTTTAGTACTGGTGATAGTTGAGTTATATGGTGCTTTTAAAGATAAAAAACTACCGATATTCGGTAAAGCGGTAGCGTACCTCGTTGCGGCTACCTTGCTTGCAGTGGCGGTAAATGCTGCCATGTTATGGACAACAGCTGAATATGGCGCCGAAACAAATCGCGGCCAGTCGAACCTTACCCAGCATACTACCGAGCCAAGCAACGGGCTGTCAAAAGATTATGCTTATGGCTGGAGCCAGGGCGTTGGCGAATGTGTCACTTTCCTTATACCTAATGCTTATGGCGGCGAATCAGGGCTTTCATCATTGAATATTCCTAAGGCTGCCATTACCCAGGCGTTTATTACCAAAGGCGCTACCGAAGAACAGGCAGAAAATGCCGTACAACAGTTAGCCAGTATGAATATAGGCTTTTCAACATATTGGGGCGAAAAACAGTTCACCAGCGGGCCGTTCTACTTTGGCGCAGGGGTGTGCTTTCTGTTTATTTTAGGGCTATTAATCGTAAGGGATAGGATAAAATGGTGGTTGCTGGCAACCATTATATTAACCATGCTGCTATCATTCGGCCGCAACTGGCCTTATGTATCCGATCTTTTCTTTAATCATTTCCCGCTGTACAACAAGTTCCGTACAGTTGAATCCATACTTGCCGTAGCCGAACTATGTTTTCCTATACTCGCATTTTTGGCCATACAGGAAACAATTAATAATCCTGATAAAAAATTCATCCTTAAAAAAGTATTGCTTGCACTGTATGTAACCGGCGGCATAACCCTAGTGCTGATAGCTGTACCCGATATATTTTTCAACTTTAAAAATTCACAACACCAAACTCTTATAGCAGGTCTTACCCAAGTTTTACAGGGTAACGGCGATTTCGCAAATAGTATAGATAATAGCCTGGTTGCCGACCGTATATCATTATTCAGGGCCGATGCTATACGTTCATTAATATTCATCATCCTTGCTTTTGGCATACTTTGGCTGTATTTAAAACAAAAAATAAACTTAACCTTAGCCGCAGCAGGCTTTATATTGGTTACTTTGGTTGATATGTGGGGCGTTGACAGGCGCTATCTTAGCGATGCCAATTTTGTTGCAAAAGACGATTATACGCAACCCATTAAACAACGCGAGGTTGATCAAATCATCCTTCGCGATCCTGATCCTGATTATCGTGTGCTTGATATGAGCCAGGGTAATCCGTTTAGCAATGCCGCTACATCATATTTTTATAAAAGTGTTGGCGGTTACCATGCTGCAAAATTGAAACGTTATGACGAATTGATAGATAACCAGTTTGCCAAAACCATGAACCATGATGTTTTGGATATGCTGAACACCAAATACATCATTACCGCCGACCAAAAAACCGGGGCAGCGAATATGCAGGCCAATGAAACCCATTGCGGCCACGCGTGGTTTGTAAAAAGCATAAAATACGCCGATAATGCCGACCAGGAAATGCAGGCCATCAGTAGCTTCGACCCTAAAAACGAAGCTATTGTCGACAAGCAGTACAAAAACCTGTTAGCTGATAAAAACTTAGGCATAGATACCAGCGCAACTATAAACCTTACGAGCTATGAGCCTGAGCATTTGGTTTATAAAACCGGTTCAAAAACTAACATGGTAGCGGTATTTTCAGAAATATACTATAACAAAGGCTGGAAATTTTTGGTTGATGGCCAGGAGCAGCCTTATTTCCGTGCTGATTACCTGTTGCGCGCAGCAGTTATACCAGTAGGTAACCATACCGTTGAATTTGTATTCCACCCGGCATCCTATTATACCGGCGAGGATATTTCGCTGGCAGGTTCCATATTGTTAATAGCCGCGTTAGGTGGTGCTGCTTATGCCGAAAACAAGAAGAAAAAGCCCGAAGTAAAGAAGAAGGCTTAATGATAAAAGCATAATTGCGAAAGGCCATTGTTGTACAACAATGGCCTTTTTATTTTAACCCCAATGCCTGTGGGGGCACAGGCATCAATATTCAATCAATCGTTCGTCCTTCTATTCCTCAGCCAATACCACCCTAAATTAAAGGCGATAATAACATGGTTTAAAATAGTGGGTACTAAACCATAATGCCGCTTCATAATATCAAAACGCTCCTCCAAACTCTGGCGGTGTTTCTTTTTCGACATACCCCCTACCAGGTATTTGGCCACATAGCGGTTCACGTTCACTATCCTTTTAGCCTTTTTTGCTGCACGGATTATCCAGTCAATGTCCGAGCTTAACTGGTATCGGCGATCGTATGGTTCAACTAGTGAGCGTTTAACATATATAGCCTGGTGACTAACGCTCATGCCAAATTTAAAACTGCGCCAGGTAAATTGCTTAGGTGCTTTGTGCCTGCGCTGGCCCAGGCTTTGGCCGTTGGCATCTATCATTTCTGTTTCGCCATAATAAATATCGGCATCATCTGCGGCGGCAAATACGGCTGTCACCGTATCCACATCATAAAATTCATCGCCTGAGTTCATAAATATTACATAGTCGCCTGTTGCTGCTGCAAGGCCTTTGTTCATGGCATCGTAAATACCTTCGTCCTTTTCACTGATGAGCTTGGAGATACGATCCTGATAAGGCTTTATCATTTCAAGCGTACCATCGTTCGACAAGCCGTCCACAACAATATATTCTATCCCCGCATATGTTTGGTTAAGCACTGAAAGCATGGTACGTTCAATATCGCTCACATTGTTGTAAACAATAGTAATGACCGATAATATAGGTTTTACGCCTGCCATCACTTTAAAATCGAACTATAAACATCCATATATTGCTGCGCCACTTTTTGATTGTTAAAATCCTTCAGCACTTTATCACGGGCGTTTTTCGCGTAGTGGGCGTGGTTATCAGCATATAACAGCTCAAAAATCCCTTTCGCCATATCAGCCCCGGATTTGAATTCGGCCAGGTAACCATTTTGCCGGTGATCTATCATTTCGGGGATACCGCCAACGTTAAACGCCACCACGGGTGTACCGCATGCCATTGATTCCATTACTGTGTTTGGTAAATTATCTTCAACAGAAGGCAGCACGAATACATCGGCCAGGCTGTATAGCTCGGCAAGATCCTGCTGTGAAGTTATAACACTGAACGACCAGGCTTTGAAAGGCAGTTGTGTAATGTCCAAATGTTTGTTTTTGCCAAATATCACTACTTCTACCAGGCCCTTGTCGGGGCAATTCATAATCAGCTGATTTAGAGCGCTTAAGAAATATTCTACACCTTTGCGCCTGTCGTTAATATTTGCAGCGCCAAACAGGATGATCTTGGCAAATGGATTAATACCCCATTGTTCGCGCATAGCTAATTTATCCTTCGGCGAGAAAACATTGGTATCAATAGGGTTTGGAATAGATGTAACATTAAAGTCCTTCAGTAATGGACTTTTTTTTGCAACCCCTGCAAGCCACGCGCTGCAAGCAACAAAAGTTATATTTTTATTACCGCTGTACATAGCGGCTTTGCGCAACCACCCACTGTGCGAAATATCATCAGGACTTGAGCCTTTCAAAAAATAGCAATCGCCACATTCGTGCGTAAAAAAATCGCACGTGCCTGCGTAATGGCACCCGCCGGTAAATGCCCACATATCATGTAACGTCCAAACTATGGGTTTGCCGGTATCAACTAATTCTTTCAGGTCGGCTATGGATAAAAATCCAGAATTGGTCCAGTGCAGGTGCAAAATATCAGCTTCCTGTATCAATGGGTTATCTTTTATACTCGTACCGGCGTTCGCTGTTGAAAAAGCAAAACGCACCGATTTATCCCGCTCGTGAAAGAATATAAAGGTCAACCGTTCGTACAAAAAATCAAACCTCGCTTTTAATTTACTCCAGGCGCCTTTTACTACAGGTTCTACCCCATCCTCGTCCGTTTTTTTATATTGAACCAAAAGCCGTGCATCTGTATTTTGCGATCGCAGCGCTTTCAGCAGGCGCAGGCAGGCGGCAGGGGCCCCGCCCCCGGCATCGGATGTATTAATGAGGGTAACTTTCATTTACACAAGTATAGCATTATTAGGCTACAGCAGAAAATTTATATAGCGACCTTTTCTGTAGAGACACGATACTTCGCGTCTCAGGGATGCACAATTGTTTAGGAGACGCAAAGTATTGCGTCTCTACAGGAAGAATTCTGCTGAAAAACTTTACTTTTGAATGCACAACACAAACAGCAGATTTAAAACCCTATAATGAACCCATTTGCTTATTTATTCCAGGATTGGCAGGCGAACCGCCAAAACTTTAAAGGGCAACTGGTGCTGTTTTTATTCAGGCTGGCACAGATGGTTAACAAATCTGTAATAACAAAGATTATATTTTACCTCTACCTACTATGGTACCGCTACGTGGTCGATTGGGTTTGGAATATCGAATTGCCGCGCAAACTTACTGTTGGTAAAGGCTTATCATTATTTCATGGCCATGCGCTGGTGATAAACCAGGGTGTTGTAATTGGCGAAAACTGCGTGCTGCGTAACTCCACCACTATAGGGCATAAAAAACTGGCTGATGGCAGCTTTAGTGCCTGCCCGCGCATTGGCAATAATGTTGATATAGGCGCCAATGTTTGTATCATAGGCGATATAACTATTGGCGATAATGTGATTATAGGTGCTGGTACTGTAGTAACAAAAAACATTCCGGCGGATTGCGTTGTTGTTGGAAACCCTGCAAGGATATTGGAAAAGAAACAGGCTGATTAATGGAGAATAATTTAACCGACCGCGCATTTTGGAAATCGTTTTGGGAATCGAGAAAAAACCTCATTTTCTATATAAAGCCTGATTATGTTTTTGGCGATATTCTGGCCAAAATGATTACCGAAAATAATGTAAAAAATGCCATTGAGCTGGGTGGTTTCCCGGGTTATTATTCTGTCTACCTGAAAAAATACCGTCAACTTGATACCACACTGTTTGATTACTACATACACCCCGGCCTTATAAAAGAGCTGCTCGAAAAAAACGGGTTGAAGGAAGACGATATAAGTATTATAGAATCGGACTTGTTTAATTATAAACCCAAAAAGTTGTACGATATGGTACTTTCATTCGGGTTGATAGAGCATTTTAGCGATACCGCCGCCATTATTGAAACACACCTGCAATTTTTAAAACCCGGCGGTGTGCTGTTCATCACCCTACCCAATTTTACCGGCGTAAACGGCTGGGTACAGCGCAACTTTGATAAGGAGAATTACGACAAGCACTATATTGATTGTATGAACCCTACCTTATTAACCGAAACCGCAAAAAAACTCGACCTGAAAGAGGTGGAATCATACTATCATGGCAAGTTTACTGTGTGGCTTGAAAATAAATCGGAACAAAGCGCTATAGCAAAAGCGGTGGTAAAAGCTATTTGGGTAGCCGGGAAGGTATTCACCAAAATTGTGCCGATCGAAAGCAAGGCGCTATCGCCTTATATTGTGTTGAAGGCAATTAAATAGACTCTGCCCACCTTTCTGCCATTTCGAACGAGGTACGAGGAGAAACTATCTCTTGAGCGCCAGCGAAAAATCTTCTACACCTTGCAAGGCGGCAATGCAAATCGTATAAGATTTCTCACTACGTTTCGAAATGACATTTAACCTTTCCTCACAAAATACTTCACCCTTATTTGCTGTATAAAAACCAGCCCGCGTTTAAGCAAACTGCCTTTTCGATTACCCAGGAAATTACGGATAGCATGATGCGCCTGCTCATTTTCTTTTACCGTAACCGGGAACTTTTTAACCGGCTTTTGTGATATATCGGCCTTGTAAGTATTCTCAACATTTGAATGTACGCCGGTGCCATCGTGCCCTATGTTATGCACCAGCGAGCGGGACGGATGCAGCGCCAACCCGCCTTTTAAAAATATGGAAGCGTACCAGCGTATGGCCCACGAGTTATTTTTACCGGTCTTAAATTCCAGCATTTGTTTCCAGAAGTTCATTGTGCCATCAATAGAGAAACGGTTGATCTTTGGCTTATCGAACTGTTTGAGCAATACATCAATATCCGGTTCAAAATCTTTCCATGCGCGTGCCCAGGTGGCCCAGCCCCAGCTGGTGGCAATGCGGTAAAAAAAAGTTTCCGGGAGTTTCTTGTCGGCCAGGTCGAACATGTAGGCGCCAATATGCATCACCTTTTCTTCGTTGGCATAACGGGTAAGCGCCTCGTTAAAATATTGCAGTGTATAAGGCGATGAAAGCAGGTCATCTTCAAAAACTATTACTTTGCCGTAATCATTTACCAGTTGCGTTACGCCTTTTATAATAGAATTTGCCAGCCCCATGTTTTGCTTGCTGCTGATAATTTTTACCGATTTAAACCCGCTTATTTCTTTTATCAGTTGCCTTACCTGCTCCACTTTCGGTTCATCAGCCGCAGTTTTAGCACCATCCGAAAACACAAACAACCGCGATTCATCAGCCAATAAATTTTTTTGCAAATAATTCAGCGTGCGGCGCGTGTGATCGGGCCGGTTGTAAACAAATAATGCAATAGGTGCAAGATTCTGCATTTATTTTGGTTAACTATTTTTGATTTTTAACATTATAAGCGTTTTATCTACTTTTTCATTAATATCGTCTGATATATGGAAGAAGTAAGTAAGCAGGCCATAAACGGCAGCGGTAACGCCGCTTCTGAAAGCAATATCAAGCAATACATTCGGGATACGCCAAATATATTCTCCTACAAAATAGCTGGCAACGCTTATTACAATAACCAGCAAATGCTTATAGGTAAAGGGCTGCATTTTAAAGCGATATTTTATATAAAACCAGGTGCAAAAATTTATTCCAGTAATGGTTATCAAATATGCCCCCGCGGCACCCATTCCGCCAAAGGTCGGTATTAATAAGTAAGTTAAACCTATGCAAATTATACTCCATACAATAACCAGTATTGTTACCAAACGGTATTTATGTGATGTTGTAACAATGTAGGTATTCAATCCGCCGGTTATATCCACTAAAAACCCTAGGCATATTACTATTAGTACGTTAAACTGATCGGCATATTCTTTTTTATGCAAAAGAGATAGGAGGTTCTCTTTATTTATCATAATACCGATAAATAATAAGCAACCAACCACCATTTGCACAATTGATGTTTTGGAATAAACCTCAGCAATGCTTGCCATATTTTTTGCTTTCCACGAGTCGGCGACTATCTGGTAAGTAGTACGGTTAAGTGCCTGTGCCGGTATGTTAATTACAATTCCAATGCCCGAATAAATACTATAAACGCCTTGTATAGCCAAGCCTGCCATGGCGCTTAGCATATACTTATCTACATTTTGCAATAAAACATAAACGGTACTTGATAATAAAGTAAACAAACCAAAATTGACGATCTCCTTGTTTGTAATTGCAATTTGTTTTGCACCTGACTTGTAAGAAAATTGCCCCGACATAAAAAGGCTTATAAAAAGGCTGATGCAAATAATGCCATTAAATACAACATACAGCACTATAAATTGTTGAAAATTTATATACCCCATTGCCAATGCAAACATTGCTATGGTGGTTAACAAACGGAGAACCACCTCCTTTAATACAGCCGAAAAAATAGATTGATAAATTACCTTACCAAAGGCTTCGAGGAAGTTGAAGAAAATGGTAAAACAAGCCAGCGGAACCAAGTAATAGTAATATTGGATAAATAATTGCGCCTTTTGGCTAAAGCTGGATACGATAACTGGCTTTAAAACCAGGAAAATTAAGGTTGATAATATAAAGCCGACTAATGCTAAGCGGCCGGCGAGTGCTATGAAGCCGTTATGGGCGCGGTCCTCAGTACGGAAGAACGGGAAATACCTTACGATTATGCTAGGCACTCCCATAGATGCGATAAGGGAATACAAAACGGACAACCCAATAAGCAATTGGAAAAGCCCTATTTGTTCTGTGCTTAAGAACCTTGGGTATAATAGGATAAGGTTTACAAAGCCTATTATCATACCCGCGTATGATACAATAGTATTTTTATAAACCTGTTTTTTTACTATGCCCATGGCAATTTATTAACACTGAACATGTAATAACTGTATGACAAGAATTATTAAGATGTTTTTGCAAACTCATTAATAAAAGCTGAAAAGTATTCCGGTTTTTTTAAGTTCAAATATGCTTCACGGTTTTCATCCAGATCAGTATAAGTAAGGTTGTTGAGTTGCTCCCGTGACAATGATAAAGCCTTATCGGAAATACCTGCTTTAATGATTCCCACCCCGTGATCTGAATTGATCACCAATACATCAACATCTTTATTTGTAGCACGCAGTTCAACTATTGCTTTCCAAACATCACCGTTCCATATATAATCATAACCCGGAAGATTCATATCAATAACTTCTTGCGAAGTATAGGCCCTGACGGCAGCATTTGCATTTAAAGGGTTGCAATCATGCACCAATATTACACCACCTTTGTTAAGGTGGGCTAATGAATTCTCAATATCCTTAATAACCTGCTCATAGAGATGGAGCCCATCAATAAATACAACATCTAAACCGCCAATTTCCTGAATGTAGTTGTTTTCCTGCTCAAAAAAACCATCACTGGTTAACTCAAAAAACTTATTATTAAAGTTTGAAAGATTTTTGATATAAGCCTTTATTTTGTTTTTAGGCTTGATGATAAAATCCGGATCGTAACCCCTGCCGTGGGCCCCGGTGATGCCGGCGGACCCTTTACCGGGATTATTCACAATTGGAAAGGCGATTCGACGGGGTTCCTTAAGGTCGGACAGGCTTTCTCCTTTACAACTACTCCTCCCCAATCGGCGCCTTTTTATATCTGGATGAAGTGCAACGTGCCGAACGGCCGCAGCATCCAGAACGCGAAGATCTATCGCTACGATAATCGCAACGGCCGTTGGATAGCCCAAAAAACCGCGTACGATCCGACCTCGACCTATGCCATCATTAATACCAATGCACTCGTAGCGCCCTTTGCATTGATGATGGACACGCTGCCTCCGAAAATCACCCTGCTGCATCACACGCACCCCGACACATTGTCCGGTTCGCCTATTTTCGA
>CAIWRU010000006.1 GCA_903915155.1 uncultured Mucilaginibacter sp.
GGCCCTGCAGGGGTTACTCTTGTAATTGTTAAGGATAGCATCCTGGGCAAAACAGGCCGTAAAATACCTGCTATGTTCAACTACCAAACACAAATTGAAGGTGGATCAATGTATAACACTCCACCTGTGTTTGCTATATACGTTTCAATGCTTACACTTAATTGGCTGAAATCAAAAGGCGGTGTTGAAGAAATTGAAAAAGAGAACGATGCTAAGGCTAAAGTTTTATACGAAGAAATAGACCGTAACCCGATATTCAAAGGCGTTTGCGCAGTCGAGGATCGTTCGCACATGAATGTTTGCTTTGTAGTAAATAACCCCGAGCATGAAAAACCATTCCTGAAATTAGCCGAAGAAAAAGGAATAGTAGGCATAAAGGGCCACAGGAGCGTAGGCGGTTTCAGGGCATCGATCTACAACGCATTGCCAATAACCAGCGTTTATGTGCTGATTGACGCGATGAGAGAATTTGCAGAAAATAATAAGTAGGGTTCATTATTTCATTGGTTCAATAGTTCATTGGTGTATGTCGGTTAGATATCACCCTGAATTAATGAAGCAGACCAATGAACAAATGAACTATTGAACCAATGAACATAAAAAGATGATCAAAATATTAGCTAATGATGGTATCGACCCGATAGGCAAAAAAATGCTGGAAGATGCCGGATTTGAAGTAGATACAAACAACATTCCGCAGGATGAGCTTCCTGGAAAATTAAACAGCTACGATGCGATTACAGTACGCAGCGCTACAAAAGTGCGCAAAGCGTTAATTGACGCAACGCCAAATCTTAAACTGATTGGTCGTGGTGGTGTGGGGGTTGATAATATTGATGTTGAATATGCCAAAGAAAAAGGCATCGGTGTTTATAACACACCGGCTTCATCATCATTATCAGTTGCTGAACTGGTAATGGCGCAGTTATTTGGTGGTGTTCGTTTCCTTTATGACAGCAACCGCAAAATGCCGGTTGAAGGTAACACCAAATTCAACGACCTGAAAAAAGCTTATGCCAAAGGAATTGAGCTGCGTGGTAAAACTTTGGGCATTGTGGGCTTTGGCCGTATCGGTCGCGAGGTAGCAAAGATAGCTATCGGCGTTGGTATGGATGTTTTGGCTTATGACCTTTACCCATTCAACCCTGAACTGGATCTGGTTTTAGGCGGCGGTATTAAAGTTAAGGCAAGCGTTAAAACATCCACGCTTGATGAAATTATCAAAACTGCTGATTTTATCACGCTTCATACGCCATTTATCGATAAAGCCCTGCTAGGTGCCGAAGAACTGGCGCAAACTAAAAAAGGCGTTGGCCTGGTAAATATATCACGCGGTGGCTTAATTGATGAGTTGGCTTTGGTTGATGCTTTAAACAGTGGCCAGGTTTCGTTTGCTGCACTTGATGTGTTTGATAATGAACCTACGCCACGCGAGGAGATCATCAAACATCCAAAAATTTCATTAACCCCGCATATTGGTGCTGCTACTAACGAAGCACAGGAGCGGATTGGTGTAGAATTAGCCAGTTTGATAATTGGGCATTTTAATAAATAGGAATATTTAAATGTAGAGACGCAATACTTTGCGCCTTTTGAAATAATGGTTAGAGACGCGAAGTATCGCGTCTCTACTTGTTTATGGGTATTTATAATTCGTAAGCCACATCTTTCTCCGGTATAACCGTCCTATACCCTTCAAACTCCAAACTATCGGCCAAGGCCTGCATGCTGGTTGTTTCGCCATGTACAAGAAATACAGTTTTCAGTTTTGATTTATCCTGGTGTTTTACTACATCCATCAAATCATCATGGTCGCCGTGGGCGCTTAGCACATCGGTTTGTTTGATGGTAGCGTAAACAGAGAGGTCACGGTCTTTGATATGTACGATGGCATCGCCGCGCAATAAACGGTGCCCTAATGTTCCTTTGGCACAATAGCCTATAAAAAGTATCGTACAGTAGTAATTTTGAATATTATAAAACAGGTGATCCTGTATACGGCCGCCTTCCAGCATCCCGGCTGATGAGATGATAATACAAGGTTCAAAATAATTGGATACCTGGCGACTATCCTTCAGTGTTTCAACATAAGTTAGGTTATCAAATTCAAACTCATCGCCTTGATTTCTATAAAAATCTTGCGCTTCCTGGTTTACCAAATTATGGTATTTACGGAAGATTCCGGTTGCCATGCTGGCCATAGGGCTATCAACAAAAACCTTAACCGGTGGCAACAAACCGCTGCTGAATATTTTGTTTAGTGCAAATACCAATGATTGTGTACGCCCAATGCTGAATGCCGGGATGATCATGCGGCCCTGTTCCTTTATGCAACACTTCTCAATTACTTCAACCAATGTTTCCTGTACCGATTTGCCTTTGGTATGGTATCTACCGCCATAGGTTGATTCGGTTATTAAATAATCAACAGGTGGTAATTCCTGTGGGTCGTTTAATACCGGGTAATTTTTACGGCCAATATCGCCGGTAAAGGCAATAGTTTTTTCTTCGCCGTGTTCAATTACTTTGAATACGGCAGCAGCCGCGCCTAATAAATGCCCAACAGGGATAAACGTTAACTCAATATCTCCATTTACGCGGAAAGGCTTATTAAAACCGATGGTAACAAAGCGTTCAACCGTGTCCATCACATGTTTTTGCAGATAGAGGGGCTGGGTGTTGGTATTGAATTTGCCTTTCCCATGGCGACCCTTCTTTTGTGACTTATGCATAAAAATGCTAACCGAATCCAATAGAAGTAGTTCAGTAAGGTCGGCAGTAGGAGGGGTGCAGAGTATCTGCCCATTAAAACCCAAACGAACCAATGTGGGCAAGTTGCCAGAGTGATCGATATGCGCATGGGTTAAAACCACCACATCAATTTCTCCGGGGTTAAACGGGAAATTTTCGTTTGATTGTATGCTGCGGTCCTTCTCATAATCAAGCCCGCAATCTATTAGTATTTTATATTGGCCCACCTGGAGCAGGTGCATGCTCCCTGTAACCTGACGGGCAGCCCCGTGTATAGTTAATTTCATCCTAAAATATAATTAATCGTTCGTGACGTAGTTCGGGTAGGGGCGTTATAACGAACAACTAACGCTTTTTTACAAATTTAGCTCTTAAAAGTAGTAAAATAATTATTATAAGGCCTGCAATAATAGCTAATGCCGTTTGCGATGTTTTTTGCTGCTTTTCTGCGGCCACTTCGGCATCTTTCTTTAACTGCTCGTTTTGTTTGCGCAGCTTGTTGATGGTATTCATAAAGCCGAGGTTGGCATTATCGGTTTCAGCTGAATGGGTTTGCACCTGTGTTTGCTGAAAAGTGCGGTACTCCAGCAATATTTTGGTTTGCACAAAAATATCTTCATCGGTTTTAACAATGTCCATCAGGATATCATTCGAACGGCGAATGTCTTTTTTGGTTTGCAAGCCAAAAATGCCCGTATGCATACTTAAACTTTGGCTGTATTGCCCAAACTTTTGTTTGCGCTGATCAAGCATAGTGTTTATCTTTTTCCGTTGGGATTGGTATGCAATTGAATCGGAATTTTCATGCGCGCGAACGTTTATCGCACAACAAGACAACAAGATAATAAATATTAATTTTTTCATATAGGTGATGCTATTGAAAATCAAGAATAACGCTGTCGCCCAAACCTAAGCCCAACAACCCTGCGGCGTTGCCCTTGTTTATGGCTATTTCCAAATGATCGCTTATGCCGAACAGGCATAACTTTTCACCTTCGGGCACCTCGTTATAATGCCAGCTTAAATTAGTAATGGTTTCATTACGCTTAAAATACAACGTAAAGCGGCGCCCTTGTTGTACATTGTTAAAAAATTCCTTGGTGATGTTGGTTATCACATTCTGGAATGAGTCGATGTAAATAACAGAACCTTTTAACAAGTTTTTTTCCACCACAGGCTGCAGGTTCATTTTTTGTTCGATGTCGGTTACCGGAAAGCCTATCTCGCTCAGCTTTCCTCCTTTTGCTAAATGGCACGCAGCTTTAACAAAAATGTCGGCCAATGGAAAATGCAGGAACTTAAGGTCCTGCATAATGTTTATTTCAACCACTTCATCTGGTTCAGTATTAAACATTAAAGAGAATATCCCATTATCCGCCCCTACAAAATAGTGCTTTTTATATTTTATAGCCAGGTATTTGGTTGAGGTGCTGAAAACCGTATCGATGCCGATAAGGTGAACCGTAGCATCGGGAAAATAATGAAAACTATTCTTTAATATGAAGGCCGCTTGTTGTATATTAAAGGCCGAAACGTTGTTTGTAATATCAACAATATTTACAGCCGGCAATAGTTTAAGGATGCTGCCCTTTAGTGCAGCCTGGTAAATATCCTTATCGCCCAAATCTGTAGTTAATGTTATTATTGCCATTAATATTTCAAAATTTTATTGCTAATCTTGTACAAGCATTAGATGCTGCAAATATTCAATTTTTAATTCATAAAAATCTGCAACTAAAAAAATCAATTTGTATTGAACGAACTAAAATTATCAATTGAAAACATAAACCCCGCTGTTTTATGGGGACCGAACAATGATCATTTCGAGATCATTAAAAAGCAATATCCGAAGCTAAAGATAGTGGCGCGTGGTAGTGATGTTAAAATATTGGGCGATGAGCACGAGATAGCCACCTTCCAGGAAAGATTTGAACACCTGCTTCAGCATGTGGAAAAATATGAAACCCTTAACATTACCGATCTTGAAAGGATACTGGGTACAAAAACGCCGTCGCCATCCGCAACCGCGGACACCACGGTTGATAAATTTGCCAGCGGCGAGGTAATTGTATTTGGCCCCAACGGCGTAATGGTGAAGGCGCGTACCGCCAACCAGCGCAAAATGGTTGATTGCATAAACCAAAGCGATATACTTTTTGCTATTGGCCCTGCCGGAACCGGTAAAACCTATACAGCGGTTGCTTTGGCAGTAAGGGCGCTAAAAAACAAGGAGATAAAGCGCATTATCTTAACCCGTCCGGCTGTTGAAGCAGGAGAGAACCTTGGTTTTTTACCAGGCGACCTGAAAGAAAAGATAGACCCGTACCTGCGGCCCTTGTACGATGCACTCGACGATATGATACCTGCTGAAAAGCTAAAGGTATATTTAGAGAACCGCACCATAGAGATAGCCCCGCTGGCGTTTATGCGCGGCCGAACGCTGGATAATTGCTTTGTGATATTGGATGAGGCCCAAAATGCTACCGATATGCAGTTAAAGATGTTTTTAACACGTATGGGGCCATCGGCTAAATTTATTGTTACGGGTGATGTTACGCAAATAGATTTGCCCAAAAAACAGCAATCAGGTCTGCATACGGCATTGAGGATATTAACAGATATAAAAGGAATAGAAATAGTTTACCTAAGCGGCGAAGACGTAGTAAGGCACAAATTAGTGCGGAAGATACTAGCCGCTTACGGAGATATACAATAATAGATATGAGATATTAGATGTGAGATCTGAGATTGACAGGCTGCATTAAGTCTCACATCTCAAATCTCGCATCTCAAATCTAAAAATGATGAATGCAATAAAAGAAACACATTTTAATTTCCCTGGTCAAACCAGCTTTTACAAGGGAAAGGTACGTGACGTTTATACTATAAAAAATGAATACCTGGTAATGGTAGTGAGCGACCGTATTTCGGCGTTCGATGTGGTGTTACCTGAACCAATACCTTATAAGGGACAAGTACTTAACCAAATTGCCGCCGGCTTTCTAAAAGCCACGGCTGATATCGTTCCAAACTGGGTAGTAAGCGTTCCCGACCCAAGTGTTACCATTGGCCGTATTTGCGAGCCTTTTAAAGTGGAGATGGTAATACGCGGCTATTTGGCCGGGCATGCAGCCCGTGAATATGCGGCAGGTAAAAGACAGGTTTGTGGTGTAAGCCTACCCGATGGATTGAAGGAGAACGATAAGTTGCCCGAACCTATTATTACCCCGACAACCAAGGCATCGGTAGGGCATGATGAGGACATCTCGCGCGAGGAAATATTAAAAAGAGGTATTGTTTCGGAAAAAGATTATCAAAACCTGGAAAAATATACCCGTGAATTATATCAGCGGGGTACCGAAATAGCAAAAAAGCACGGATTAATTTTAGTTGATACAAAATATGAGTTCGGCAAAGTAGGCGATGATATCTATTTGATTGACGAGATACACACCCCTGATTCATCGCGCTATTTTTATAGTGAAGGATATGAAGAAAGACAAAAAAGCGGCGAGCCGCAAAAACAGCTTTCAAAAGAATTTGTCCGCAAATGGTTGATAGAGAATGGATTCCAAGGAAAAGACGGACAGGTAATACCTGAAATGACGCCTGAAATTGTTCAATCAATATCTGACAGGTATATCGAGCTATTCGAAAAAATAACAGGTGAAAAATTTATTAAACCTGAAAATAAAAATGTTTTAAACAGGGTAGAAGAAGCAATTAATAATGCTTTGCGCTCTTTATGATTATATTTGTAAATAAAATTATATCTTAGCCTATTAATTTTTACGAATAATGAAATTTGCTGTTGATAAACACGAGAAGTATATATTGTTGAAACTAAACGAATCAAAATTAAATTCGTTAGTAACTCCGCAATTGAAATCAGAATTAATATTAATTAATACTGAGGGCCAACGTAATATCATTCTTGATCTTTCGCAGGTAAAGTTTGCCGACTCGTCGGGTTTAAGCAGCTTGCTGGTAGGGCATAGGTTGTGCAAAAATGCCAATGGTGTTTTTATACTTGCAGGCCTTTGCGATGCTGTATCGCGCCTTATTACAATTTCTCAATTAGATAACGTGCTTTCTATAGTTCCTACACAAGAAGAGGCCATCGACCTTATTTTTATGGAAGAAATAGAAAAAGAACTAAAGAAAGAAGCAAAATAGCACCATTTATTGTTTACCCATTATGAAATTTGAGGTAACAATACTCGGTAGCAGTTCAGCAACCCCCATTTATAACAGAAATCCTTCAGCACAGGCGCTTAATATTAATGAGCGCCTATACTTGGTTGATTGTGCCGAAGGCACACAGCAGCAAATGCTGCATTTTGGAATAAAAGCCAGTCGCATCGATCATATTTTTATAAGCCACCTGCATGGCGACCATTACCTGGGCCTGGTGGGCCTGCTTTCGTCAATGCATTTAAATGGGCGTACAAAATCATTAGCCATATTTGCTCCGCCGCATTTAAAGGAGATAGTTAACCTGCAACTAAAATACTCCGAAACCACGCTGCAGTACCAAATTAATTACGTTGATACCCACACCGATAAACCCGAAATAATATTAGATAACCAGGATATAACCGTTGAAACCATACCGCTCGATCACAGGATAGCGTGTACAGGTTTTTTATTCAGGCAAAAAAAACGTAACCGTAAGTTAATAAAAGAAAAAATTGAGGAGTTAAATATCCCTATTGAATATTACACTGCACTAAAAAAAGGTGTTGATTATACCGCCAATGACGGTACGGTATACAAAAATGAAACGCTAACCACATCGCCCGAAGAGCCTAAAAGCTACGCTTACTGTTCAGACACCCTATACAACGAAAAGTATTTTGAACAGATAAGTAATGTTTCGTTACTCTATCACGAATCAACCTTTTTAAATGATATGCTTGAGCGGGCGCAAACTACTTTTCATACAACAGCGCTTCAGGCCGGCCAGGTTGCATTGAAAACCGGCGCTCATAGATTATTGCTCGGTCATTTTTCAGCACGATATAAAACGCTTAACGAAATATTGGAAGAAGCACAAAGTGTTTTCCCCGATACTGAATTAGCCGTAGAAGGAAAGACGTTTATAATTGAGTGATTTTTTGATGTGCAGATATGCGAATATGCAGATGTGCAAATGATAAATTCATTTACTAATTATTCTATCCAGTGATTCAATGTTTTGAAGTTAATCTGCACATCCGCACATTTGCATATTAAATTAATCTTTCTTCCCGCCAAATACCGAGAAACTAACGTAGCGTTTCGGATGTGCCTTAATGTCAATAAAAAGGTTGTTCAAATTAGCCGAGGCATCATTCAAATTCTTGTACATTTTATCGTCGCTAAGTAGCAGGCCTAATGAACCTTGGTTACTGTTGATCTTAGCAATGGTGGCTTGCAGATCGGCCATGGCTTTATTAGCGTTATCCAATGTTTGTTTAAGATTGGCAGCTGCAATGTCATTACTAACCTTCTCGAAATTTGTAGTGATACCGGTTAGGTGCGAAGTGCTTTCCTTTAAATTATTAGATGCAGCATCGGCATTTGATAATATCCCATTTATGTGTTCAGTTTGGCCGCCTACCAGCGCGTCTATCTTTTTAGTGGTGCCCTCAAGTGTTTGCAACGAGTTGGCTATGCTGGTAAAACTGCGGTCAACGTTACGTTGAAAATTCGGGTTCAATATTTTATTTACAGATGCAAGCGATGAATCCAGCTTTGAGATCAGATGTTCAGCTTTCATTTGTATTGGTTGCAAGCTTTCAGCCAGGCTACCTTGTATATCAGCGCTTAAGGTATCGCCATCTTCGGCAGGCTCCTTGCTTTCGCCATATTCAAAACTTATAGCCTTGCCGCCCAACAGATCGGTACTTACCAATTGCGCGTGTGTGCTACTGGTTACATTGTACTGACGGTCTATTTTAAATTCAACTACAGTGCGTCCATCCGGGCGCAATACCATTTTAGATACGTGGCCTATCTGGAAGCCATTAACCAGCACAGGTTTTGATACTGAAAGGCCGTCAACACTTTTATATACAGCGTAAAATTTATTCGATCTTGAAAAAACATCAGCGCCGCTAAGATAGCTGTACATCAGTATCAATACAGTTATTGTAATAGTAGTTAAAACACCGATCTTGGTTTCGTTTGATATTTTCATCTAATATGATATAAGTAAATGCGCGTAAATTTAATTTAATTATGATATAATAGCTAATTTCTATTCCCGCTACAATTATTGCGATACACTTTCAACCTGGTTTTTATAGCTTTGAAGTGCCCGCGTAATTGAAGCAACAATCTCGTCCTGGCCGCTTTCTGAGTTTAAATATGCTTCATCATCGGCATTGTTAATATAACCCATTTCAACAAGTACTGCCGGCATTGCACTATGGCAAAGTACCAATATCCCTTGTTCCCTCATACCGTCACTGGGCCTGCCGTCATGATTAACAAATTCACTGTTTATTAGTTGAGCCAAGTGAATACTTTGTTTGCGGTATTTCCTTTCGTACTCATTCATTAGTATCATCTCAGTGGGGTCATTGGGATCGGGGGCAGTGTTCATGTCCGAGTCGGCATCATCCTCAATAAGATTCTCTTTAATGGCTTTTTGTTCTTCCTTGGTACGCCAGGTACCATACACAAGCAGCAAAACGCCTTTTCCTGATCTGTCGGCTACTTCTTCTGAATGATAGATGGGCTTGCCATGTTTATGGCCAACTACTACACGCCTGTACCTGCTGGGCAATGAGTTACAATGCAATGAAATAAAAATGTCGCCTTTGTTTTGATTGGCAATATCTGCCCTCCTTTGCCAGTTAACATCATCGTCTGTAGTGCGTGTTAATACAACTTTTACGCCCTCCATATCTTTTTCTATGGCCTTTTGCAATTTAAATGCCACAGCTAGCGTTACATTTCTTTCGTAAGAATAAGAGCCGGAAGCACCGGGGGAAAAATGGCCTTCGCCACTATGCTTATTTCCGTGCCCGGGATCAACTATGATAGTCCTTATTCTATAGGGATTATTATTTACGACAGTGTCTTTTTTTACCAAATTAACTAAAGGTGATGAAAATAGCGAAAAGGAGGTTAGTAATAGGGATAAACTGCAAATCAATCTTTTCAATATTTTATTTTTCATTATGTTTGAGCGCTGTTAATTTTTTCTGCAAAAATACTATTCATAATCTATTTTGAAATTCGCAAGGCTATTTTTTCTGCTGGAAATTGTTTTAATAGTAAATGCTATGGCTGCTACCGGAAGGAGCAGAAATAGTTACTACAGACCAATTATTGACACTATTATAAAGCTTGATTCCGTAAGAGACAAGAAACTTCTTAAAATTAACCAATCTAACGCTAAAAATGGTAGTAAAAGTGTAAAATCAAATGCTGATACCGCAAAAAAAAGCAAAGAAGGGCTTGATTCGGAACTGAAATTTAGTGATGACGATTCAACTATTGTTGATAAAGTGCATAATATCCTGTACTTATATGGCAAAGCGCGCGTAAAGTACCAGGACGTGGAAATGGACGCTGATTTTATAAGGGTTGACCAAAAGAAACACTTAATATTTGCCAGCGGCAGTATCGACCCGGTAACACATCGCTATATTGGCAGGCCATTAACCAAACAGGGGAAAGATAAGCCCGTTGAATCCGACTCGTTGCTTTTTGATTATAAAACAAAGAAAGGTAAAATATATAACCCGGCATCACAACAGGATGGGAATTATATATCAGGTGGCCAGGTAAAAAAGCTAAACGAAACCGAAGCCGCCTACCGCAACGTGCTTTTCAGCACCTGCGAAAAACCGTTCCCCGAAACTGATTTTGGTATAGTAATAACCAAAGGTATTGGCGAAAAGAACCGTATAATATCCGGCCCTGCTTACCTTGAAATTGAGGGTGTGCCATTACCACTTGCAATACCATTTGGTTTCTTTCCCAAGCCCGACTCACGTACATCAGGGGTTATACTGCCAACGTTCGGCGAAGACCAAAAGCTTGGGTTTTACATTAGGGACCTGGGCTATTATATAGCTTTGAATGATTACGTGGATATTACTACACAAGGTACCCTATATTCAAAAGGCTCCTATGACCTTAATACCTCAGCACGCTATTTAAGCAGGTATCTGTATTCGGGTAGTCTTTCTTTAAGCTATGGGTCGCATAATTACGGGCTTGAGGGCGATCCGCCGGCAAAAGATTTTAATATCACCTGGTCGCACACAAAAAATAGTAATGCAAGCCCCGGCAGTACATTTAGCGCATCGGTAAATGCTGGTACATCAAGTTATTATCAAAATAACCCGGCATCAACTAACTATAACCTGCAGTCGTTAACACAAAATAACCTTAGTTCAAGTATATCGTACAGTAAACAGTGGCTAGGTACACCTTTTAACCTTAACGTAAGCCTTGCCCACAGCCAGGACCTTACAGCTAAAACCGTTACCTTAGATCTGCCTACCATATCATTCAACATGTCAACCCTTAGTCCGTTTGATTCAAAGGAAAGGGTAGGTGAACAAAAATGGTATCAGAAAATCACAGTTGGTTATAGCTTGCAGGCAACAAACCATATTAATGCTGTACCCGAAGATGAGCTATTTAAAGGCAGTACCCTTTTTAAACGTATGCAAAACGGGCTTGAGCACCAGATACCCATTGGTTTTAACCAAACACTATTAAAATATTTCCAGTTTAGTGCTTCGGCAAACTATACGGAGTGGTGGTATTTTCAAACCATTAGGGAAAGATACGACAGGAATAGCCTGATAAATCCTGACGTTCCTGTTATTGACACAGTCGGCGGTTTTAAAAGGGCTGGCTCATATAATTTGAGTGCAGGGTTTTCAACGAAAGTATATGGTACAGCAAGTTTTAAAAAGGGAAAACTGCAAGCCATCAGAACGGTGATAACGCCATCTGTTTCGTTTGCTTACCGCCCTGATTTTTCCGACCCAAGTTTTGGGTATTATAAAACTATTGTAAGCAATGCTATTATACCTTACCCGGTAACCAATACCATGTATTCCATATTTCAAAATGGTGTATATGGTGGCCCGTCATCAGGAAGGTCGGCCGGGTTGAATTTAAGTTTAGATAATAGCATTGAGGCAAAAGTAAGACCCAAGAGCACCGATACTTCGCAAACGGCCAAGCACATAAAAATATTAGATGGGCTTACCTTATCAACATTTTACAACTTCGCGGCCGATTCATTTAAGCTATCACAAATTGCTTTTTCGGGGCACACTGCTATTTTGCATCAAAAAGTAAATATCAGTTTTAGCGGTAATTTAAACCCCTATGTTACTTTATTAAATGATTCCATATCAAACGGGGCGATAGTTAAGTACCCTCACATGATCGATAAGTATACATGGCAAAATGGCAAATTTCCTACACTTACCAGTTTTTCGCTTTCAATGAGCGGCAGTTTAAATTCAACATCATTCGCGCCAAAACCCGCGACGCCGCCAATAGGTAGTACATTGCAAAATATGAACCCCCAGCAGGCGCAAAAGCTGGCCATGATAAACAGCGACCCCGGCGCCTATATTGATTTTAATATACCCTGGAACATTACCTTTAATTACAGTTTTAGTTACAGCAATAATATAACCAGCACAAATACAACCAATACCATTATGCTAAGCGGCGATGTAAGCCTCACTTCCAAATGGAAGGTACAATACTCCACCAACTTCGACTTAAAGGCGCGGCAACTGGGAAGTGCTACGTCCTTTTCAATATACCGCGACCTGCACTGTTGGGACCTGTCGTTCCAATGGCTGCCTTTCGGGTATTATAAATCATATAATGTTACTTTAAGAGTAAAATCCACTATTTTGCAGTCTTTGAAATTAAGTAAGAAGAGTGATTATACCAGTAACTCATATTTTGCCCAATAAACAATGTTTGCAGAAATAATTACCATAGGCGATGAGATACTCATTGGCCAAATAGTTGATACAAATTCGGCCTGGATAGCCAGGCACTTAAATAATATAGGCATACGTATAAAACAAATTTCATCAGTATCTGACGACCGGCAACATATACTTACAGCGCTTGCTGAAGCTAAAAATCGTGCCGATATTATCTTGATAACCGGCGGACTTGGACCCACAAAAGATGATATTACCAAAAAAACGATTGCTGAGTATTTTGGCGTTGGATTAATAGAAAATAAAGAGGCACTTTCTAATGTGGAAAGCATTTTTCTGCGCTTACGCGGTACTTTAGCCAATATGCTTGATGTGAATAAACAGCAGGCCATGGTACCAGAGAATTGCGAGGTGATATTAAATAAAAATGGCACCGCGCCCGGCATGTGGTTTAATGTGGATGGAACAATATATGTTTCAATGCCCGGTGTACCGTTCGAGATGATGTACATGATGGAGGAGGGGGTGATACCGAAATTGAAAGCGACATTAAAACTGCCGGTAATTGTTCACAAAACTATTTTAACAGTGGGTGAAGGTGAATCATACCTGGCGAATAAAATAGCCGACATTGAAGATAGCCTGCCATCGCACATAAAACTGGCTTATTTGCCAAAATTAGGGCAGGTACGGCTAAGATTGAGTGGCGATGGAGAAGATGAAGCTGCGCTTAAAACCGAAATAGAAGAATTTGCAGCAAGAATAACTGAACGCGTTGGCAAGCATGTTGTAGCGCAGCAAGATATAAGCCTTGAGCAAGTTGTATTGAACTTAATGCGGAAAAAGGGCCTGAAACTTGCTGTAGCCGAAAGCTGCACGGGAGGATATATTTCGCATTTACTTACACAGCATGCGGGTTCATCCGATGTTTTTTTAGGCGGCGCAGTAACCTATTCAAATGAATTGAAAGAAGGTTTGCTGGGCGTTAAACAAACTACTATTGAACAATATGGCGCGGTTAGCGAACAAACCGTTACCGAAATGGTTGAGGGCGCATTGGCTAATTTTAATGCAGATTATGCTATTGCTGTAACCGGTATTGCAGGCCCCGGAGGTGGCACGCCTGATAAACCGGTAGGAACTGTTTGGGTAGGGGTTGCAAAACGTGGAAAAACTATGGTAAAGAAATTCACATTCGGCAGCAAACGCGCCCAAAACATCGAAAGGAGCGCCGTAGGGGCATTATTTATGTTAATTACTTTGCTGCGCGAAAACTAAAACTAAGCTTTCATTTAATTAATTTTGTCCGGAGAAACTATAATTGTGTATGGCCAAATATCAGCTATTACTGCCAAAAATGGGGGAAAGTGTTGCGGAAGCGACTATAATCAAATGGTTGAAAAAACCAGGAGATCATATCGAAGCCGACGAATCAGTAATGGACATAGCAACCGATAAAGTTGACTCAGAAGTTCCATCGCCCGTATCGGGAAAATTAGTAGAGCAACTTTGCAAGGAAGATGAAGTAGTACAGGTAGGTTCGGTTATAGCTATAATTGAAACTGGCGAAGCTGAAGAACAACCGGCACCCGCTGCACCTGTTGCCGAAGTTGTACAGCCCGAACCAATCATTGCAACACCTGAGCCGGAAGTAAAAACCGGGCCTGTAGTAATTGAGCCAAAGGCTCAAGAAACTCCGCCGACTGTAGAAACTGCAATACCTGGGCTGGAACAATTGCCACCAACCAATACGCCGCCAACTAACATCCAGGTTAGCGATAATGTAAGATTTTATTCGCCATTGGTACGCAGCATTGCTGCACAGGAAGGCATTGGCGCAGCCGAACTTGATAAAATAACCGGCAGCGGGGCAGAAGGCAGGTTGACGAAAGACGACCTATTATATTACATAAGGGTTAAGTCGGGCGAGATTGTGGTTGAACCTGTGAAGGAAACACCTAAAGAAGTGCAAGAGCCAATTGCTGCCGCACCTGTTGCGCCCAAATCTGCTCCTGAACCCGAATACAAGGCGCCTGCCGAGCCAAAACCTCAGCCGGCACCAGAACCTGCTCCTGAACCAAAAGTGGCTGCACCTGAGCCAAAATCAACATCAGTATCGGGTGGTGATGAGATCATCGAGATGGATCGTATGCGCAGGCTTATTGCCGACCATATGGTTTACAGCAAACAAACATCGCCGCACGTAACATCATTTGTTGAAGCTGATGTAACCGCACTTGTAAAATGGCGCGAGCGGGTAAGGGATAAGTTTGAAAAACGCGAAGGTGAAAAAATAACCTTTACACCAATATTTATTGAAGCTGTAGTAAAAGCCATAAAAGATTTCCCGATGATAAACATCACGGTTAACGGCACACAGATCATCAAAAAGAAAGATATAAACATCAGCATGGCTACCGCCTTACCAAGCGGTAACCTAATAGTACCTGTAATTAAAAAGGCCGATGAATTGAACCTGCTAGGCATAACTAAATCGGTAAATGATTTGGCTAACAGGGCGCGGATAGGCAAACTGCTACCTGATGATGTACGCGATGGCACATTTACCATAACCAACGTAGGCTCCTTCGGAAACGTGATGGGTACACCCATCATCAATCAACCCCAGGTTGCAATTTTAGCTGTGGGCGCAATTAAAAAGAAACCGGCAGTTATCGAAACAAAATTGGGTGATATGATCGGTATCCGCCACATGATGTTCTTGTCATTATCATATGACCACCGTGTTGTCGATGGCGCTTTAGGCGGATCATTTGTACGGAGGGTTGCTGATTACTTGGAGAACTGGGATTTGAACAGGGAGATATAAAAACTTCTAGCCCTATAATATTACCTTAATAAAGTACCCTGATGGAAATGGTTCCATGAATGCCAGTATTCCTGGTAGGCTTGTATTTTATTAAGGTAATTTCCTTTCAATCCTCCTGAAATTGCCTGTCCATTCCAATTCCATGTAGAAGTTGTTTCCTGATCCGTTAAACCACCCGAAGCATCCAAGTTAAAATGCAATACTTTGCCGTTAACCGTGGTGTTAAATACATGGAAAGTAAGGCTATCCGGCTCTATTGCTACTACTAAAGGTGTTTTGTTTACCTCGTCGTTTATAATGCGCACTTTGCTAAGATTTCGCCAATTGTAGGCTTTGGGCTGCCCGTTTACAATTACACCTACCACCCAACTTTTTCTTATAAGCGAGTCTTTGTTTTTTATGGCACTATCTTTATCAATGGCTTGTACACGGTCATAGTCTTTAAGATCTGAATAATCCTTTACATAATGCTTATCCGGCTGCAAAATGAGCGAGCCCGGATGCTTGTTTAGCCAGGCGCTCAAGGTAGACTGCTCATAAGGCAATTCAAGTAAATGTGAACCTTTTAACTTGCCTGCCGCTGCGTTGCCGGTTGCCTGGTACCACCATGTCCCTGTACCTGAATCTTCTACAATAGCATTATAATGCCTGGCACCAACCAGCCTGAACTGTTGGCGCGTACCGTTTATCATGGGACTATAAACCCTACCTGTGCGGCACATAGTACAATAAGTAATTAAAACAGGCTCGTTACCCACATTATCCTGTACTTTGTGATGATATCCAAGGTAAACAACAGGATAGGCTTTAGCCACACCATTATTAACTACGCCTATTACCACATATCTTTCAGGCACTTTATTGTCAATGGCATTGGCAAAGGTTATGATCTGCGGTTCCTCAAACATAGTTTCTGCTTTAAACATATAATCAGTTATATAGAAGCTACCCAAACAAATTAGGAGAAGCCCAATTTTGATGACCTTTCCCCACCTGGAATTTTTTGAATAAAATTTTATGAAGTACCATAAGATCAATAAGCCGCCTAACACACGTAATGGCAATACTATCTTTGAAAGATAGTAACATACGGTTATCGCGTTCAGCTCCTGGCTACCGGGGAAGGGCATTAGCAAATAAGCCAGCACAAGCCCGGGAACAACTAATAATATTATCCCTAACCAAAATATAGGCCCGCGGGGTTTTGCTTTCATGAGGTAGTGTTTAGGCTGGTATACCTGTTTGGTGAAGGTAAATAGCCACTCGTTTTCAGAATGCCGGCCAGCCTCTCATAAAAAGCAGGCTCGGTGGGGGTAACGCTTGCAAGACCGTCGACATATTTATTGTACAGGCAAAAAAGGGCTGCAATTAATACTGTATCATGTATTTCGAGGTCTGTTGCTCCTGATTCCTTTGCTTTCTCAACCAACTCCGGGGTTACTGTTCGGGCATCGGCTTGTACTTTCCGGGCGATATCAAGCAAATGTTTCATTTTTTCACTTACCGGTGCATTTTCAAGATCATGCTTTACTTTTTCCGAAGTTTCACTTTCTCCCAAAATAGCATTAGCCGCGGCTGTATGAGCGGCCGTGCAAAATTTACATTGATTGCCCTGCGAAACAACGGTAGCAATTAGTTCCCGCTCGCCTTCTGTTAAGGTAGATTCGCCGCGCAACAATATTTGAGTAAGTTGCCTTATTGGCAATGCTGTATCCTGGCGATAGTTTAACAAGCCGGTAATACCCGGCAAGTTTTCGTCTAATGGTATATGGGGCATTTTGTGGTTATATAATGGTTATCACTAAGATAAACTATTATGAACTTACAAACTATATACTTTTTAAACTTTTAATAATATTTATTATGCGGTAGATATAAAAAGAAAA
>CAIWRU010000007.1 GCA_903915155.1 uncultured Mucilaginibacter sp.
AGCATTATTTGAAGCTGAATTAGGATTAAAGACAGTATTAATGGGTTTTGGTTTAGACAGCGACGCCCTGCACTCACCAAACGAAAAATACGATATATTCAATTATTACAAAGGCATTGAAACCATCCCTTTGTTCCACAAATATTTCGCACAACTAAGCGCTGAATAGGTTATAGAGACTGGAGATTAGAGATTAGTGGAACTTTGGTTAACTAATCTCTGATCTCCAATTAACTAATCTCTATAAGTTCACAATCCTTTAAAAATCCCTCATCAGCATCCGCCCCTATCCCAACCTTATCATCAATATCCAATAAATAACCATCATAAGTAACACCGCCCACACATGGGTCAACCTTGTGGCCAAGCATGCAGGTATCCATATCATAAAAACGAATATTAGGGCAGGCATATACAAAATGTAATTTAGCGCTCAACGCTATCCTGCTTTCCAGCATCCCGCCCATCATACAGGCAATACCATTTTCAGCAGCTACATCGTGTATTTTCATCGCCTCAAATAAACCACCCGATTTCGCTAGTTTTATATTTATATAATCACAACTGTGGGTCTTGATCTGTTTGCGCGCGTCATGGTGATTATAAACGCTTTCATCGGCCATAATTTTCACCGGCGATAGTTGCATTAATTCCGGCAGGCGGTCGTCATGCCAGGTGCGCATTGGCTGCTCGCAAAATTCAATATCATATTCGCCAAGGCTTTGCAGTGTGAAAACAGCAGCATCAAAGCTCCAGCCCTGGTTGGCATCTACCCTGATCTTCATTTCATCACCAACCACCGAGCGTATCTGTTTTATCCGCTCCACGTCCTCAACAGCGCCTTTGCCCAACTTTACTTTTAGTATATGCGCACCCAATACCTGGAACTCCAGCGCTTTATCAGCCATAGCTTCAGGTTCAGCTATACCTATGGTAATATCAGTTTCAACGGGCCTTCTTTTTCCGTCTAAAAACTTATAAAGCGGTAATCCTGCATTTTTCGCAGCTATATCATAAAGTGCCATATCAAAAGCGCTTTTTATGGTGGTGTTGCCCGCAGCAAAATCATTCAATTGCTGTAAACGTGCTGCAATGTCAAGCGCATCTCTACCTATCCATAGTTTTGCAAAGTCGCGCGCCATAACCAAACAGGTATCCTGCGTTTCGCCCACAATCATCGGAAAAGCCGAACACTCACCCACACCATAAAATCCGGCATCGGTATGCACACGTATAAATACATTCTGTGCGTGCGTCATGGTGCCTGTCGCAATAGTAAAAAGGCACCATCGGTATACTAAACCGGTAAATATCTACTTTGGTTATGATCAATTGTTCTGCCACTGTAATTTATATGTATGCTAATTTAAGCAAATAATAATCTGCTTTGTTTGATATATACCAATTACTCAACATAAAAATTGCTAACTGCTTTGTTAAATAAAAAGACATTTATACAATAATAAAATTCCTATATTTGCATTGCTTCTCAACAGCATATCAACTTTAGCGCCTGCCCCAATCAAATACAAGGGAAAGATTCTTCGGAGCTAATTTTAAAATCTCAATAAAAACACAAATAACATGGCATTAGAAAATAAGCCTGAAAATTTTGATTATAATTCAACCAGGAACAAACTTATCCTGTCTGAATATGGCCGCAACGTACAAAACATGGTTAAATACATTGTTGCGCTGCCCACAAAAGAAGAACGTAACCGCTACGCACAAGTCGTAATCGACCTGATGGGTTTCCTTAATCCGCACCTGCGCGATGTTGCCGATTTCAAACATAAACTTTGGGATCACCTGCATATTATATCTGATTACCAGATAGATGTGGATGCGCCATATCCAAAACCCACTCCCGAGGCTATACACCTTAAACCTAAACCGTTAAGGTATCCGCTCCAGCGCATAAAATACAAGCACTATGGTAAAACCATTGAGCTGATGATGGAAAAAGCCAAAAGTATTGAAGAGCCTGAGCGCAAAAAGTATATGATACAATCCATAGCCAATTTTATGAAAATAGCCTATGTGCAGTGGAATAAAGATTCTGTTACCGACGAAAGCATCCTCGCTGATCTATACGCTATGTCCGGTGGCGAATTGAAGGCCGATGAAACCATCAACCTTAACCGTGTTGAGTACCGCCCCGCGCCGCAAAACAATAATAACAACAATAACCGTGGCCGCACTAATCAAAATAACCGTGGCGGTGGTGGCGGTGGTGGCCGCACCAACAATAACCCGCGTAACAACAATAACCAAAACAACCGTAACCGTAACAACGGCGGTGGCGGCGGCGCGCGCAAAGACTAATTAGTTCATAGTTGTTGGTTCATAGTTCATGGTAAGTCGGGGATTATTTTTAATCTTTGCAGTGCAGCATAGTTGCTTTTTCTTTTACCATGAACTATCAACTATGACCAATGAACCGAATGAACCATCGAACTAACAAAACTATATATGAATAACGCCTTTCAAATAATTGGTGGCAAGCCTTTAAAGGGCGAAATAACCCCGCAGGGAGCAAAAAACGAGGCTTTACAGGTGCTTTCGGCTGTATTATTAACGCCCGAAAAAGTAACTATCAGTAATATACCCGATATAAAAGATGTAAACAAGCTCATCGAGCTATTGGGCGATATGGGCGTTATTGTTGAGCGCCTTGCACCCGATACCTACAGCTTCGAGGCTAAAAACATCGATCAGGACTTTTTTACCTCGGAAGCCTTTAAATCGAAAGGCGGCGGTTTACGTGGGTCGATAATGATAGTTGGCCCTTTGCTGGCACGCTTTGGCAAGGCATCAATACCTAAACCCGGTGGCGACAAAATTGGCCGCCGCAGGCTTGATACACACTTTTTAGGCTTTGAAAAACTGGGTGCGAGGTTTGATTACAATCCCGATAACGGCTTTTTTAATGTAGATGCAAGCAATCTGAAAGGCACTTATATGTTGTTGGACGAAGCTTCGGTAACCGGTACCGCCAACATAGTGATGGCCGCCGTTTTAGCCGAAGGCACTACAACTATATATAATGCCGCCTGCGAGCCTTATTTACAGCAGCTTTGCAAAATGCTTAACCGCATGGGCGCCAAAATAAGTGGCATAGGTTCAAATTTGTTAACTATTGAGGGCGTTAATTACCTGGGCGGAACTGAACACCGCATGCTGCCCGATATGATCGAGATCGGTTCGTTCATCGGCCTTGCTGCCATGACAGGCTCCGAGATCACTATCAAAGATGTAAAATACAAGGAATTGGGCATGATACCCGATGTATTCCGTCGTTTAGGCATACAACTGGAATTACGTGGCGACGATATTTACATCCCTGCACAGGACCATTACGAAATTGAAACTTTTATCGATGGTTCCATCATGACCATTGCTGATTCTCCGTGGCCGGGTTTCACCCCCGATCTGCTGAGCATTGTTCTGGTGGTAGCTATACAGGCCAAAGGCTCGGTGCTCATACACCAGAAAATGTTTGAAAGCCGCCTGTTTTTTGTAGACAAGCTGCTGGATATGGGTGCCCAGATCATCCTTTGCGACCCGCACCGCGCAACAGTTATCGGCCTTGATAAACAGGTACAATTACGCGGTATATCCATGACATCACCCGACATCCGTGCTGGGGTATCATTATTGATAGCCGCACTATCGGCTCAGGGCAAATCAACCATATACAACATTGAGCAAATTGAACGCGGTTATCAGCATATTGATGAAAGGTTAAGGGCGCTTGGGGCTGATATAGTGAGAATATAGTTCAAAACACTATCTTAGTAAAAACCCTTAACTGATCCATGTACCAAAATCGCAGATCGACCTACACAGGCTTTATACTGGTATTTGTTGCTATAAAAGTTGTGTTGAACCTATTTGCTATGTCGCATTTCGGTTTTCAGCGCGATGAGCTTTTGCACCTCGCCCTCGGCGATCATTTAGCATGGGGCTTTAAAGAGGTACCACCCTTTGTCGCTGTAATTGCTAAAATTAGTTCCACCTTATTTGGCGACTCTGTTTTTGCTACACGCATTTTCTGTACCATTTTTGCCGGGTTAATAGTGTGGTTCACCGGCCTTATTACGGTGGAATTAGGCGGCCGCAAATTTGCCATCACACTTGCCTGCCTTGCACTAATATTCTCCCCCGCTTTTATGGCAAGCGATTATTTATTGCAACCTGTAGTGTTCGACCAATTTTGGTGGGTTTTAACAGTTTACCTTGTAGTAAAATACATCAATACATCATCTGTCAAATACCTGTATTTTATTGGGATAGCCGTTGGCCTGGGGCTACTTACTAAATATACCATGGCATTTTTTGCCTTTGCATTGATTATTGGCTTATTGGTGACCAAACAGCGCAGGATATTATTCAACAAGCACATGTTAGGTGCGGCTGCTATCGCGATATTGTTGTTTTTGCCTAATATATTTTGGCAGTTCAATCATCACCTGCCGATTGTTACGCATATGAAAACACTACAGGAAACGCAGCTTAACTATATTAAACCATCCGATTTTATCAGTCAACAAGTATTGGTGAATGGCATTGCATTGTTTTTGTGGCTTACAGGGTTTTTCTTTTTAATATTCTCCTTCAAACTGCGCAAATACCAGTTTTTGGCATTTGCGTATATAGCTATATTTATTTTTTTGCTGGAGATGAGCGGCAAAAGCTATTACCTGTTTGGCGCTTACCCTATGCTATTTGCTGCCGGTGGCTTTGGTTTTGAACGCTGGATAAAAAACAGCTACGTATTGCGCACATTGGTGATACTTTTATTCTCAGTGCCAAATATCCCGTTGTTACCAATGCTGCTGCCGGTATTGCCACTGAATCAAACATTAGGTTTTTTCACTTATTGCAGAACCCACCTATCGGCGTTTGATTTTGTGGCGACATGGGAAGATCACAAACTTCATCCCACAACGCAAGACTATGGAGACATGCTCGGCTGGGACGAACTAAGCAAAAAAGTTGCCGACACATACAATTCGTTAACGCCAGAACAACAAAAGCACACCATTATAATTGCCGATAACTATGGCGAAGCCGGGGCTATACACCATTATGGCAAACAATACAATTTACCCGAGATCATAAGCCTCGACAGCAGCTTTGGCTTATGGGCGCCGCCTGACGTCGGCGATGCACAATACATTATTTTTGTTGATGACAACGATGGTAAAAACGCCGAAAAAATAGGAAAGACGATGGAAAGCACCAAAAAAACAGGTGCTATTACCAACCCCTTAGCCCGCGAGGTCGGCACAGGCGTTTACCTGTTTACGCACCCGAAGCCCATTTTTAATACTTTCTACAAAAAAGAATATGTAAGAAGGGTTGACGGGTATTGATAGCGTAAAAGACGAGGAATCAGGTTAACATCAAAATTTATAAATGATTGATAATCAGTTATTTATTTTAAAACACACAGAAAACATGTTAAGTTATGTTAACCATGTAATATTGTTATATAAACAGACTTACGAAGCTTTAAAAACCCATAAGTCTGTTCTTTAAGTCAATTATTGTAGCATCAACTCCACAACCGGGATCTCATACAATGGCTTCTTAGCAGGCAAATTAACTATTACATCATCACCCGAAGTTGTATACAGCAACTCCGAATAATCGTTCAAAAACTGCGCATATTTTATTTTGCCTTTATAGCCATGCAATACCAGTTTGCCATCAGGATAATCATACAAATGCACATACAAGCGTTTAGTTGCTTTATTATAGGTCAATTTGGTTCCTTCAGGCACTTTAAAACTTTCCGGCGCATAAGTGCAATTGTAAATAGCTTTACTGTTGGCGTGCATCCAGTAAGCCATACTGTCTAATGCACGTGTCGCACGGTAATCAAACTCGCCGCGTGCAGTTGGGCCAACATTCAGTATCAAATTACCGCCATTACTTACCGAAGTAATCAACAGATCAAGCAGTTGGCGGTCTGTTTTCCAGCTATTCTCATCACGATAATATCCCCACGAGCCCGAAAATGTTTGGCAGGTTTCCCAGGTTCTTCCCCTATATGGCTCAAGTTCTTTTGTGCTTACCTGTTCAGGTGTTTCAAAATCGCCACCATCTTTATAATCAGTTAGGCCTAACCTGTTATTAACAATAATACCGGGCTGTAATTTCCGTATCAACTTAATTAATTCAACCGAACCCCAATCTTTCGGACCTTTCCCCGTACCTTTCTCCTGGTCTGCTTTATCCCACGACCAATCCAGCCATAACACATCAATCTTACCATAATTGGTCAGTAATTCAGTTATCTGGTTACGCATGTACTGGCGGTATTTTGCCATATCGCGGCCTTTGCTTAAGCGGGCATAGTTTGCCTTGCTGGTATCTTTCTGCACAAGCGGGTGGCAGTTATCCATGGTATAATCAGGATGGTGCCAGTCGAGCAATGAGTAGTAAAACCCAACCTTCAACCCCTGCGCTCTGAATGCGTTAACATATTCCCGTACCAAATCGCGTTTAGCTTTTGTATTGGTTGCCTTATAATCAGTGTATTTTGAATCGAACATACAAAAACCCTCATGGTGTTTGGTTGTAAGCACGGCATATTTCATACCCGCTGCTTTGGCTTCCCTTGCCCATTTAGTAGGGTCGAACAGATCGGGGTTATACTCATCAAAATATTTTTGGTATTGTTCATTGGTCATGGCTTCATTGTGCTTCAGCCACTCGTGCCTTGCACCTTCTGAATACAAACCCCAGTGGATAAACATACCAAAGCGAGCATCTTTCCACCACTCCATTCGCTTTTCTTTTTGCGCGTCGGTTTCGTTGCCTATCATTTTCTGTTGAGCGAACAATGATGGCGATGCTAAGAATAGCAGTAACAGTAATACTTGTAATTTTTTGATCATGGCTTAATTGGCTTTACCCAAACCTAATAAATAAAAACATATTTTTTGTTATGCAAACGTTTGAGTAAAATATCGCCCAATATAAATTAAATAAAAAGGCAGGCAAATAGATAATGTTACTGTGAAGATGGATAATACCATTACCACAAAAAAGGTGTCATGCTCATCGCACAACACCTTTTCCCTTTATCCTTTTACCTTTCAGCTTTCAGCTTTAAGCTGAAATGGCGTTAATAATATCATACTGGGTAATGATCTCTATCCGCCCGTTATCTTCAACCAAAACAGCTATATTATCTTTATTTATCATGGCCGATATCCTGTCGATAGAAGTATTCAGATCAACAAAAGGGAATGGAGCCGTAGTAATATTTTTTATAGGCTGCGATTTTAACGACGGGTTCTCCAGCAAAGCATCTAAAATGTCACTTTCGGTAATTTTACCTATAACCATGCCTTTTTGGGTGACTGGTATTTGCGATATATTAAGTGATTTGATGGTATTAATAGCTTCCAATACTGATTTTTCGCAGTCGATGGTCACGATTTCCTGTGCTTCCTTTTTGGAAATGATGTCGTGAGCGGTCAGTTTACCATCCTTCAAAAATCCACGGTCGCGCAGCCAGTCGTCATTATACATTTTACCCAGGTAGCGTGTGCCATGGTCGGGGAATATCACCACAACTATATCGCCCTCTTTAAACATATCCTTCATCTGTATAACCCCTGCAATTGCCGAACCTGTCGAATTACCTGCAAAAATACCTTCTTTACGCGCTATCTCGCGGGTCATCAGTGCGGCGTCCATATCAGTTACCTTTTCAAAATGATCTATCAGGCTAAAATCAACGTTGGCAGGCAAAAAATCCTCGCCAATACCTTCTGTTATGTAAGGGTATACTTCGTTCTTGTCAAACTCGCCGGTTTCCTTGTACTTTTTAAATACCGAACCATAAGTATCAATGCCCAATACTTTAATATTCGGATTTTGTTCCTTTAAATAGCGCGCGATACCCGATATGGTACCCCCCGTACCCACACCCGCAACCAGGTGTGTTATTTTACCGCCGGTTTGTTCCCATATCTCGGGCCCGGTCGATTCATAATGTGCCTGCGAATTTGAAAGGTTATCATATTGATTAGGTTTCCACGAATTAGGCACCTCACGCTCCAAACGCGACGACACGGAATAATACGAACGCGGATCTTCCGGCTCTACGTTGGTAGGGCAAACAATAACCTCGGCGCCAAAAGCGCGCAAAGCATCAAATTTTTCTTTTGATTGTTTATCCGTGCTGGTAAAAATACACTTGTAACCTTTTATAACAGCCGCAATAGCCAGGCCCATACCGGTATTACCCGATGTACCCTCGATAATAGTACCACCGGGTTTAAGCTTACCGCTTTTCTCAGCATCCTCAATCATTTTAAGGGCCATACGGTCCTTTATTGAATTACCCGGATTAGTAGTTTCAATTTTAGCCAAAACCGTAGCCGGGATATCTTTAGTTACCTTATTAAGTTTTACTAATGGCGTGTTGCCTATTGTGTCGAGAATATTATTATACCACATGGTAGCGTATTTTTTTCAGTATTTATGGCAAAAATAGGTTTATAACTTTACATATTTTAGGCTAAAACCTCTTTTATTAGTCAAAATTCCGACTAATCTTTATTGTCAACCAACTCAGAACTTCAAGTGCCTTACCGTAAGCCCGTTGTTAATGAGTTGTTTTAACGATTCAATACCGATATGTAAGTGCGTTTCTACATATTGTTCAGTTATCTTCGAATCGCTTTCAGCTGTTTTAACGCCTTCAGGTATCATTGGTTGATCAGATACCAGCAGCAGCGCGCCGGTAGGTATTTTATTAGCAAAGCCGGTTACAAATATGGTTGCGGTTTCCATATCAACGGCAGTAGCACGCAGCGTTTTCAACAGGCGCTTAAATACCTTGTCATGCTCCCATACACGGCGATTGGTGGTATAGCAGGTTCCTGTCCAGTAATCGCGCTTAAAGTCGCGTATAGTGGTCGATATGGCCTTCTGCAAGGCAAACGCCGGCAAGGCAGGCACTTCAGCCGGCATATAATCATTTGATGTACCCTCGCCCCTGATACCGGCTATAGGCAATATTAAGTCGCCTACATTAATTTTCTTTTTAAGACTACCGCATTTACCTAAAAATATAACCGCTTTAGGGTTTATTGCTGTAAGCAGATCCATCACTGTTGCCGCAACCGAGCTGCCCATCCCAAAGTTTATAATAGTAATGCCATCAGCAGTAACGCTTTGCATAGGCTTATCCAATCCAAGTATAGGCGCGTCATTATGCCACTGCGAAAACAATTGTATGTATTTCGAGAAATTGGTAAGGATAATATATTTGCCAAAGTCTTCCAGCGGCCTTCCTGTATAGCGCGGCAGCCAGTTTTCAACTATGGCCGCTTTGGTTTTAAGGCCCGATTTTACCGGCCCCTGCACTTCGCTTATCTTTTTTGCTTCGCTTATAATTGCTTCTTCTTTCGTGTTTTTTGTTTCTTCATTCATATCAGGTAGGGGTTGTTATTATTTTGCAATAAACAAATTATTTATGATTTTAATGTTAATAGCCGGCCAGTAGCCAGTTATAAAAGGCTGTAAAATCGCCGTTCCATTGTTTTTCGTTATGCTTTGCTCCTGGTATAATTGTGGTTGGAGCATTATCCTTAGTTATGCCTTTGGTGTAAATAATATCAGCCATTTTCTTCATATCGGTTACCATACTTTCGCTTTCACTATCACCACAAATAAAATAAAAGCGGCTATGGCTTTTCAATGCCTGCTGCGAAGCATAATTATATATCTCCGGCGCTATCCAAAATGATGGAGAGAATATTCCTGCATTACCAAATACATCAGGGTATTTAAGTATGGTATAAGCCGATATCAAGCCACCCATCGAACTGCCTGCAACAGTTGTATGACGGGCATCCTTTTCCGTGCGATAATTTTTATCGATATAAGGCTTCAGGGTATTCGCTAGAAAGTCGACATAATCACCACCCCTGCCCTTGCCATATTTTGAATCATACGGGTCATATTCCGTTATGCGGTAATCCCGGCCGTGGTCAATGCCAACTACTATACATTGCTTTTCCACCGGTAGCTTATCCAGCAACTCATCTATTCCCCATTCACCATAACCTGATGTATACTCATCAAACAAATTCTGCCCGTCGTGCATATAAATTACCGGGTATTTTTTGTGCGATGTGGCATAGTCCGCAGGCAGGTATATCCATATCCTTCGCTGCCTGCCCAATTGCGGTATATCAAAATTTTCGCTGATGATATGCACATTGGCACTGGCCGTATGCCTTTTCGCTACCGCGGGACGGTCATCTTTCCAGCTTTGTATGCTCATAACAACAGTAGTATCATGTACCAGGTTTATATCGCGATTCTCTACGTCTTGTCCGTCAGTTTTACATTCAACCATTTCCCAACTACCCCTGGTAATTTTAAAACTGCATTTACCTGTCGGGATGTTTTTTGCAAGTATATAAGTGCCTGCTCCATCCGACTTAAGCATCCAGGCGGTATCGGCCGGGTTCCAATTGTTAAAATCGCCCGCTAAAAATATATTTTTAATGGGGGTTTTGGAAGATGGTACCCCGCCTGTTTTAAACGTTACCTTGATCTGCCCAAACAGCGATGTCTGAGTAAGCAGCAGGCATAAAACTATAAATAGCCTTTTTCTCATTTTTAAGTCTACAAAAAAGCCCCGGTGAACGGGGCCTTTATTATTGTGGATATTATCTATCCTTTATATCTACATAATCCCGGTTAGTGGCCCCGGTATATATCTGGCGCGGGCGACCAATAGGCTCCTTGTGCACTTTCATCTCTTTCCACTGCGCTATCCATCCCGGCAAACGGCCAAGGGCAAACAGTACTGTAAACATATCCGTAGGGAAACCTAACGCCCTGTAAATAATACCCGAGTAAAAATCAACGTTAGGGTATAATTTACGCTCGATAAAGTAAGGGTCTTTTAACGCTACTTCCTCAAGCTTTTTAGCTATCTCAAGCACCTCGTCATTAATACCCAGTTTATTCAATATATCGTCGCAGGCTTTTTTAATGATCCTGGCGCGAGGGTCAAAATTCTTATAAACACGGTGACCAAAACCCATCAAACGGAACGGATCGTTCTTATCCTTTGCTTTAGCTATCCATTTATCGGTATCGCCACCGTCCTCTTGTATCTGCTGTAGCATCTCAATCACTTCCTGGTTAGCGCCGCCATGCAGTGGGCCCCAAAGCGCAGATATACCGGCAGAAACCGAAGCATAAATATTCGACGCAGATGAACCCACTATACGTACAGTTGATGTTGAGCAATTCTGCTCGTGATCGGCATGTAGTATTAATAAGGTGTTCATGGCGCTAACTATAACCGGGTCAATCTCCACAACCTCGGTACGTTGCCCAAAGGTCATGTTCAAAAAGTTGGTTACATAGTCGTACTTATTTTGTGGGTAGATGTACGGGTGCCCCAGCGATTTCTTATATATCCATGAAACTATGGTTGGCATTTTTGCCAGTACCTTAATTATACTCAGGTTAAGTTCTTCAGGGGTTTGGTTCTGTTTTAACGATTCAGGATAAAAAGCCGATAAAGAGCAAACCAACGAGCTTAACTGCCCCATCGGGTGCGACTTTGACGGGAAGCCATCAAAAAATTTCTTCATGTCCTCATGCACCAGTGTATGGTGACTCAAATCAAAATTGAAAGCTTTTAATTGCTCGGCTGTTGGTAGTTCGCCATAAATAAGCAGGTAGGCAACTTCAATAAAACTTGATTTTGATGCCAGCTGCTCAATCGGGTAACCACGGTATTTAAGTATGCCTAATTCGCCATCTAAAAAGGTGATAGCACTTTGCGTAGCACCGGTGTTTTTATAACCAATATCAAGCGTTACATAACCGGTTTGATCTCTTAGTTTCGATATATCAATGGCTTTCTCACCTTCGGTACCTTCAATTACAGGAAGATCATAGGTTTTATCGCCAATTATTAATTGAGCTGTTTCAGACATAGAAATATTTATAAGGCACAAATGTAGTAAATCTGCCTTATTAAATACCCGGTTACAACGTTACAATTGTAAAAATTTAGACAGTTTTGATATAATTTAAGGCACTCTTAACAATTTGTTAATGCGGCGACTACGATTTGCCCATTAGTTTGATCGTATAGCCTCAACCGGGTTAAGCCTTGAAGCAAAATATGCCGGTATGATGCCCGAAATTATACCGATGCCAACTGATATGCCAATACCCCATATAATGTTACTGGTATCCAACACTATTTTTATATGTGCGGCCGCCTCCACAGCAAGTGTGCCTAAAAGTACCAGTAACAAGCCTATTAAACCACCCATAAGGCAAAGTACAATTGATTCTAATAAAAACTGGAGCAATATAAAGTAGTTTTTAGCACCTAATGATTTTTGTATACCTATAATATTAGTACGCTCTTTTACAGAAACAAACATAATATTGGCAATACCAAAACCGCCTACAAGTATCGAGAACCCGCCTATTATGGCCCCGGCAATATCTACTATACCAAATAACTGGTCTAACCCATTCGAAACTATGGTACTGTTATTTAATTCGAAGTTATCATCTTCATTTGGGCGCAAACGCCTTATGGAACGCATTATTTGGCGCAATTGGCTTTGCACTTCATCCACTGTTACACCTTTTGCACCGCGTACTACTATTTGGGGCTGGTAATTATCGCTTTGTACATCGATAATGTTTTTCACAAAATTTATAGGCACCAAAACATTTTTGTCGTCACTGTTACCCAGCATGTCGTTCCCTTCTTTGGTAAATACACCTATAATGGTAATGTTATGCCCCATCACTTTTATTTGTTTGCCCACTGCTGAACCATCAGGAAAAAGATTCTCGGCAATGTCATAGCCTATTACCGCTACCGGTGCTCCTGTTCTTGAATCCATGTCGGTAAAATACCTGCCAGATTGCAGGTTGAAGTTCCATACCTTATTATAATCCTGCGCAACCGCGTTTATTAGTGTCCCGCTAACGGTGTGGCTCAAATATTTTATGGTGCGGCCGTCAAAAGCGATCTCATAGGATATACCGGCTGCATCGGGCATACGCTTTTGCAGTTCCTCAAACTCACGCAATTTTGGCACCGGGCGCTGCATGTATTTCCACCACGGAAAATCGTTACTACCCATCCACGGCCACTTTCCAATATAAACGCTGTTGTTGCCCAACTTATCAACACTCGCCCTAAGGTTATTGCGTAAGGTATCAACCGCCGAGAATACCGCTATTATGGTAAATATACCAATGGTAACCCCCAGTAATGACAATAGGGTACGCAGTTTATTTTGCCTTAAGGCATCAAAAGCAAATAAGAAGCTTTCCCTGAAAAGTTTTAAAAATAGCATATACTTATATTGATTTTACCGATTGACTTTTGATTACACCGATTATTTTTTGATTTTGGGCTGATATATTTTTAGACGCCGATACAGCGGTTAAGTTACAATTTATTTTATATTGATATAACGCACAAACAATCAGGATTGTCAATTGTAATCTATCGGTGACATACCAAAAAATAATGGGTGAAATCCTCAAAAAAATGAGTACATTTGCGCCCTGAAAATCTCATATAGATAAGCATGAAATTATCTCAATTCAAATTCAACTTACCCGATTCACTAATTGCAAACACGCCTTCGCAAACACGCGACGAAGCACGTTTAATGGTTTTACACCGCGATTCGGGTAAAATTGAGCATAAAATTTTTAAAGACGTACTGGACTATTATGATGATAAGGATGTAATGATCCTTAATAATACCAAGGTTTTCCCGGCACGCATGTACGGCAACAAAGAAAAAACCGGCGCCACCATAGAGGTATTTTTATTAAGGGAACTTAATAAAGAACTGCGTTTATGGGACGTTTTGGTTGATCCTGCACGTAAAATACGCGTAGGCAATAAATTATATTTTGGCGATGACGACTTGCTGATTGCCGAAGTTGTAGACAATACTACTTCGCGTGGCCGTACCATCCGCTTTTTGTTTGACGGTACCGACGAGGAATTCCGCCGCAATGTGGAGATATTAGGCGAAACACCACTGCCTAAATATATAAAACGCAAAGCTACTGCCGAAGACAAAGAACGTTACCAAACCATCTTCGCAAAACACGAAGGTGCTGTTGCAGCTCCTACTGCGGGCTTGCACTTTAGCCGTGAGCTGATGAAACGCCTTGAACTTAAGGGTGTTGAATTTGCCGAAGTTACCCTACATGTTGGCCTAGGCACCTTCCGCCCTGTTGAGGTTGAAGACCTGACCAAACACAAAATGGATTCGGAACAGTTCATTATAGAGCAAAAACAAGCTGATATTGTCAACCGTGCTATCGAGCGTAAAAGTCGTATTTGCGCTGTAGGTACTACTTCAATGCGTACTATTGAATCGGCTGTATCGGCTAATAAAACTTTAAAATCTGCTAACGACTGGACAAGCAAATTCATTTTCCCGCCATACGATTTCAGCATAGCAAATTCAATGATCACCAATTTCCACACACCTGAATCAACACTGTTGATGATGATATGCGCCTTTGGTGGGTACGAACATGTAATGCACGCTTATGAAGTAGCAGTAAAAGAAAAATACCGCTTTTACAGCTATGGTGATGCCATGCTGATAATATAATTTTAGCTATTAAACTATATTTAGGATATTAGAATGAGATTTGAGTTCAATCAAGTCTCATTTTTTATTTACAGCCATAATGAGCGAACAGCACACCACTCATAATTACGCAATAATAGTTGCCGGCGGCTCAGGAACCCGCATGCAGACGGCTATCCCCAAACAATTTTTATTATTGAATGGCAAGCCTGTTTTAATGCACACTATAGAAACATTTTATAAATCTGCATCCCAACCACAACTAATTTTAGTTTTGCATGGCGATTATCACGATTACTGGCTGCAATTATGTCAGTATCATCACTTTCATATCCCGCACCAATTAGTAAAAGGCGGAGAAAGTCGTTTTCACTCGGTAAAAAACGGGTTGGATACAATTGCAGACACAAATGCCATAATTGCCATACATGATGCTGTAAGACCATTAACCCTTACAGCTATTATTGACCACTCGTACAATCATGCCGCCGAACACGGCAATGCCATAACCGCGGTAAAAAGCCGTGATTCAGTAAGGCAACGTAAGGGCGACCATTCTGTAAGCTTAGTTCGCGAGGATATATACCTAGTACAAACCCCGCAAACCTTCAGGGCCGAGCAATTGAAAAAAGCTTATGAACAACCTTACGATACAAAATTTACCGATGATGCCAGCGTAGTCGAAAATTGGGGCATTCCTATCAACCTGGCCGAAGGCAATTACAATAATATCAAAATAACTTTCCCCGAAGATATTGCCATTGCAGAAGCCATTTTAAGCAAAAAGCCATTCGCCTAATGGCAAATGGCTTCTAATTCCTATTAAGTATTTCTTTTATCAGGCTCTCCTGATAACACCTAAAATTATAGCGATAATAGCTATAACCAGTAAAACGTGGATTAACCCCGTCGCGGAATAAAAGAATACCCCTAAAGCCCATCCTATTATAAGGATAACAGCGATAATGTACAATAAGCCTCGCATTTTTGTAAAGTTTTTAGTTGATAAATGTATGATCTGGATATTTACATACTAAAACCATTCCAAAAATAAGAGTATATAAAAAAAACCCTGAGTTGTACAGGGTTTCTTATTAAAAAATAGCTTAACTAATATTCGTCTTCGTTAAAAAAGAAGTCGTCTTTGGTCGGGTAATCCGGCCATATCTCTTCAATATTTTCGTAGGGTTCACCATCATCTTCAAGGGCCTGAAGGTTTTCAATAACCTCAACAGGTGCGCCCGAACGTATGGCATAATCAATTAATTCATCTTTTGTGGCAGGCCAGGGTGCATCTTCTAAGTGCGATGCTAGTTCAAGTGTCCAGTACATATCTTATTTTTATAATAATTACACTAAATTACTTTTTCGCAAAAGTATAATATTTTTAAATTGATTATCAATATTTTTTTTCTAAAAACATTAATTTCTTGGTATCCATTTATTTTCAGGGATTTTGTGCTCATCCCCTATCTTACGTGCTAAAGTGAATAGGTAATCACTCAACCTGTTCAGATAAATACTCACTTTTTCGTCAACTGTGCTTTCTTCGGCCAAATGCACCACAATACGTTCGGCACGGCGGCAAACACAGCGGGCAATATGGCAAAATGAAATGGCATTATTACCACCCGGCAAAATAAAATGTTTTAATGGTGGCAATTTTTCGTCCATTGCGTCCATTTCTTTCTCCAGCAATTCGATATCGGCCAGTTGAAGGTCGGGAATAATTATTTTTGACTTTTCCGGATCAGCCGCCAAGGATGCTCCGATGGTAAACAATCGGTCCTGTATGTGCTTTAAAACATCTTTAGCATGAGTGCTAATATCCTGGTCGCGAATGAGGCCGATGTATGAGTTCAACTCATCAACGGTACCATAACTTTCAATACGTAAATGGTGTTTGGGCACACGGGTGCCACCAATTAATGAAGTGTAGCCCTTATCGCCTGTTTTAGTATATATTTTCATTAAATAATCTATAGGATTTAAAAGTACATTTAAAATATATTTAATTTAAACCTGTTTTAATATAGGGTGTTGTAAAGATACATCTGCACATAAATAAATGAAAGCTATAAAACTCTCTATCGCATCCATACTCCTGCTATCTGCAACGCTTTTAGTAAGTTTTAAGTGCCGCAATACTAACGCTAATATTACAAATACTGTAGGTAGTTTGGTCAGTCAACAGCAATTTAATGCGTTGTTTCCCATGCACGATAAATTCTACAGCTATGCAGCATTCGTAACAGCTGTTAACCAGTTAGGTGATATAAAAATAAAAATCACCCGCCGGGCGGCTTCTGTATATCAATTCATACGTACTGATAAGCATACCGGCAAAGCCGCAATTGTACGGCAGGACGGTGACTGGAACGAAGCCTGGGCCAAAGCAAAACCCGATTCATCATACCTGATAGATTATGGCAAATTTTGCACCGAAAAAGACATTCAAACCAATAAAAAAGAGCTGGCTGCCTTTTTTGCGCAAATATCGCACGAAACAAGGCACGGGCAGGACGGCCAATATAACGACGGCCTGATGTTTACCCATGAACTGAATACATCGCTAACTTATATATCTGATAACGACGAATACCCTGCCGTAAAAGGCAAAAAATATTATGGTCGCGGCCCCATGCAGCTAAGTTACAATGGCAATTACGGCTACGCTTCTGATTGTATTTTTGGCGATAAAAAAGTATTGCTCAATAATCCCGACCTTGTACAAACCGACCCTGTAGTTGCTTTTAAAACCGCTATTTATTTCTGGATGACGCCGCAACCCAACAGGCCATCGGCCCATGACGTTATGATAGGCAAATGGCAACCAAGTGCCGCAGACAGGGCCAAAGGCCGCATCCCCGGCTTCGGCATGACCACCAACATTATTAATGGCGAGGTGGAGTGCAACAAAGGCGATAACATGCAAAGCATGAACGACCGCATAGGTTTTTACAAGCACTTTTTAAAGCTGTTAGGCGCTACCGATAACAATTGCGCTTGCAGTTGCGGAAAGATGAAACCGTATTAGCCCCCCAGCCCCCTAAAGGGGGAGCATAAATTAGTAGGTCGCGGTATTATTCCTATCCTGGCTTCAGTCGCAGACTGAAGCTTTAGGACAACGACAGTTTGCAACTGTCATTCCAAGTTCTTCATCCATTGTTTTTCAGGCATATATATTCCAACAAATCAAACGTTTGCGCGGTGATCACAGAATCTGCTGTTTAGTTATCTGCTACTTTAGCTAAACACAAAAACAAATCATCTATGAGAAATCAAAACTTACTTTTCACCTGTTTAATGCTTGTTATTGTTCTTTTTAGCTGTACAAAAAACAAAACGGTAAAACCAACTCCACCCAAACCCCTCGATGAAACTTATAATGATGGAGCGAGCTACACTTCTGCTGACGTGCCTTCGGGAGATACGATCAAATCCTTTTCTACCAGTTGGATCGTTCCGTCAACTCCTCCCCGCGACTCCACAATTTTTTGGTGGAATGGTTTAGACGGTGGTGCCTTGCAACCCGTACTACAATGGGAAAATGGTAGCTGGACAATAGCGAACTGGTATTTTAATGATGACCTTGATGGGCAAGGGCCGACTTATCATCATGGCACATTTGTACCCGTTACACCCGGAACGCATCTTACCGGCGTTATTGAGTTAGTATCGTTTACTACGGATTCTTTTACCTATAAGGAATCTTTTGTGGGTTACCCTGCCGCCGATGTAACTTTCACACGCGCTGTATTAGCCACTCAATTAGTAGAAGACCAGGAAGCTTATACAAACACCTATCTCGCTTTTCCTCAAGATCCGGTTGTAAAAATGACAGGCATTAACTGCATTACGACTAAGGGCACTCATCCGCCTGATCTTAACTGGACAGTAAAAGACCCGTTAACTAAAACACCAACGGGGCATTTAGCTTTTGAAGTGATAAACCCCAGCTCATCAAACGGCGAGGTTGACTTTTTTATAAAATAACAGTATAAAATCCCCAAAGCTTCAGTCTACGACTGAAGCTTTGGGATAATGACAGCATCGAAGATCATTCTAAATAATAGTGCCTAATCCTGTTCAATCCTTCATCCAATTCGTAAACTAACGGTTGCGCAGTAGGAATTTCGAGTTTCGTTACCTCCTCATCACTCAAATTATCTATATATTTTATCAAGGCACGTAAGCTGTTACCATGCGCACAAATAATCACTTTTTGATTTTTACGAATGGTGGGTATTATTATCTCGTTCCAATATGGGAGTACCCTATCCATCGTTTCGCTCAAATTCTCGGTTAACGGCAGTTCCCGCTCTGTAAGGTCTTTATATCGTAGGTCAAAGCCCGGGTACCGTTCGTCTTCTTTTGTAATCGCCGGCGGATAATCGTTTGGGGCACGGCGCCATTTCTCCACCTGTTCCGCGCCATATTTGGCGATAGTATCAGCTTTATTTAAGCCTTGTAATGCCCCATAAAAACGTTCATTCAACCGCCACGATTTTTGTACAGGTATCCACAAATGGTCCAGTTCTTCCAATACAATATGTAGCGATTTTATCGAGCGTTTAAGGTATGACGTAAAGGCTTCGTCAAAATTATAACCATGCTTTGCCAAAAGCTGCGCGGCTCTTTTAGCCTGTTCTGCGCCTTCAGGCGACAAATCGACATCGGTCCACCCCGTGAAACGGTTCTCGAGGTTCCAAACGCTTTCGCCGTGGCGCATTAATACCAATTTTTGCATAGTGAAAATTTAATGTTAAAGATACCTATCAGTTTGTAAAAAAGTTTGCTAAATAGATTTAAACGTATAAATTGCATGTAAATCCAATTAAAAAACCTTTTAAGAATCATGATTCCAACCACACCGGCACCCGTTACCGTTAAGGATAACATTGCCAACCCTGCACCGCTTGGCCTTTGCGCCTTTGGCATGACTACCGTTTTGCTAAATTTTAAAAACGCCGGCTTTATCGAGATCAGCTCGATGATACTGGCAATGGGTATTTTTTATGGCGGCCTTGCGCAAGTAATAGCCGGCATAATCGAGGCAAAAAAGAACAATACCTTTGGCCTGACGGCGTTTACCTCTTACGGCTTCTTCTGGCTGTCATTAGTTGGCCTTATTGTAATGCCTTCGCTTGGGTGGATACCTAAGCCTTCTGAAAGCTCCATGAGTGCCTACCTGGGTATTTGGGGCCTGTTTACCTTCCTTATGTTTTTTGGTACCCTAAAACTAAACAGGGCGTTGCAATTTGTATTCGGCTCATTAACTATATTATTTATTTTATTGGCTATTAGCGACGGTACAGGCAATAAGGACATTGGGAAATTTGCGGGCTATGAAGGTATCATTTGCGGCTTATCGGCCATTTATACCGGCATTGCGCAGGTGTTGAATGAACTTTACGGAAAAACGGTATTACCTATCGGCCCTGTATCATAATTTGGTTAGATTTGCGCAGTGAAAGATCTGAAAAAATATTATGTGATCCCGGCAACGCCCGATGAGATTTACACAGCATTAACCAACCCGCTGACTATTGAGTTGTGGACCGGCGAACCGGCGGAAATGACCACTGAACCGGGTTCGGAATTCTCCATGTGGGATGGCAGTATCGTGGGAAAAAACCTTGAATTTGAAGAAGGCAAAAAAATAGTGCAGCAATGGTATTTTGACGGCCAGGATGCTGAATCGATAGTTACTATAAAGCTTCATCCCGATAAAAATGGCACGTCGGCAGAATTAAGGCACACCAACATTCCCGACAGCGACTATGAAGACATGGTCGACGGTTGGAATGATGCTTATTTCGGCTCATTATTTGAGTTTTTTAGCCTGTAGCTTATATAACACTTTTAAAGTAAGAAAGCCGCTCAAAATTGAGCGGCTTTCTTGTTATTCATCGGTTTATTTTTCCTTAATAGATACTAAATTCAACACGACGGTTGATCTGGCGACCAGCATCTGTTTTATTGGTAGCTATTGGATTTGCTTTACCGTAACCTTCAGCAGTTATTTTTGCAGGGTCAACACCTTGTTGTGCAAGGTAAGTTTTAACTGCACTTGCACGGTCTTTCGATAATTTAAGGTTTGCAGCTACTGAACCAACATTGTCAGTATAACCGGCTAATTTTAAATTAAAACCTTTGTTAACTAAAAGGGTAGCTAATTTATTTAAGCTCGAATCTGAATGAACTCGTATAGTTGATTTACCAAAATCAAACTCAAGGTTTTTTACAGCTTCATTAACCACTTCCTTATCTTCTTTAGTTATGTAAACCTTCACATCAGGTTTTTTAACAGGAAGTGGACAACCTGAACCGTCAACTGCTGTGCCTGTAGGTGTGTTAGGGCATTTGTCAAACACATCAGACACGCCATCACCGTCAGAATCAACAGTAAGTTTGGCAAGATTGGAATTAGTGGTGTTCAGATCTGAACGTAATTGGTCATTTTCTGCTTTTTCCCTATCAAGTTGTATTTTTAACCTGCGGTCATTCATTAAATATTCCGTACGCATTGATGATACCGGGTTATGCGTAGCCATCTGCGGCTTTGAACATGCGCCGAGGGCAAACTCCAAACCAACATGTGCGTATGAAAAATGGTCGTTAGTTGTTCCAAGGTTAAGGCCATCAAAATTATCGGCGTTAACAAAGTTTATCTGATAACCCAAATCAAGGTTTATGCCTTTTGCAAGGTCCACTTTAACACCTGCGCCTACCGGTATGTAAAACTCGCGCGACCTGTCATAAGTTGTAGCTATTCCATTTTGTGTTAAAGTTGGAGTGTAGCTGATAACCCCACCGCCTATACTTAAATAAGGTTGCAAAAATGTTTGGTTATGCCTCCAGTTAATGTTAGCTAAAGTAAAGTTGGCGGACAAGTCGACGGCATAATTGATCTTTGTTTTAAAGCTGGTATAGGTACCTGTAGCCTGGTCAATTGGTGTAACAGCGCCTGCATCTTTCCCCATAAGGAAATTAGCCTGTAAGCCAAATGAAGGCAATATTTGCTCCTTAATAAAACCACCATAACCAATTTGCTCATGCGGCGATTTGAAATCCTGCTTGTTGGGGCTTAAAAAGGTTAAGGGAGATAATACACCGCCCTCAAAACCTATTGAAAACGTGCGGAAGGCATTGTCTGAAAATGGTTTTACATAGTCTTTGTTCATTACTGAACTGTCAGGAGTTTGTGCGAAAAGTTTACCACCCACCATAATTCCTGTTAAAAGTAGTGTGGCTTTTTTAAATTTTGATTTCATAATAATTGTCATTTGTGAGTTTTTTCCCGTTAAATTTTATGAGATAGAACTTCTCCCGTAATGACAATAGAAGTGCCATTGGCCAATTTTGTATTACAAAAATCTTACTTTATGTATTTTTCGGCAACATAACATGCTGTAATGCAACAACTAATACGTTGTAAAAATTATTCGTGAAGAAAAAATTACATGTTTGGTTTATCTGGAGCAGCCTTAATAAATATGGATTTAAGACCATACACTTTTGTATATTAATTACTAATATTTAAAAATTTCATCAAAATTTC
>CAIWRU010000008.1 GCA_903915155.1 uncultured Mucilaginibacter sp.
ATTTATACCGCTGACGACCTTTTATCAAACCATATTTTATTATAGGCCCTTTACAATTATTGCATGAAAAAGCACCCACATTTTTGATACACTTGTTCACATCTCAGTTAGTTAAGTTCCTTATTTTGCATTAAAATAAAACGGATGGTACTTTTATACCACCCGCTTTTGCAAACTTTATGTTTTAAAAATAGTAACTTTTACTGGTTTTCAATACTCTATAAAATCACCCACAAAACTGTAACACTACCCATGCCCGGACCTTTCGATTATGAAAATGGCATTTCATATATAACCGGCCTCGATAAATTCGACGCCATATATGGTCTGGATATCCGCAAACAACTGGCTAATTCACTTCATTTGGACGTTACATCGATCCAATTCAGGAATGATGCCGAAGCCGCAGTTGCAGGCGAGGTATGGGCGCATTTTGGGAAATACTATCAAAATATCGTCGGCATTACTTTGGGCACCGGCTTTGGCTCGGCCCATTATGCGGATGGCGTAACCAAGGATGTAAACTGGGGGAGTTTCGCCTTTAAAGACAGTATCGCCGATGATTACTTGTCCACCCGTTGGTTTTTAAAGCGATACCTCGAAATAAGCGGCACCCGCCTCGGCGAGGTAAAACAACTTGGTGCGCTGGCCTTGACAGACCGCAATGCCTTAGCAGTATTCGAGGAGTTTACCCTTAACCTTGGTAATTTTCTTGATATTCAACTGTCGCCATTACAACCACAGGCATTGATCATCTGCGGTAACATAGCAAAAGCTTCTGCATTTTTTCTACCGGGCTTAAAAACGCGTTTAAAACACATGCAAGTTGAGCTTGCCATACTAGGGGAAGACGCTCCACTTTTTGGCGTGGCCAGTTTATTCCAGGAAAATATTAAAGTCAAAGATTGATTTTTGCCTACAAAAATGACTGGAAGCTTGAATTAGGGACAAAGCTTCGCCGAAAAAATCAACCGAATTTAAGTTATCGCAATAGTATAGGGCAACCGACCTTATACTATTACGGCCGCTGCCTCTTAGGGTTATAAGTCACGAGGAATTGCAAATCGGCTGGCGGCACATGCACAGGAATAGCTGAATTTGCAACGCCTGCATTCAATTGCGTTAACCTTGTTTTCACTATGTGAAAAAGCTCTGCAAGCATTTCGGGAAAGGCTTTTATCGACACTGTAGGATAATACTTCTTTTCGATTGCTTTTTTGTTGTTATCAGAAACCACGCTTAGTTCCCAGTTTTCATCCTGCTTAAAACCAAACTCTTTGGCGCAATTATCAAGGTCATATACATATGCTTTTGCCTTGTAATCCGCCGTTTGGTTATTTGTCATTTATTTCTTTTTGTTTACAGGTATTATTCCAATACTGGATGCGGATTTTTTACCGGCCTGGTAGTCAGACACGGTTTTATTGATGCTTTCCGATGGCTCTTTTTTCTTTTCTTTAGCTGCGTTTTTGCCTTTCATGGTTTGTTTATTTAATATTTATTTCATTTTCTACCCGGCGGATATTAGCATCCAGCAAGGTGACATTCAAATCATTGTAATGGTCTTCACGGTATTGTTTTAATTTTTGCTGCCCGGGGCCGGCCTCTTTAATTAACAGGTTTATGTAATTAAGTGCACTATCCTTAGCCTTTCGCATGGCATGCCCCTGGGTTAAATACCCATAGAACATAGTGTCATCAGCCGGCAGGGAATATTCGAAGCAAGTAATTGCGTTCACTGAATCTACAGGCGTGTTTACCGGCAAGCCGCGTTTAAAACGGCGGGTAACTACGGGCTCGAAATTATTTGCAGAAATTTCGGTAACTACAGTATCATTTTTAAAAACACGAAAATACTTAGTGTAATTGTTCCTTTTCATGATAGTTGGGGGGTAGCAGCACAAAGCGCCTTTCATTATAGAAACAAAGGGCACCAAATGTCATTAAATTATTTTTAGCAGAAGTGTTGGCGTGTTACGGGCGCAATGCCATATATCGCCCTGAAGGTATGTAAAGGTAACCTTTAAAACACGGGGTTTGTCACCGAAGTAACACATTAGTATTGGTGGACGAATAATAACTCCAGCCCCTATATTCTTAAAACCAGGGACGATGCAAATAAAACGTGCATTACTTTGATCACTGTTGCAGCATGACAGTCGATCTTATGAAAACATCTGTTTATCTCTATTCTCAAATGTTATCTCGAATGAATGTAGCCCGTTTACATACTTATAGATGATCTCGAAACCATATAGGTTACAAATGTTTTTCATGATAGCCAATCCCAGGCCCGTTCCCTCTGACGTTTTGCCCTTATAAAAGCGTTCAAATACTATCGAGTCAATAAGGGCCTTTTGCTCACCGCTATTTTGGAACAGCAGCTTTTTATCATTTATAATTATTCTGATAATGCCGCCGGTTTCATTATGGCGAATGGCGTTGCTGAAAAGGTTATTGATTAAAACATCGATCAAATATTTACTGGCGTTAATTTCGAGTGTGTTGAGTGTAAGTTCCAGTTCAATATTTTTGCTGTGGATCAACTCCTGAAATTGTTGCGTTTTTTCAAATATGGCGGTTTGTATGTTTATCCACTCTGTTTCAGGCATTAAATTATTATCGATCTTTGCCAGTAACAATAGTGATTGATTTAAACGCGCGAGCCTGTTGGTGGCCGAGTAAATATCAGTTATTTGAGATAGCTGATCGGACCTGAGCGTTTCATCCTGTATCAGCAGATCAAGTTTTGAGGTGATAACGGCTAAAGGTGTCATCATTTCATGCGAAGCGTTTTCGGTAAAGGTTTTCAACCCCTGGTAATCGGAGGTTACGCGCGACGACATTTTCGCGACAGCATCGCTAAGTTCATTAAATTCATCAACTTTACTGTCAACGGTGTTTATTCCGTTCGCATTAGCTATATTAAAATGCTTCACCTGCCCCAAAATATAGTGAAATGGCCGCCACAAACCATTTAACACATATCTGTTGGTTATAATAAGTACCGATAATAACACTACTGTGAGTATAATGGTTATAAAAGATATGATCTGTATCAGGTACTCGGTACCCTCGCGCGATTCGACAATCGTTGCTATATAATTTTGATTGTTTATTTTTATTAAAGCTATCACAGCTCGCCCTGCTTCATTCTCTTTTTCTTTTACATTCAAAAAAGGCGCATCAAAAAATTTTGTATCAAACAACTGCAGGTTAGTTTTAACGTAGGAAAGCTGGTCTTCATTATCCGATCTGGGGAAACTGTGATTTGTGTTAACATAGGCCACCAATTCTTCCAATTCATCAGCCAGGTCATTGTCCAACTGCTGGCGGGCAATGTGGTTAATAATAAGGTAGTAAATAAGGCCCGATATTAATAAAACGGATACGCTTATAATAATGCTTGCTTTACTATAATGGGCGGATAATTTCATTTAAATAAATTTATAACCAACCCCATAAATAGAGGTAATAAAATCGTCGCCGGTTACATCCATTAGTTTTTTACGCAGGTTTTTAATATGGGTATATATAAAATCAAAGCTATCGGCTGTATCAATTTCATCGCCCCAAAGGTGTTCGGCTATCGCATTTTTTGATATTACCCTTCCTTTATTAGCTATAAAATAAAGCAGCATATCATATTCCTTTTTTGTAAATATTATCTCTTTATTATTTACGTACACATTTCTGCCAGGCAAATCAATACTTATTTCCTTGTGTAACAGCAAGTTCGAACTACCAAACGCTTTCCTGCGAAATATAGCCAGCAAGCGTGCCTTTAACTCGGCCAGGTGAAATGGTTTGGTGATGTAATCATCAGCACCAATATTCAGACCTTTTATCTTGTCGTCCAATGAGTTACGTGCCGAAATAATGAGTACACATTCGCTTTTCCCAAGCACCCTCAAGTGTTCTAATATAGTTAAACCATTACCATCGGGCAAGCCAATGTCTAACAAAATACAATCATAGTCATATAAGGTTATTTTTTTAAGGGCGCTTTCCAGGTCGCCGCATACCTCGCAAATGCTCCCCTCCTCGGTGAAATATTTTTCAATGCTTTCGCGCAGGCCCTGCTCGTCTTCAACAATAAGTAATTTCAAGTTTATAGTTTTTATTAAAGATATAAATGGAATTTGAAGTAAAACTGAAGTGGTTAATTAGTGTTATATATTAACTTCAATTTTGCTCCAAAGTTATTTAATACCTTTACTTTAATTCGCATATATAATATTAATGACCGCAGAAAAGGCAAACGCACAATTCGTAATTCAAAAAGTTCAACCTGCCTTATTAGGGTTAATGGATGGTTCGGTTTCAACATTGGCACCTATTTTCGCCACAGCAGGATTAACCGGCCAACCTATAAAAGCATTTTACGTAGGCCTTGCGGCATCACTTGGCGCGGGCATAAGCATGGGGCTTGCCGAGGCACTATCGGATGACGGAAAAGTTACCGGCAGGGGCAATCCTATAGTACGGGGGGCCATTACTGCCTTTGCAACATCTCTTGGGGGTATGCTGCATACCCTACCCTTTTTAATAGCCAATTTAAAAAGCGCCCTGCACCTTGCTTATATAATAGTGATTTGTGAACTACTAGCCATCGCTTTTATTCGTTATAAATTTATGAAAACACCATTATACGCTACTATACTACAGGTGATAGTAGGTGGTGGCATTGTTTTTATTGTAGGGATATGGCTGGGTAATGCCGGCTCATAAAAAAATTTAAACCATCAAAATATGTCAGTAATAGAACCTAGCCTTAAAGATGTTGAGCATCCGGGTGAAACTAAAAAATACTCATCAACCATCCGCTTATGGCATAGCGGCGGGCTTAAGCTCGGGCGGATTTATTAATGAAACATACAACTATTCAACCAGTTATAATATTGATAATAATACACAGCCAACGCAGGACGCGACAACGAAAAAATCATTCGATAACTTTTATTTCGCCAAAATGCTTAACCTTTCGTTTGGCATTGGCTACCCGATGGGCAATGGCAGTAAATTATTTATCGAACCTTTTGTAAAATATCCTATCGCAGGTATGGGCGATCAGCATATACTTTTTGGGTCAGGCGGCGTGAACCTGAAGTTTAATTTTGATGCACCAAAGATCCATAGATAAATGTCCTTTTAATAAATGAGTGTTTAATTGTTTTCAGCGTACCCTCCTGGTTTTCCGGGAGGGTTGCTTGTTATTGGGCATTAACATGTCCAGCCAAATTGATGGTAATATAAGAATGGAACTCGCTATTTATTCATGAGCCATTTTTGGGTGGAAAGAAACAGGTTTACTTCTTCTTCGGTGCCGGTAAACGGCCCCGGCGTAGCCGTTTTCAACCCCGACATCGCCGCGGCAAATTCAGCAGCTTTCTGTATGCCGATTCCTTTAACACGTTTGTAAAGGTAACCTGCCATATAAGTATCGCCACAGCCGGTTGCGTCTATAACGCTGGCTGGTGTATAAGCGGGAATAGTATAAAACAGGCCGCCACTGTAAATTAATGAGCCCTGGCTACCATCGGTGATAACCACTTCTTTTACACCCCAATGCGCCAGGATGCGGGCGCCGGTGGCCACATCGTCGCACAGGGTAAGGGCTTGCAGCTCCGCAATATCCGCTTTCAAAATATCTACATATTGCAAAGCTTCCTGCTTATCGGGCCAATACGCTGTGATTACTTTCCTGTTTTCAACTGCGCGAAGATAACCCTGCACGTCAAGGCTAATACGGCCGCGCCCCGCAATGCTTTGGATGAATTGGAGCGATATATCATCAGCAAGCAAGGGGCCGAGGTGGAATATTTTTGCGGTCACATCCTGAACCTGATCTGGTGTAAAAGGATCGGCCTTCTGCAATACATTTTGAGTGCGGTGATCCTGGTTTTCGGCGTAAATATTTTCAAAATATACGGTATGCGCGCTGGGTTGTACCTGCACCCGGATGCCCTTATCGCGCAGGGTGGTTACATAGCGCATTTCGGTTTCGGCCAGGCCGGTAATTAACAGGTAGTTCAGCTTAAGCCGACTAACTGCAGACGAAAAATACAAGGCGGTGCCTCCGGGCATATCCATTACCGTGTGGGCATTAATAACCCTGTCGGATGTAATATGCCCTACACAACAAATATCATACATAGCAGCAAGATAATTTATTTAGCTGAAATTTGCATACCCGAACTTATCAAATAACCTGCCATCTTTTAACCAACTGGCGTTATTTTACATTTAATGTTATTTCATTTTCCTTATGCAGAAAATCGGTTTTGGATAATAACCCTGTTGGGCCAGACTTTTCTATCGCCTGGAACGCCCAATGCAACCGTTTGCGCGATGATTAATATTTGTATGGGCTTTTCATTGGTATATATTTAGACTTTAAATTAAACCCACTAAACCCAATGGAACAAAAAACAAGGTATACTTTAATATTTATTTTTATGCTGGTTTTTATACTGGCTTTTATAAAACACGGCGAAGCACAGCAAAGCTGCCCTAAATGGGGACCTTACGTTAAAACGGTAGGTTTTGGTAAAACTGACGCCGAACTTATGATGGCCGACGTAATGATACCAACTGACGGTATAGCCCCTTATACTTATGCCTGTTCGGTACAATTTGGTATTGGCAAAAGCGGCGGTTATTGCGGCATACAACATGCGGGGCTGAATGAAAGCCGTCCGTTGAATAATATATTTTCCATTTGGGATTTCCCTAATAAAGTTCAGATATCAGCACAATATAAAGACCCGCTGACCATGGTAGGTGGCTTTGGCGGCGAGGGTACCGGCCTGCACTCACATGCCGATTTTGGCTGGATACCCGGCCACTGGTATACCAATATTGTAAAACGCTGGACTACTAACGACAGCACTACAATGGTTGGCTACTGGATATACGACCAAACCGCGAAAACATACCGCCACTATGTAACTTTCGCCGTACCCGAAAAAGATGCGATGCTGCATGGCGATATAGGCAGCTTTTTAGAGAATTTTGCCGACGAACAAAAACGCAGCCGTACAGCCGTTTACCGTGCTTATTGGATGCTATCAGCCGAAGGTAAATGGATACATCCGGATTCACTATTAGCCGAAGCAGGGCAGGGATCGTGGAAAGCGGAACGATATGGCGATGACGGGGTAAAAGCTACTTCGTGTGGTACTATGCCGTGGCAAAAAAACACCTATTTTAAAGTAAAACAGGCCAACAAACCAGCACTGGATTCGGCAAGGGTTTATGATATGGGGTCATATTACGACCATTCGCTTAAAAATATCGTGATCGACTGGTGTGTACAGGCGACACCGCAACTAAGCTATGATGTAAAGATATTTGATAACGAAGCCTGTTCAGGTTCGCCCATAGCAGCATCAAAAGGGACCGACCCCGATTTACATATGATCAACATACCAGTTAAGGATCTGAACCTGAAGAACCAGGATTATTATATCACCTTACAGGTAACGGATATTTTCGGCCAGTTATCGTCTGTTAAGAAAATAACACTGGAAGAGAAACATCCTTAAACTGCTTACCACGCTCATACCTGAGATCAATTAATAATGAGAGAAAAGTCCCCGTCGGCAAACGCTTGCGGGGCTTTTTGTTTAATTCGATTTTAAAAAAACTATAAGCCCATTTAGTCAAACAATTCCTGTGCATCGGTATAATAAGTTTTTCTTGAACCTACTGGTTTTTGGTGTATAGCTTCACCCGCGGGCGTGGTTTTCTTTTTAGGCTGATGTACCTGCAAAAAATCTCTGAACTCGCCGCTAATAATATCCGGGTGATCTTTCAGCGTTTTTTCTTCGGCGTGCTTTAGTACCTTTTCTATCGAATGCACCAGTTGCTTTACCTTTTCCCCGGGTATTTTATTCGAGGTTGAAAAAGGTGACAGTTTAGCATCATATAATATTTCATCAGCGTAAGCATTACCTATGCCACGCAAAATATGCTGATCCATTAAAACCGTTTTAACCGCCGTACGCGTGGCGCTTAATTTTTTTGTAAGATAAGCAACATCGGCTTCCAGTGCATCGGGTACATCCGACGGTTCAGGGTCAAGTGTTAAATTCGCCGCTTTTTGGAAATCGGTTAGCGCAAGGCCATTGCCCCTTTCAAACAACAGCTCGGCAACAGTAAATTTCTGCTCATTCTTATTTTCAAATGTGTACAACTGCCCGTGCAACATTAGATGCATGCCCAATGTGTGATTTTTTTCGAATTCAAAATGCAGTTGCTTGCCGACACGTATAACCTTTTTTAGTTCTAAACCTTCAAGTGTTTCCTGTAATTCCTTTTCGG
>CAIWRU010000009.1 GCA_903915155.1 uncultured Mucilaginibacter sp.
AATTTAGCCGCTTATATCAAATGAAAAAAGTTCTCGGCTACATATTAACACCCGTAGTTTTATTTTTCTACCTGCTTACGCTGTGCATTTTTCACCCTGCGCAGTGGATGGCTTATAAGTTTTGGGGTTACTCGGCCCATAAACGGGTGGTTGATGTATTAAACCTTTGCTTAATGCGCTGTTTATTGCTGTCGGGCAATACGGTAACTTTTACCAATAAACAAAATCTTCCGCTGGGTAGGCCCATTATTTTTATCGCCAACCACCAAAGCCTGCTCGATATTCCCCCGCTGATTTGGTACCTGAGAAAATATCATGCGAAATTTATTTCGAAAATCGAATTAACCAAAGGCATCCCTTCCGTGTCCTTCAACCTTAAATATGGCGGTGCCGCAAATATCGACCGTAAAGACCAAAGGCAATCTATTATGGAGATAGTGAAGCTGGGCACACGGATGAAGGAGAATAAATGGTCGGCGGTTATATTCCCCGAGGGCACGCGTTCCAAAAATGGAAGAGTGAAGCCATTCCGCGCGGCTGGTGTAGCAACTATATTAAAAAAATGCCCCGATGCATTGGTGGTACCAATAGTTATACGCAATTCGTGGGCAGTGATAAAGTATGGTTATTATCCATTAAATACATTCACCCGCATGAGCCTTGAAGTGCTGACACCCATTGAACCCGGCAAAACGCCTGCTGAAGAGTTGGTACTGAATGTTGAGAATGTTATCCGCGCCGCACTGGGCCAGGAACCGGCGACGCCTTTTGCTATTGAAGAGAAAGAATAGATCCACTAAAAAGCCTAAAACAAAAAAAGACGCAAGGGGTGCGTCTATACAGAAATTATTTACAAAAAATTATTGTGGCTAATTACCACGAATTATCGTTGCCGATTGAGCAAACGGTTTTAATTAAAGTAACCCCTTTAAAAAAAAGCGAGGTAGCATGGTGTGAAGTACTGGCTATTTCGGCTTTCTTTTGTTCAAACTGATAGCTTACGCCCATAATTAACGCAAAAAGAACCGGTACCAGCAGCAGTATAAATGGATTTGAATTTGTAATGAACTTTTTCATTGTGAGTGATTTGATGATACAAAGGTTTAATATTTATTTTTCCTGTTAAAAAGATTTAGACCAAGTGCGCCTATTTATAGACGAACGCTTGTTTATGCCTGCAAACCCGTTGGTATGTTAAAAATGCCCGTTTATCGGCAAAACAGAAAACTATATATAAAACATACTGATAAAAACACTCAAAATATTATATTTGGGTTAATGACCCTTTATAAACTATTGCTCATAAATAAAAGTTAATGGCAACTAAAAAAAGCTGGCAAGTATTTTGGCACATATTTTTTTGGCTGAGTTTGATCTCGCTTTTTGTATTCCTGGCCGAAGATGATACTCACCTCAACTATGAAGGCTTTACCGTTGTTTTTTTATTATACCCGGCAATTAACATAGGCCTTTTTTATTTAAACCTGTTGGTTTTTATACCTTACTTTTTAGACAAAAAACGCTACAGTATGTTCGTTCTGGGGCTGGGCCGGTGCGAGGGCAAGATTGGCGAGTACCGACAAGTTCATGCGCGCTACTTTTTGTACATAGTTAAAGTCGACAAAATCGGGCAGATCGCCATAATCAATGCCATTTTCGGTGCGCACATCCTGGTGCTGACGGTGGAAATCCTCATTCATTTCGGTAAAGCGGACAGCGGAAAAGCCGTTTAATAAAAATGGCACATGGTCGCCGCCACGCAGGTAGCGGTCTCGGCGGTAAATGAGCTTTACATCCAGTTGGTCTACATAGCGTTCGGCAGTTTCTTTAACATAGCGGGCCAGCTCGCGCGAGGGGCTATCGTTTTCACCACCCAATGCAATTAAACCAGCTATCTGTTTGTCATTGTTTGCCGCTGTCGAAGGAATACCTTCGCTGAAGACACGTACGCTGCGGTTATCTTTCAGATCAGTTTCCATGCCGTGGGTGTTGCCTACAATGTCGTTGTTCAGCATGGCGTCAACGTTCCAGTTTTCGGCTTTTGCGCGTTTGGCTACATTGGTTGAGCCGTACAGGCCCTGCTCCTCGCCTACCACGCTCATGAAAATTATAGTGGCCGGGAATTTTCGCGAGGCCATTACCCTTGCCAGTTCGAGTGAAACGGCAGTGCCGCTGGCATCGTCGTTGGCGCCGGGTTCAACGGTATTAGGGTTCATTACATCATTTACGCGGGAATCATAATGACCGGAAACGATGTAAACGCGGTTATCATTTGGGTCGGTGCCTTTTAAGATGGCCAGTACATTTTTGAGTTTTACGGGTTTGTCTATCCGCTCACCTTTGGGCTGGGTAAAGGTATCGAACTGCACTACCATGCGTCCGCCTACTGCTTTGGCATATTCTTCGTACGTGGCCTTTATCCAGTTACGCGCTGCGCCGCTCCCTTCGGTTTTGCTGGTGGTATCGCTTAGGGTATGGCGGGTTTTGAAGCTTACCAGCTTGCGGATGTTGACTTCGATATTTTTGGCGGAGACTTCTGACACCATTTGTGAGATGGTAGGATCTTGTTTTATGGTGGTTTGGGCGTGGGAGTAAAGGGAGAGGGAGAGGAACATGAACATGCATATCAGCCCCCCTCTAAATCTCCCCCAGGTTGGGGGAGACTTTAGTTTACTTTCTACCAGGATATTTCTTTTCATAAGTTATATCTTTTTTTAAAGTCTCCCCTACCGGGGGAGATTTAGAGGGGGCTATTCCTCTTCTCCAATCATCACGCTCTCCGCTTGTTTAAAGTTGCTTTTTACAAAGTGGCACCAGTCGCATTCTTTTTTGCCGCAGCCAGTGTTGAAATCGTGGGCCATTATTTTGCGGTAAACATCGGTTATTTGCTGGGTCACAATTTCGGTGTCGCTGGCGGTTATGAATAGCTTTTCTTTATAGTATTCGCCTTCTTTTACGGGCTCAACAAAATCAAATATGGTGTTTACCACCTGCCAGTCGTTGGTGCGGTCGTGGTCTATCAATATTTTGTAGAATACAGCTTGGCGCCAGTAATCGCCGCCGTTGGGATCTTCGTTTGTAGGGCCGTGTAATTTGTCTTTGGCATTTTTTAGCTTGCCGGTTTTGTAATCGACAACGGTTACATTTTTGCCTTCAAATTCTATTTTATCCAGGTTACCTTTTATTGGTACGCCTTCAATTTCGATATTTTTTATGGTGCGTTCCGTAATGGCGATCTTATTCCACGAGGCCACGTTCAATTCATAATAGGCGGGCAGTATTTTTTCGCCATAATCCACACGCAGTTTAAAATCGGCTTTAGTGAATGAGTCGCGGTTGCGGTACATATACCAGCGGTATTCTTTCATAAACTCTTCAGTTGGGGGGAACTCGTCGCCCCACTCTTTCAGTTTTTTAAAGGTGCGGTTAAGCGCCCAGTGTACAGCCTGTCCAAAAGTAGCTGCCGGACTTTTACCCGATGGCACACGTATTAGACACTGGAAATAAAACCGCAGCGGGCAATCTAAATAATTGTTGAGGTGTGTTACCGACAGCGTATAGTTCTGCAGCAACTGGTTGATGTAGTTTTTATCCAATAGTTCAACCTTTGGCTTATCATCCACGCTGAATTGGGTAGCGTAAAATTCCAGCATCTCGGTTTCATTTACCTGCGGGTGTTCGGTAATTAGATGGGTATCGGCCAATATCTCGCCAATAAACTGCGATGCCTCCTGGTCTTTACCATTTTTGTCGGTTGCAGCATACGAGATCATTAAACATTGCTTCGCGCGCGTTAAGGCCACATAAAATAACCTGCGTGATTCTTCTTTTTGGGCGACGTCATCTGCACGGCTTTGTGTAAGTGTATCGGGATAACTGAAACCATTGTTACGGCCCTTGCTGTCCCACGTGCGTTTATCGCAGCCTATGAAGAACACGTATTCATATTCCAGCCCTTTTGAACCATGGGCGGTTAAAAAATTGATGCCTTTGTCCGAAAATATCACCTGGTTCAAGCTCAGGCGGATATTATTCTTTTTCATAAGGTCGATGGTGAGGATGAGGTCAGACAGCTTTATTTCGGGATTTTTGCGGCTTTCGTCCTTCAAAAAGTCGAAAAAACTGGTGAGCATTTGCATGTGCGTGCCTTTGTCCTGCTGCTGCATAATGTAACGCAGGACTCCCATTTTGGCTATCACTTGCTGGAAGAACGCCTGCAATGTATTGCTTACTGATTCCTTGAGCAGGTAATCAATATCGCTCATCAGGAACTTCATTCCCACATTTTGGGTATTATCAAACAACCCAGGTTGGGCAGGGGTACGCATTTCGCTTATATAGCGGCGCAGCGAGGTTTTGGGCTTATCGTTTGAGAACGTAGCATAGTTTTCTTTTGCTACCGCGATACTGGCCTTGGCAATTTCGATAGGCGGAATGTTGAAGAAATCATAATGCATGATCTCGAACAGCAATTCATCGCCGCTGTAGGGCGAATCCATTTCCATGGCCAGGTAACGCAAAATGGTGATGATCTTTTCGCCAAAAGGTTGTTCGAGCACATCTATCTTGCGCTTGGTGTTAACAGCTATTTTTTGCCCATCAAGGTATTGCAGCAATTCTTCTACCTGGCTGTGGTTACGGTATATCACGGCTATTTCGTCAGGAGAAGTACCTATTAAAATGAGTTTTTTTATCTGCATGGCTACATCCACCACCTCTTTGCCAGGGTTCTCATACTCACGGATAACAGGTTGAACAGTTAACTCACAAAAGCGCGGGTGCGATGAACGCAAATCCTTATCCAAAGCCAGCTGACTGGTTAAACGCTCGTGGTTATTGTTGATGAGCGCTTTTGAAATATCCAATATATGCTGATTGGAGCGGTAATTATGTTTGAGCACTACGGTGTGCAGTGTTTTTACATAGTCATTTGCAAAATCCAATATGTTCTTCATGTTCGCGCCCTGGAACTTGAAGATGGATTGGTCATCATCGCCCACTACAAACACGTTTGGTGTTTCCCAGTAATTTAGCAGGAACCTGAGTAATTCATTTTGCGAGCCGCTGGTATCCTGGAATTCATCAACCAAAATATACTGGTAGCGTTCCTGGTATTTGCGCAGTATCTCGGGGTTTTCGCGGAAAGCTTTCAGTACCCAAATGATCATGTCATCATAATCGTACCAGCCTTTTTCGCCCATTTTAAGGGCATAGTTTTTATATTCGTTTACGGCAGCCATCAGCTTTTGCATGGCCTCGTTCACGGCATCAATATCCTTTTGTTTGGGGTCGCCTATTTTTATGCCTTTGGCAGCGTTAGCACGTTTGTAAATAAATTCTTCGCGGTTAGGCAGGTCTTCTAAATATTCCTTAACTGCCGAGGCAATTGTTGCTTCGTCCCATCCCTCACTTTTCATGGTGGAAAACAGGCGCTTTAGTCTCGGCGCATCAAAATAAATATCGCCGGTGAAGCGCTTTAATAAATGATCGTTCGGAAATTCATCAACCAACTCACGAAAGAGCATAGCGCCATCGAGTTCCGACAGCGGCTCCAAATTTAACTTGCCGAAATATTCCAGGTTTTCCTGGATTATCTCGTTACAAAAAGCATGGAAAGTATAAATGTTGATGCGGTAAGCATCAGGCCCGATAAATTCAAATAAACGCTTGCGCATGGCAATGGCGCCGGCATCGGTATAAGTGAGGCAAAGTATCTCGTTTGCCAGGGCATCAGTATCGGTTAATATTTTGCCGATACGTGCAGCAAGTATCTGTGTTTTGCCCGTTCCCGGCCCGGCCACTACCAAAACAGGGCCATCCATTTTATTAACCGCGGCTAACTGTTCGGGGTTTAAATTAGCAAGGGCCTGCTGGAATTTTTCGTTGTATTTATTGGGGGATGATTGCATAGAATAAGTAAATTTAACAACAATTTAGACGTTATTACCACTTTAACATATGAATAATGCTTGAGGAGTTTGTTTTATTACTTGAATCTGAAAAAGATAAAGTAAAGCAAGTTTTGTGGCCACATGTCCACGAGAAAATATATAAACGTTTGATAGGCGGTTTTTTTGATGACACGCAAAAAAGATTTATAGCCTTTGCTTTTATGCCGATAAAGAAATCCATGTTTTATGAATATGATTATCTATTTGAACTTTCAAATAGTGGTCATTCAGGAATATACTTACTACCTGATACGTCTGAAAAAACGAGAAAATATATTGATGGTAATACATTTCAACACAAAACGGCAGAGGAACTTGTTGAGGAAGGTATTTACAAAAGCATCTTAGTATCCTATACCGCCGAGTATGATTTTAATGAATGGAACATATTAAGAGAATGTACCTTTTGTGATACAAACGATAAAACCGAAATACTTAAAAGTAAGGTGAATAGAACTCAAACTAAGTTAAAAGATTATTTTTTTAAAAGCAGCATATTTCGTGAGACGCTTGAGCGTCATCAAGATCACATAAAATTCATTAAACAAAAGCACGAAAATCGAGAAATGCCACTGCCAACTGAAATGAGGCCATTTGTAGGTCATTCACAACTGGTAGCATTTGTCAGAACAAAAAAAGCGAGTAAACTAAACCAAATTTTTAAGGATTATATCAATAAAGCAATCTTTATCCCTCTTATTATTAAGCTAAAAACGCGTTATCCCAAAGAATATAAAAATGTTGAGGGCTTTTATGGTCAGGATTGTAATTTTCTAATTCCATCGCATCGGCAATTTTGTCTAATAATTTTTATTGTAACAAATAACCAAAAGAATCCATCTTTGAAATTTTATTTCTATAATCTACAGGAAAATAAATTATACGAATGGATATACTTCCTGTTACACCCATATACAGCAGAACCAGACTATGATATAATAGTTAAAATGCTATCTCCAATATCAACTTTAGATAATATGGACTATGTTTCTAAGCTGGATTGTAATTTTGATGATGATAAGTTTTGGGAGAATTATGTTTTGAAAAAAGATGATGATGTATATATTTATTTAAAGAACATGAGTTTCATTGGTAATTAATTTTGATAGAGGAATGAACAAATCAAATATTAAACTTACCGAAGAACAAATTTTAATATTACAACTTAGCGATAAAGATATTGATAGTGACAAGCTAATTTCGCAGGTACAGTTAGATAAAAATGATTTATTTTGGTTAAAAATCAAATTCAAAATTAATACATCACCCAAAGACAAGGTCGGGCGGAATAAGAATATTTAAAAAAATTACTTGAATTAATAAAAACCTAAACCATGGAACTACCCTATACCGGCCGCGCAATTTATGATGATAATTTTGGCAATGTTACTATAACCATTCCTGCCAAAAAGAACTGGTTTATAATATTGTTTTTAGGTGTTTGGCTATGCGGATGGATATTTGGAGAAACCTCTGCAGCTGGTACGTTTACCAAAGGAAACCAGAGTGGTGTCGACCTATTTATGATAGTTTGGCTGACTGGCTGGACTATAGGCGGATTGTTTGTTATGCGCACTATAATATGGGGTTTATTGGGGAAAGAGATTATTACCATTGGGCAAGGTGCTTTAACCATTGATAAGAAAGGAGCGATATTTTACAGATCAAAAAGCTATGATCTACGTGAGGCTAAAAATTTCAGAGCCGTGGAAGAACCATACTTTTACAATAGTTTTGGTAATCGCAGAGATAGCAATCCATTCAACCTTGACAAATCAGGAACTATTAAATTCGACTATGGTATGCAAACCATAAAATTTGGTGACCGCCTGGACGAAGCCGAAGCAAATTATTTACTACAGAAATTGAGGGATAAGAAGCTAATCAACTAGTTATTTATCATTTGAGTGCGCTACCTTAATAATATCCCTTACTTCTAATATCTGCTTATCATACCCAAACAAAGTAACATTTATCATAGCCTGCCCAACTTCAGCAAGCGTGCTTGCCATATTTGGCACCAGTGCCTTTAATATTGGGTAAAGCCACGCTAAGTATTTATAAAGCGGCAATAAATTGTTTTGACCCTTTGTAGCCTTCATAAACCCGGGGCGAAAGTTAAATTCATGTTTGAAAGGCAATTTACCGAGATCGTTTTCTGTTTTGCCTTTTACCCGCGCCCACATGATTTTACCTTGCTCGGTGCTATCAGTACCTACGCCTGATACATAACAAAAGGTCATATCAGTATTTTGCCTGCTTACTGCACCGGCAAAGCCCAGCGTTAATGTGTAGGTAAGCTTATAATACTCCGGCTCTTTTTTCCCTATTGAGCTAACTCCAAGGCAAAAGTAGCACGCATTATAGCCGCCCAGCTGACCTTCGATAGGTGTAACATCGAAGAAATCCTTATGGATGATCTCCTTAAGCTTTGGATGCGTTACACCGCATGGTCTGCGGCCTACAACCAATACGCTTTCAACCTGTGGGTGTTTAAGGCATTCTAATAGTACGCCCTCGCCTACCATGCCGCTGGCACCGGTTACTATAACTCTTATTTTCTTATCCATTTTTATAAACTTATGCCTGTTCCTGTTGGGAAAAAGCTATTAACACTTACAGGCAATTTACCTGTCGGTTTTAACATTTGCGTAATAACTTTTACTGCCGATAGCTGCAACTGATCGGTCATTTGGTAACCAACTAATAGCGCGCCTGCCTTTTCAATACCGGGCAGGCCGGCTATGGTATAGGCATTGGCAAAAACACTTATTACCGTATTGGGCCGTGCGGCAAGCTGGGCTATTAATAGCTTAACATTGATATTGTAATCAAGTTTGCTGGCGGGACGGGGGCGGGTATCGTTTATGCTGATAAAAGCTTGCGGAAACTGTTTTAATTGCTGCACCAGCATACTTACCTGCGCAACAGAGGCATTTTTATCGATATAAAATATTTTGCTAAAGGGATAAGACCGGCACATTTGCTGCTGAAAAAGCGTTGGCTTGTCGACCCCTATACTCACAATAGCTGCTGCCTGGAACGGGTTAAGCTGCACCGAAGATGAATTACCTTTTAACAGGGTGATGGCGGCATCGCTAAGTTGCTGTACCAGTTGTTTAGCGGCGGGGCGGTTTAAGTCGGCTACAAGGCCCGGGGTTGATGCTGGATTATAATTGTTTAGCCCGGACCAGTACTTCGCGGCGAGTACTTTTTTCACTTTCTCGTTAAATTCTTCCTTTGATATTTCATCCTTACGCACTGCTTTCCTTATTTTTTTTATGGCGAGGGCGGAGTTTGGCGATAGCTCTAAAATATCGTTCCCTGCTAAAAACGCCCGTACATCAGCCTCGCCGTCAGGGAAGTATTTTACCACGCCCTTCATCTCCATTGCATCTGATACAACCAGGCCTTTAAAACCGAGCGAATCTTTCAGGATGTTGGTCACTATCTTTCTTGATAAAGTGGAGGGGAGGTTTTTAGTGGTATCCAGCGCGGGTATAGCCATATGGGCTATCATTACACCGCTGATACCTGCTTTTATGGCTTCGCGGAAAGGATATTCCTCAAGGGAATCCAATCGTTCGCGGCTGAAGGGCAATAGCGGCAGGTCGAAATGTGAATCAACATTGGTGTCGCCGTGGCCGGGGAAGTGCTTGGCAGTGGTGAGCAGCCCGGCATCCTGCATGCCTTTAAGGTAGGCTATGCCTTTTTGTGCCACGTTGTATTTATTATCGCCGAAGGAACGGTAGTTGATCACCGGGTTATCGGGGTTATTATTTACGTCCATATCGGGGCCGAAATTCATTTGCATGCCCATACGTTTGAAGTCGTAGGCCACCATTTGGCCCATTTTGTAAATTAGCGTGTTATCCCGTATAGCGCCGAGGGTCATTTGATACGGATATGCAATGGTTGAATCCAGCCGCATGCCTAGACCCCACTCGCCATCCTGCGCGATGATGAGCGGCACATTGGCCAGTTTTTGGTAGCGATTGATAAGCTCGGCCTGGCGCATGGGGCCGCCCTGGAAGAACACTAATCCTCCAACCTGTTCATTTTTTATTACATCAGCAACAGAATCTTCATACTTCTGGCCCAGGTTTGTGTGTGCCCTTACAAAAAACAATTGCGCTATTTTTTGCTTCCGGCTTAGCTTTTTAAAAACTGAATCGACCCAATGATTTTGTTTGTTTAACGATTGTATATAGGTTTCTTTTTGTGCAAAAGCGCCTAAAACAATAAAATTCAGGGCGAATATCAGCAGGTAAATACAGTTCTTTTTCCGGTTGAGCATAGTTCAAATGTAGGGAAAACTACGTTCTGTGGCATGGTTTTCGTCAAGGTTAATAAAAAAATTAAGTGCATAAATAAACCTTTAGCTTATTTTTTACTCTATGTATTATAAAAACTAATACTATATGAAAAAAATTCTTCTATTATTAGCTATGGGTCTGCTGTTTGCAGGTTCAGTTAGCGCCCAGCAATATTATTATGGCCCCCGCAGGGTACACCGCCGTGTAGTTGAACGCCGCCGGGATGACGATTTTTACCGTATTAAGGTAGGTTTAACAGGCGGATTGAATATTGCAAACACAGTAAGTTCAAATTATGCAAATTACAGCACAGGTACCATAGCAGGCTTTAATGCAGGTTTATATCTTGATGTGCCGCTTATTTACCCATTATCATTTGAACCTGAGATTCTATATTCGCAAAAAGGGTATACTGCAAATGATCCTGACGGGCACTTTAGCTCACGCCAGAATTTTATTGATGTGCCGTTGTTAGCCAAGTTTCACCTGGCTCCGGGGTTTAACTTTTTGATAGGCCCGCAATTGTCATTCTTAACATCAACAACTAATACTTATAGCACAGGTTTTGACACAGGAAGCCAGGATCACTATAACTATAGCGGAGCGAATACTTTCCTTGATGGGGTAATTGGTGTAAGCTTTGACCTGAACAGGAACGTTGAACTGCGTGCACGTTATACCATCGACTTTAATGCAACCGACCCATATGGCTACACCTACGTTCCGGAATACCGCAACCAGGTATGGCAAGTTGGTTTAGGCATTAATTTTCAATAAGAAAGTCAGTGTTTAGAGGTTAGAGGTCAGTTATTAAGCGTGCGATTAGAATAGTGATTGAAAGGGTTTAATACTGATCTCTATCTTTAGCACTTAAAAACCTAAAAAAGGTTAGCGATGGTGGTTAGGAACATGCCTATACCATTTGTCGCTAACCTTTTTTGTTACACTCCTTTTTCCACCTTGCCACTAATCGTTATCTTGCGCCTAAATGATCTCGATAATCATATCATCAGCAAACGCTGAACAACTAAAGCAAGTTTCCGAAAATATTACGGCTACCATAGGTGTGCCGTTTGAAATTATAGCTGTTGACAACAGCAATGGGCAGCAAGGCATTTGTGCCGTTTACAACCAGGGTATACGCCAGGCGCAATATGATATACTGTGCTTTATGCATGAAGATGTTATTATTAAAACCGACAACTGGGGCCCTATTTTAAAAAATATACTTAACGAAAATAACCAGATAGGCTTATTAGGGGTTGTTGGCGGCGGATATAAACCTTTTACACCTTCAACCTGGAACGGCTTGGGTATATACAATACCTTCTCAAATATCATACAATCATATAAACGTGCTGATAAAGAACCTTACCATGATTTTAGGAACCCTGATAATGTAAAAGTTGTCCCGGTGGCGTGTGTTGATGGGGTATGGCTGGCCACTACAAGCCATGTAGCTGCTAAATTTAAGTTTGATGAAGATACTTTCCATGGCTTCCATGCATATGACCTGGATTACTCTATAGCTATAGGGCAGCAATACAAAGTGTGTGTTACGTATGAGATATTATTAAATCATTTATCAGAGGGCGGCTATAACCGCACATGGATGGAAGACACCTTAAAGCTGCATGAAAAATGGCAGGATATATTACCTTTAAATGTGGGTAATTTTAGCCGGAAGGATTGCATACACATGGAGAAGGTAACATTTAAGGATTTTGTAAAAAAGCTGATCGAGCTAAAATTTCCGGCGAGTGTGGCGCATAAAGTATTGCAGAACAAGAAATATAAGGAGCTCGGCCTGTATTGGAAACTGAAGTTTTATGTTGTGAAAATGTTTTTGGCGGGAAGATAAAGATCACTATATAATGCCCGTGAGATACTTTGAGAGCCTGAGCAAAGCACTTTTGTGCTAAATTAAATATCAACACCAACCTGTTTGAATACAGGTTTCCAGAAATCGACCTGTTTGTCCCAACCGTGGCAACCGAAGGGCAGTTGATCATTATTCATTTTAAATGCCCGCTGCGGGTTGGTCTCGACAGAAAATTTTATCGCCTGCTTTAATGGTGGTTTGGCTATGACAGGCCTTTTTCGGTTGAGGGCTATGCTCCAGAAAATATCTTCATTAAACGAGGGGTGCCGCAACTGAACGTAATAATCTATTAGTGGTTTATATTGTACGCAACAGGCTGCAAACTTGCTTACCCTGCGTAATGACAGGCCACCATTGCCTACTCTTTCCTCTATCTGTTTACCTACTTTGGGCATGCCGTCCTTGTATTTGGCGTCATAGCGCATATACAGGTAATTCTTGGCTTGGGTAAAGGCTTTGTCTATAACGTTTTTGTAAGGCTTTGCCCGCAGCCATGGCGCCCCGATGTAATCATAATTCTGATCGCACCAGTAATCGAGCTGATCTGAGAAAACAAAAGCGTCCAGCTGATAGATGAGTATATACTCATAATCGCTAAAGCTTTTATAAAAAACTTCAGCCATCATAAGTTCATTATAACCGTGTACGCTTTCAAAATAATGATCGTCGAACGAAACAGACGAGAAGCCGGTAATGGATACCAAGCCATCAATATTTAATGAAGCCGGTTTTGCAAAAATTACGGGGTGACCGCCCAAAACAGCCTTGCATCGCGTAAGCGAAATTTTTTCATAGGCAGACAATTGCGTTTTATAAACAGGTATCACAACTGCCGCTTTTTTAATTCCGCTCATGGTAGGGGCAATATCAATCCTCGTTAAAAGTTTGCATGTTTATTAACCTTTTGTACAAACCATCTTTAGCCAGTAGGTCGTGGTGGTTACCCTGCTGTACTACCTTGCCATTTTCAAGCACTATGATAATATCGGCATTTTGGATGGTACTTAAACGGTGGGCTATGATAAGCGAAGTGCGGTTCTTCATCAGGTTGTTCAGGGCATCCTGCACCAGTTTTTCCGATTCAGTATCCAGTGCCGATGTAGCTTCGTCGAGCAGCATTATCGGCGGGTTGTTTAACACTGCCCGGGCAATACAAATACGCTGGCGCTGCCCGCCTGAAAGCTTGGTACCCCGATCGCCAATGTTGGTTTCGTAACCTTTTTCTGTTTCGAGGATAAAATTATGAGCGTTCGCAATTTTAGCGGCCGCTTCCACCTGTTCTTTAGTTGCATTGGCCTTTCCGAAAGCGATGTTGTTGAAAATAGTGTCGTTAAACAGTATCGATTCCTGGTTTACAATACCAAATTGATTGCGTAACGATTCGGTAGTTACGTCCTGGATATTGTGACCATCTATCAGTATCTCACCTGATTGCGGCTCCATAAACCGCGGTATCAGGTCCATCAAAGTTGATTTACCTCCGCCTGACGGCCCAACAAGCGCCACATTTTTACCTTTTGGTACGGTTAGATTAATATTATTTAACACATCTTTTTCGCCATAAGCAAATGATACATTCTTAAATTCAATAGATTCGTTAAAGCCATTTAAAGGTTTAGCATCCGGCGCATCAACAATAGCGGGCTTTTCGTCTATTAGTTCAAGTACACGCTCACCGGCTGCAATACCTGAATGAATGTTACTAAATGAATCTGAAATAGCCTTTGCCGGGCGCATAACCTGTGAAAATAAAGCCACGTAGGTGATAAACTCAGGAGCTGTTAACGGTGAGTTATGATTTAATACCAGCGAACCACCATATAGTACAATACCCGAAACCATCACTATCCCAAAAAATTCAGACACCGGCGATGCCAGTTGCTGGCGCTTTGCCATTGACCGTATGATAGACGAGTATTTTTTATTTTCGGCTTGAAACCTATTTTTTATAAAGGGCGTTGCATTAAACGCCTTAATAATTTTTATGCCCGATAATGCTTCATCCAAATAGCTTATCATGTTGCCATAGCTTTCCTGCGAAGCTATTGCCTGCGATTTTAACCGTTTAACAATACGGGCTATCACCAAACCCGATATGGGTATGATAAGTAGCGAAAAGAAAGTTAGCTTTAATGAGATATTGAACAACATTATCATAAATACAATAAGTGTTAATGGCTCTTTAAAAACTACCTGCAATGTGGCTGTTACCGAAAACTGAACTACTTGTACATCTGATGCTACTTTTGATATAATATTCCCCTTACGTTCATTACTAAAATAGCCGAGGTGCAAATTCATTACATTATCAAAAACAGCTTTTCTGAAATTTAATAGCGTATGTACCCGCAGGTTTTCCATAGTACGTTGTGATAAATAACGGAACAGGTTACTCAACAATGCCGATACTACTATAGTGCCGCATACATATTCCAAAGCGCCTAATGAGCCGTAATGGTCGATGATATACTGCATGTAATATTTGAAATTACCCATAATATCCCATGCCGATGGTTTTACGCTGGCAATTTTATCGGTAGCACATTTGGCTTGGGTACCTGAAAATAGTGCCTGTAATAACGGCGCAAGCAAGGCGAGATTTAGTGTACTGAATATGACGGAAAATATGGTATATAAAATGTATGGTATAGCAAATTTTTCAATTGGTTTAGCAAACGATAACAGCCGGAAATAAGTCTTCATTAAAAATTAAATAAAACGTGCAAAGCTAACAGTAATTACGTAATTACTATTATTATAACCAACAGCAGCGGCAACTTTACGCCCGATATACATTTATAATTAACTTAGCACCTTTATAACGGAACAATAAGCATTATAATATGGCGGCTATAAAAGCAAATGAAGCGCTTAACACCAACACACCTGCCCGCATAACCGTAATTATTGTTACTTATAACGCCGCCGAATACCTGCAAAGTTGCCTTAACAGTATTTACGCGCAGAAATACCCGGCCATTGATATTGTTGTGATAGACGGCAACAGCACCGACGGCACCGCAGATATATTACAACAGAACACCTCCAAAATACATTTTTGGGTAAGCGAAAAAGATAACGGTATATATGATGCGATGAATAAAGCGCTGCCGCATATCACCAGCCAATGGGTTTATTTTTTGGGCGCCGATGATGAACTGCTGCCTGAATTTTCGGAGATGGCTAGTGAATTAAAAGTTGAAAACGCCATTTATTATGGCAATGTGCTGGCTGATGGCGTAAAAAGATCGGGCCTTATATCATCGTACTACATGGCTAAGGGTGGTATTTATCACCAGGCTATTATTTACCCGGCGTCTGTTTTTAAACATTACGCCTATAACACCAAATATAAAATTGCTGCCGAATATGCGGCTGTATAAGGACAAACGGCATAAATTTATTTATGTAGATATTATCATCGCCAAATATAACCATACAGGCATATCATCACAGGTGATTGATGAGGCATTTGAGAAAGATAAAACTAAACTCATACTCCAAAACTTTGAATTAAAGATCGGGCTGCGGTACTTATTCAGGTTGTTTAAAGGGATGTTCCATTAGGCGGAACACCCCAATCAATACTTTCTTATGCGATTTTGGAATTAACCAAAGCGATGATCTCACTTTCGAGGGCGATGGTTTGTTTTTCAATCTTTTCTCCCATACTTATAATATCAGCAGTATATGCTTTATCCTTATAGCCTGAAGCATTGATCTTTACATTCATAAAAGCGCCCAACACGGCAGTACGGGCACAAAGCGCGGCAACACCGGCATCGGTTACGGAATTGGGGTTGCCTGTTTCGGCCATGGCTTTTATTACCTGCAAGCTATCGTGCGACAGTTGCATTACTTTGAATGGCACTTCAATTGCGTATTTGGTAGCTTCCTGTATAGCCTTGTCGCGGGCGGCCTTTTCCTGCTCGGTTGATTTGGGCAGGCTAAAGCCTTCCATTATCCGGTTGAATGCTACGGTATCCAGGTCGACCAGTTTTAGTAATTCATCTTTGTAGTACTGCCCTTTTTCGGCCCAGTCGCTGAACTCCTTCCAGCGGTCGTCCCAGCCTTTTTTGTGCGATGACAGGTTGGCTACCATCGTAGCTAATGACGCGCCTAAAACACCGGCATACGCCGATATGGACCCACCGCCGGGGGCAGCGCTTTCGCTGGCGGTTTCATCGGCAAAATCAGTAAGCGTCATGCTAATGAGTTTGCTAGCGGATTTATCTTTCAACAAATATTCAATAATGCGCTCATCAGGATTGAAGGGAGCAAGTTCATCAAGTCCCATTGATTTGATAGCTATTTTGATGAGCTCCTTCTCGCTTACACCTACTGAGCGTTGTTGTTTAAGCAGGAAATATTTACCTGCATCGAGCATTGACTTTAGCGGGATAAGGCCCACCAATTCGCTGCCTGTTACACGCATGCCGCGTGCGGCGGCACTTTTACATACCTCGTCGAAGGCGATATGCACAGGTGTAACTTCGATATTGGTAAGGTTCATGGAGATCTGGGCGATGCCATATTCCTCGATATACCAGCCGATGGCCTTTACAAATTTTAGTGTGCCAGGCTGATTTGTTTTATTTCCTTTTTCATCAGTAACTGTACGTCCGGCTTCGCGTACATCAAACGCTATCGCATTGGCTCGGCGGGTTGAGGTTGTATTGATATTGATATTGTAGGCTATCAAAAAATCGCGCGCGCCGATGACAGTGGTGCCACGTTTGGCGTCAAATTCGGCAGGGCCAAAATCGGGTTTCCATTCGGGTAGCTTTATTTTTTTGAAGAAACCTTCGTATTCTCCCGCTCTTATTACCGACAGGTTATTACGTTTTGCATCAGGCTGCGAATTGCCGTATAAGTAGATGGGGATGTTCAACTCCTCACCTACGCGCTTTGCCAGTTTTTGGGCATAAACGGCGGTTTCCTCCATGGTGATATTGCTGATGGGTATCAGTGGGCAAACATCCGTAGCACCCATGCGGGGATGCTCGCCTTTGTGTTTACTCATATCTATCAGTTCCCCGGCCTTTTTAATGGCTAAGAATGCCGCTTGAATAACCGGTTCAGGTTCACCCACAAAGGTTACAACGGTACGATTGGTGGCCTTACCGGGGTCGACGTTGAGCAGGCGCACGCCTTCAACAGATTCAACCTCGTTGGTTATTTGTTTAATAATATCAAGGTTTACACCTTCGCTAAAATTGGGGACGCATTCGATTAGTTTAGTCATTGGTCATTGGGTCATTAAGTCATTTGTTTGAACCCCATACTTTAATGGGTTTCATCTTTCCTTGCTGATATAGTATTTCGCGGTAATCGTTACAATTATATGCCTGCATATCCGCTCGCATACCGGGGGCTAATATACCACGGTCGTCAAATTTTAATGCTTTTGCTGCACGATAGGTTAAGCCCGCAAAAGTTTCGGCAGTATTTAGCTTTTCGGCGGCGCTGAGTATGGCGGCCTGGGTTAGCAGGTCACCCATGGGGGCCGAGCCTGGGTTCCAATCACTGGCGATAGCGAGGCAGGCTCCGGCATCCAATAACTTGCGGGCAGGCGCATACTGCATTCCTAAGCCTAAAGATGCGCCGGGCAATACAACTGCTATAGTGTCTGAATTTGCCAAGAGTTTGATTTCGGCATCTTTACTAGCCTCCAAATGATCGGCTGAAACTGCACCGAGCTTTACGGCTACCGCACTGCCGCCGGTTGTAAACTGGTCGGCGTGAATAGTGATGTCAAAGCCCATTAATTTGGCCCGATTAAGATATACCGCTGCTGTATCGGGATTAAAAGCGCTTTCTTCAATAAAAATATCAATACGGTTGCTGAGGTTGTCATGTTTAATCACGTGTAACAGGTCGTGGAAAACATAGCTTAGGTATTCGGTTTGGTTACCGCTAAAATCTTTGGGTACCATGTGGGCGGCAAGACAGGTTGGAACCAGGCTTGCTTTTGTTTGGGTCGAAGCTTCGGCTATCACCCTTAATTGTTTTAATTCGGAATGTGTTTCCAACCCGTAGCCGCTTTTTACTTCGATGGTGGTAACACCTTCGGATAAATGGCGGTTTACCCGTTGAAGCAGCAATTCGGTTAGCAAGGCTTCATCGGCAGCTCGGGTTTGTGTTACCGAATCCCAGATACCGCCGCCTGCTTTAGCAATATCCAAATAGCTTTTGCCTTGTATGCGCATGGCATAATCCTTTGCGCGGCTACCTGCAAAGCAAATATGGGTGTGGCAATCCACAAAACCGGGGAGTAAAACATGATCACCCTCAATTTCTTCAATTTGTGCGGATGAGTTTGCTTTGCGCAGCCTTTCAAAATCATCAACTGCTATGATCAGCCCGTTTTCAACCAATACGCCGCCATAAGGGATGATTTGCATATCATCGTCCTTTAGCGCCCCCTTTAGGGCGAGGCCCGCAAGAGTTAGTATTTGTTTAAATGGACCGATTAGTTTTTTCATAAAGCCCCCTCTAAATCTCCCCCGGTAGGGGAGACTTTTTTGTTATTTTTCTTAATTTTAAAGCCCTCCCTACCGGGGAGGGCTTGGGTGGGGCTGCCTACCATACCTTCAACCCAAACCTATCTGCCCATTCGGCTGCTTTATCGTAACCGGCATCGGAATGACGGAAGATACCCATTGCCGGGTCATTATACAACACGCGTTTTAAACAAGTTGCGGCGCGTTCGGTGCCATCGGCTAAAACTACCATACCGGCGTGTTGGGAATAGCCCATGCCTACCCCTCCGCCATGATGAAATGATACCCAGGTAGCACCTCCAGCAGTGTTCGACATCAAATTTAACAACGGCCAGTCGGAAACGGCATCGGAGCCATCTTTCATACTTTCTGTTTCGCGGTTTGGCGATGCTACTGAACCGCAATCCAAATGGTCGCGACCTATAACTATCGGGCCTTTTACCTTCCCCGTTGCTACCAGGTCGTTAAATATTAAGCCAGCTTTTTCACGTTCGCCCATGCCGAGCCAGCAGATGCGGGCAGGCAGGCCCTGAAAGGAAATTTTTTGTTGCGCTTTTTCCAACCAATTTATGAGGGGCTTATTTTCGGGAAACGCTTCCATCAGGGCGCGGTCAGTTGTAAAAATATCTTCGGGGTCGCCGGATAATGCTACCCAACGGAACGGGCCTTTTCCTTCGCAAAATAAGGGCCGGATATAAGCCGGGGTAAAGCCGGGGAAATTAAACGCGTTTGGTTCGCCGCCTTGTTTGGCAAATTCGCGCAGGTTGTTGCCGTAGTCGAATGTTATCGCGCCTTTTTCCTGTAGCTTCAGCATAAAACCAACGTGGCGGGCCATGCTTTTTAACGATAGGCGCTTGTATTCTGCCGGGTCATTCTTTCTTAATATCGCGGCAGCAGCTAACGACAAACCGTTTGGTATGTATCCGTTTATCGGGTCATGCGCCGAAGTTTGGTCGGTCAGCATATCGGGAATAATGTTGTCCTTCAACAGCCTTTCCAGCATATCACCCGCATCGGCAACTAAACCAACTGAAAGGGTTTCGCCTTTTGCTATGGCATCTTTTACCCATGTAATGGCCTCATCATAACTGTGGGTCATTTTGTCGATGTATTGTGTATCCAGCCGTTTTTGTATGCGGGTTGCATCTACATCGGCACCGAGAAAAACGCCGCCTGCCATGGTGGCGGCTAATGGCTGCGCACCGCCCATGCCACCTATGCCGGCGCTTACTATTAGTTTGCCTGTTAAGTCGCCGTTAAAGTGCTGGTTACCTGCCTCTACAAAAGTTTCGTAAGTACCCTGCAAAATACCTTGAGTACCAATGTATATCCAACTTCCGGCGGTCATTTGGCCGTACATCATGAGGCCCTTTGCGCGGAGTTCGTTAAAATGCTCCCAGTTTGCCCAGGCGGGTACAAGGTTGCTGTTGGCGATAAGTACACGCGGCGCTTGCGGGTGACTGCGGATGATACCAACCGGTTTGCCTGATTGCACCAATAACGAATGATCTTCATCCAGTTCGAGCAGCAATTCAATTATTTTGCGCAAGGCTTCGGGGTTGCGGGCAGCCTGACCTATACCACCGTAAACTACCAGTTCATCGGGGTTTTCGGCAACCTGCCCGTCGAGGTTGTTAAGCAGCATGCGCAAAGGCGCTTCGGTTTGCCAGCTTTTTGCGTGTAATTGCATGCCGCGCGGGGCCTTATAAACCGGGTGCTTGGCGTATTTTTCAATAAATTCCGAACTCGTCATCGTCATTCAAATTAATATTATGGTTAACAGCTGTTTCGTTAGCTGTTGCTAACAATTCGCCGCTTGTTATTAGTTGATGTAATTGATTAATATCGATAGAAAATATCCTGTCCTCATTTATAAAGGGCACATGTTCGCGGATAAGTTTGTGGCAGGCTTCGATTACCGGGGTCGACTTTAGTGGCCTGCGGAAATCTATTGCCTGCGTAGCATATAGCAGTTCAACTGCCTGTATATATTCTAAATTATCAATTACCTGGTTCAATTTCCTGCCGCTGATGGAACCCATTGAAACATGGTCTTCCTGCCCTAACGAAGTTGGTACGCTGTCGGCGCTTGCAGGGAAACACAGGGTTTTGTTTTCGGTAACTAAAGCGGCGGTAGTGTATTGCGGGATCATCAGGCCGGAGTTTAGACCGGGATCATTGGTTAATACTTTTGGCAGCCCGTAGCGGCCTTCACTCATTAAATAACAACGGCGGTCGGCAATGTTGCCTAACTCGGCGGCGGCTATAGTAGCGTAATCTAATGGCAAAGCCAATGGTTGACCGTGAAAATTACCACCGCTTATGGTGTCATTAGCATTAAAAATAATGGGGTTATCGGTAACGGAATTTAGTTCGATCTCGGTCAACTCCTTTAAATGCAGCCAGGCATTGCGTGAGGCCCCATGTACCTGCGGCATGCAACGCAGGGAGTATGGATCCTGCACACGGTCGCAGTTAACGTGGGAATTGCATATTTCGGATTCATTTAACAATGTGTGCAAACGTTTGGCAACCAGTTTAGTGCCTTTATAGGGTCGGATGGCATGGATGCGTTCATCAAATGGACGGGCGGAACCCATTAAGCCTTCGAGTGACATGGCACCAATCAGGTCGGCTAAGTTAAGTGCGTTATCTAACCGCTGAACCGCCCTTATCGCGAAAGCCAAAATAAATTGGGTGCCGTTTATCAATGCTAAACCTTCCTTGGGACCTAAAACAAGTGGCTTTAGGTTATTGTCTTTTAGTATTTTCCCTGCGGGGAATTTTTCACCTTTTACAAAAACTTCGCCTAAACCTATTAATGGTAAGAATAGGTGGGATAATGGCGCTAAATCACCCGATGCACCTACCGAACCTTTTTCGGGGACTACGGGAATAATATCATTGTCAATGTGCCATATTATCCTGTCTAAAGTTTTTGGGTTGATGCCTGAATAGCCTTGCGCCAATGCGTGTACTTTGCTTATCAACATCAGTTTGGCGATCTCCTGCGGGATAGGTTTGCCCACGCCTACGCTATGGCTTTTGAGCAGGTTGCTTTGGAGCAGGCTGGTGTCTTCCTCGTTTATATGTGTGTCGCACAAAGGGCCGAAACCGGTATTTATGCCGTAAACAGGTATTTGCGCGTGGACTATCTTTTCAACTTCGCGATAGGAAGCCTCGACCCGCGCCGCTGCATCGGTACCAATAACGCCTTTGGTTTTGCCGGCTGCAATATCCAAACAAATGCCAATACTCAAGTGCTCTGTTCCGTAATTGAAATGCTTACTCATATGGCTTCGGTTTTTAAGATGACGGCTAAGTTTTCATGTATCATACCCGAAAGGTTGACGGAGCGAAATGTATCTTCAAGGGCGGTTATAGCGGGCAAAATATCGTGGCACCCCGGTTCGCCTGCTGCCAATTGCTGCATGGCAAGCGTTACTGCATCCCAAACAGGTAGAACCTGCCGAAGCAATTGCTGTCCCTGTTCGGTAAGCTGCACCAATTGCCGCCTGCCATCATCGGTACAGGTAGTGGTAGCCACCAATTTTTTATTTTTAAGATTAGTAATAAGCTGACTCGCCGCCGGGTGCGAAACTTCGGTTTGGTCGCTCAATTCTTTTATAGATAATGACCCATTTTTTGATAACAGGTAAAATACAGGGAACCAGCTGGCATCAAAATCAATGCCCTCGCTTTGATAGGCACGATTAATTTCGGACAGGAAAGCTTCGCTCAGCCTTCTTAATCTGCTGCCTAAAACAAGGTATCCCAGGTTTTGATAAAAATTCATGACGCAATTTATATAAGCACTTATATAAATGCAAGGATACAGTAATATTTTTTATCAAATGTGGAATTAAAAGCCCCTGAGAATAATATGAACCCTTTATTCGAAAAGGACTGCGAAAGCTTTAGCCCGATTGTTTAATTTGCTTATTGATTAAGACTGACATAAAAAAATCCAAAAAGATCAAGAAAGCTTACCATCTAACCTAATCATCTCATTTTATTATTTTTATCTTAGCAATTCGTATCCAATTATAACCCTTATAGCGGTGTTTCCAAAATGAGATTAAAACTTTTACCCCTTTTGCTGCCGGCACTGGTTTTTGCAATAACAAGCTGCAGTAAAAATGAATATGCTACTGTTCGGCCTGTTGTACCAGATACTACCAAGGTGCCACCGGTAGATACCATTAAAGCGAAATTTTTTACCGTAAGCAATATTTTTCAAAGCAATATGGTCCTGCAGCGCGACAAGCCTTTCCGCGTGTGGGGCACCACCACGCCAAATGTGCAAGTAACCATAAAAACAAGCTGGAATGGCGGTGTAGTAACTACTATAGCAAATGCATCGGGTAATTGGGTGGCGACAATACCGGCAACAGCCGTAAATAATTCTCCACAAACACTTACCGCATCGGCTAACGGGCTGCCAGCCCAAACGTTCAGCAATATTTTAATTGGCGATGTATGGATATGCAGCGGCCAGTCAAACATGGTGATGCCGGTCGATTCCATTGCGCCGTTTTTTGGTTTCGAGGGGGTTGTAAATTATAAGGCGGAAATTGCAGCGGCAAATTATCCCGGCATCAGGGCAATGACGGTGAATACCGATTTTGAAATGGACCCGGCAAATGCGCTGAAGCCTTCTTTAAACTGGAGCGTATGCTCGCCTGCTACTGTTGGCGGCTATAGCGCGGTAGCTTATTTCTTCGCCCGTAAATTAAATATTTCGCTTGGTGTGCCTATAGGTATAGTGATATCGGCAGTCTCGGGCACATCTTGCGAGGCATGGGTAAGCAAAGAAACTATTGCTGCCAATCAAACATTAAGCGCTTATTACACACAAAACAGTGTAAACCAGCTATATAATGGCATGATATATCCCTTAGGCAATTTGGCTATTAAGGGGTTTATTTGGTACCAGGGCGAAAATAATCGCGCAGATTCCCCGGTAAGCAATTACACCCTTTTAAATTCAGATCTTATAAATAACTGGCGAACCCTGTTTAATCAGGGACAATTGCCGTTTTATTTAGTACAGATGACCCCGTTAGCACAAAATTTTTTTAAGACAACGCCCTGGGGGGATGATCCGACTGCTGATGATTACGCCTTTTTTAGGGAGGCGCAGGCAAATATCCGCACGACTATACCAGGTACCGGGATAGCTATTACATTGGATGTAGGCCAGATAATATTTATACATCCACAGAACAAAAAGCCGGTAGGTGAACGTTTGGCTTTGCTGGCTTTACATAACAACTATAACCAAAATATACAGTGCCTTGGCCCGCAATACCAGTCATTCACTCAAAGTGATAGCACGGCTACTATAAGTTTTAAATTTGGTACGGCTGACGGGCTTTCACTAAGCAACGCCAACCCGCTTGGCCAGTACTTTTTTGTTGCCGGTACCGATCATGTGTTCAGACAGGGAAGGGCGGCCATTAGCGGATCGCAAATCATTGTAACCGCCCCAATGGGCACACCACTACCCATACAGGCTGTAAGGTATGCGTTTACCGATTTCCCAATGAATTGTAACATACAAAATTCGGGCGGCCTCCCTATGGAACCCTTTAGATCAGACAACTGGAGTAATTGAGTTAACTCTATGCAGCATATAATATGTGTATATAATGTGTATATAGACTGATAACGAAAGCCTTTAAAGTATTGTAATTACCTTTTTAACTTTACTCAATCTGGGAGTAGTATAGTGTTCGCTTAACGCGACTCAAATAATCCGAGATTGCATGATATGATAGCAACTTCTGTTAAAAAAAATTAATAGTATTCAGAAATGAACCCGTTTATAATATTTTTAAAGAAATGAAAGAAATAGTTATAAATGACGAGAGTGGTATTCCAAGGGACTACACTTATGTAAAAGTGACAGAATTGTATAATGGTATGCCCGTTGATCAGTTTGAAATTAGGGCAAAGAATGATCGCGGTGTTCCGTATATGATTCAGGCAAAAGAGTCTGCCAACGAGGTAAGGATTTTATATCAGCACAATAACGGGAACCCGGCGGTTTCCAAGAAAAATATATTTGGAGGCATGCTGCCAATACTTTTTGACCTATACAAAAAGGAAATTGTTTCAAGCTCTCTGGCAAATCCCATTTACGCGAAATGAAAAAAGAGTACCAGAAACTGCTGGAAAAATGTATGATAAATTGCTTTTAGCCGGCTTGGTCTACCGTGACTATGCTCGGGATGTGTACTATTATAGGGGGCAATAGACTTTAATTAATTCAGCATGGTATTACTTAAAGAAAAAAGCCGCTCACATTTTTTGTAAGCGGCTGATTATCATGTGGAGAATATCGGAGTCGAACCGATGACCTCTTGCATGCCATGCAAGCGCTCTAGCCAGCTGAGCTAATCCCCCATACGGGATGGCAAAAGTATGAAAATCTTGTGCAATGGCAAATATATAATAGCAATTATTGTTTGGCGGCTTTTTAAATATAAACAGATAGAAAGAAAGTATAGTTTAGCAGGTGAAAAACAAAACCCTATAAAACAAGTAAAGCCCCTGATGGGCAGGGGCCTTTACTAACCAATTATAAACCTAAATTATGAGAAGACTTTCTTATTGTTTTTCAACAGTGTAAAGATAACACTAAGTTCTGTAACTACAAAATTATTTTTAAAATTTTTTTAACATTTGTTATCCACAGGTGCTAATAATAACATTAATTAAACTTTCTATTAACAACATTGTAATTTTTTATCTGCTAAATCCGTTTTAGCACTTTTTAAAAAAAACTATGTTAAAAATAGATGATTTTAAACAAAAACGCCAAAAACTTAACTATATTTTATATACACAGTATAAAAATGGTTCAAAATCACTTAAATATTGTCCATTTTAACAACTTTTAACTTTTTTTTGGCAAAAATGTATCTTTTTGGTAAAAAAAATCATTCACGTAGACCTAATTTCATTGTACGTACCTGTAATAATTAAATTAATTTATTACGTTTTACAAACATCTACATAAATTCTGATTATCATCTTTGTGTAAAACATAGTTACATTTTATGACAATAGCATCTACAACGCAAAAACAACCTCATTTAACACCACTAACATTATGGATAATGACTATTGCTACCGGCCTGGTAGTGGCAAATATTTATTATAACCAGCCCCTTCTGGGCGATATTGCCCAAACTTTTCATGTAAGCAATGGCGTAGCGGGCCATATTTCAATGATAACCCAATTGGGTTATGCCGCAGGGATGTTTTTTATTGCGCCGCTGGCAGATATGTTCGAGCGTAAAAGATTAATGTTGTTTGCATTTGGGGCCGTTATTATAGCACTGCTGGGCGCTGCTATGGCGCCCAGCATAAACTTGCTTATGATCGCCAGTTTTTTGGTGGGTGTTGCATCGCTAATACCGCAATTATTAATACCTATGGCGGCTCATTTGGCAAAACCCGAGGAACGTGGTAAAAAAATAGGCGTTGTTATGAGTGGTTTATTAATAGGAATACTGTTATCGCGAACTATAAGCGGTATGGTTGGCAAATATTTTGGCTGGAACGCCATGTTTTTTATAGCTGCCGGGCTGATGGTGGTAATGGGGCTATTGGTATACATTTTCCTGCCTAAAGTTGAACCGGATTATAAAGGCAATTACAAAGACCTGATGAAATCGTTGGTGCATATATTTATGGAAGAACCCAAATTAAGGTTTGCAGCCTTGAGGGGCGCACTTTGCTTTGCCTGCTTTATGGCGTTTTGGACAACACTGGTATTTTTATTAAGGGAAAACTTTAACCGGGGTAGTGACGCAGCCGGGTTATTTGGGCTGGTTGGCGCATTTGGCGCCATAGCTGCCGGGCTGATGGGCCGGTTAAGCGATAAGATGGATGCATTTAAGTTATCATTCTTTACGTTGCTGTTGGTATTGTTATCATTCATCATATTTATTTTTTCAGGGCATAGCATAATCGGGCTGGTAATAGGCGTAATTGTGCTGGACATGGGCGTACAAGCAACGCATATATCAAACCAGGCCATCATATTCACACTCAGTGCCGCTGCGCGTAATCGTATTAATACTATATATATGGTATCGTATTTCATCGGCGGCTCGTTAGGTACGTTGCTGGTAAGCTCGCTTTGGAGTAATTACCACTGGACGGGGGTATGCATAGCAGGTATAACGCTTTCGTCAATTGCAATTGTTGTGCATTTACTGAACCACCGTAGTATGCAAAATAAGGCTACAAGTGTATAGTGGCGTATAGTGTATAGCACAGTATACACTTTTCTATCCAACAAAAACCAATTTTAAAAACGGTATAAAAACGCCTGTTTAGTGCAGAAAAATAGCAGGTTGACAGTTATGCGCGAAATTATTTGTGCATTATCACCTTGTTTGGCATTGAATTGGAATAGTATTTAGCAAATGTCACTGTTATGGTAATCGACAAAAAGAAAGATCAGAAAGTGGAAGAGCAACAATGGGAAAACCCGTTGAACCCGGCAAAACCGGGCGATGAACGCGACCGGGAACAACTGGAAAGGCAGTACCGGGAAGCTAAAAGGCGAAGTGATAATTTAAGCGAGAACCAGGAAAAAAAGCAAACAAAAAATTAAACATAATTTAACCCTATTTACCATGAAAACTTACAACAAACCAGCAGCAAGCAAATTAGTGGCCCGATTTGACAGGGAGTTAAAAAATATTTTAATGAATGACCTGAAAATGTTAAAGCAAGCTAAAAAACAGTTTACTTATACTACCAGGCTCTCAGTGGCTTAATTATCAACATAAAAACATCACATCTACCTATGAAAACTTACAATAAACCAGCAACCAGCAAATTAGTAGCACGTTTTGATAACGAACTAAGGAACTTATTAATGGAAGACTTAAAAGCTTTCAGAAGCAAAAACAAATTTGTAGCCGCTAACAAACAGGCTCAGCAATGCTTAACAGCTGCCTGATCTATCATATATATAGCTAACCCATCGTATTACACCACCTCATGAAAACAGTAGAGCCCGGCATTTTTTTGCAGGGCTTTATTTTTTTACCAAATGCCGTTCTGTGCGGTAAATATGAAGGGCTCACCACCTGTTACCATAATGGTATGCTCGTGCTGTGCAACAAAACCACCTTTATTGCCACTTAGCGTCCAGCCATCAGGCTGTGTATCGGCAATTGTTGACCGTGTTGAAATGAATGTCTCAATCGCTACCACCGAATTCTTTTTGAAACGCGTGGTGTTATATCTGTCATAATAATTAGCTATCTCGTGGGGTTCTTCGTGCAGGCTGCGACCAACCCCATGCCCGGTGAGGTTTTTTATAACTGTGTAGCCGGCTTTTTTGGCTTCAGTCTCAATCAACCTGCCGATCTCAGAAATTCTTACACCACCTTTAATGTTGCTGATCGCCTTTTTCAATATCTCTTTTGATGTTTCTACCAGCCTGCCATGGCCGTGGATGTCTTCTCCCAATACAAATGAACCCCCATTGTCGGCCCAATAGCCATTTAATTCTGCCGATACATCAATATTTATTAAATCGCCTTCTTTTAGGAACTTATCAGCCGATGGTATCCCGTGCGCAGCTTCCTGATTAACGCTAATACATGTATACCCGGGGAAACCATAGGTTAACTTTGGTGCAGAATGAGCCCCCATCTGTGCAAGCAATTCGCCGCCATATTCGTCAAGTTGCCTTGTTGACATGCCCGGTTTTGCAAACTCGCGCATTTTTCTCAGGGTGACAGCAACAGCATCACTTGCCTGCTGTATTCCAATTCGTTCGGCTTCAGTACCTATAGACATTTTTGAGTTGGATTAAATATTTATCACACAAAAATAGTCAATCTATTTCATGACTACTCAGTGGCATATTTTATAATAAGGCCGGCCGCTTTGGCAGAGGCACCGGGTTTGCCCATGCGTTGGTGAAGTTTGTCGTAGTTATTCAACATGCCGGCACGACAATCAGCGTCATTTACTATACTATCCAGCTCGGCTGTTATACTTTGGGGGTTGCAATCCTGCTGTATCAGTTCTTTAACTACGGGGGCATCCATAATTAAATTAACAAGCGATATGTACTTTATCTTCACCACCTTACGGGCTATGGTGATGGATATATTATTGCCTTTATACACCACCACCTGGGGCACATTGAAAAGGGCGGTTTCCAATGTAGCCGTACCCGAGGCCACTATGGCAGCATCGGCATTTGTTAACAGGTCGTAAGTTGAATTAAATATTACCGGGATATTCTTATCGCCCAAAAACTGTTCGTAAAAATCCTTACTGAATGATGGCGCACCGGCTATTACGAATTGATGGTCGGGAAATTGTTCGGTTACCTGCAGCATATCGGGTAACAGGTAGCTTATTTCTTGATTACGGCTACCGGGCAACAGCGCTATTATTTTTTTTGGGGGCAGATGGTTAGCTTCATAAAAATCGGCGGCTGGTTTAAAAGCGGCGATGGCGTCGAGCAGCGGGTTACCTATATAATCTACCTGCATGCCCCATTGGTTGTAAAAATCAACCTCGAAAGGCAGTATGCAGAACATATGATCGACCACCTTTTTTATTTTTAACACCCGCTTTTGGTTCCAGGCCCAAACTTTGGGCGAAATATAGTAGCACACCATCAGGCCGCTCTTTTTAGCAAATTCGGCTATTTTAAGGTTGAAACCGGGGAAATCGATCAGTATCAACACATCGGGATGCCAGGCAGCTATATCCTGCTTGCACGACTTCAGATTTTTAAGGATAGCGGGTAAATTGGCAACTACCTCAATAAAGCCCATAAATGCCATATCGGCATAATGTTTTACCAGTGTACCGCCTTCGGCAAGCATCAGGTCGCCGCCGAAATAGCGGAACTCAGCCTGCGGGTCGCGAGCTTTCAGTTCCTTCATTAAATTAGCCCCGTGTAAGTCGCCCGAGGCCTCGCCTGCTACCAGATAATACTTCATTCTTGCCATTATGTTACTACATATATAATATATTGTAACAATCGTGTTTTATGCCGTTAATGTTCACCAAAAGTACTTTATAGTTATTATTTTAGGGCGATATATTTTCCAATAAAACCCAATTAATTTTTGCCGGTGAAAAAACTCTACTCCATAATGTTACTTGCATCGATTTGCTATACCGCATCGGCCCAAAAATATGTACCGCATATTAAGGAGGGAACTGTTATGAATTACAATGTACATTCACGGGCCACGGGGCAGCCGGCAGGCATTAATTTAACCATCATAAGCCTTACACCGCCTGTTAAAATTAAATGGGAAATACCATTTGTAGGGACCGGTTTTTTTGAGATGAGTGCTAAATCGATACAAAGCGCTAAAAAAACACTTGCCGAAGAACCTTCGCCTGATGAAACTACCACGATGAAGGATGATCAGGCGCTTTTGATATTATCAAAAGACACTTATAATAGTATGGTTACCAATAAGTCCTTCCAACTGAACGGGTACACCTTCAATGTGCAGACCGATACCACAGCCTTTAAGATAAACAAACAGGACGCCGACGTTTTTTACGCGGTAAGTACCAAAGGCAACCGGAAAATATGGGTATTGAATAACCCTGATTTCCCGCTGATATGCAAATCGGTTAAGGTAACCAATCTTATTGATTTTGAGATAACTGCAATTAAGGAATGATCACAGCTTAAAGCTCCAGCCGTTTAATACCGGTATGGCGTGGTGAGCCGTCATATCAAACTGTACGGGCACAACCGATACATAATTGTTCATCAATGCCCAAACGTCGGTATCCTCTCCGGCATCATTTAACTGAAAAACACCGGTAAGCCAGTAATATGGCCGCTTGTGCGGGTCGACACGCTCATCAAATTCTTCGGCCCATTTGGCATTGGCCTGGCGACAAATTTTTATTCCCTTAAGGTGCGGCCCTGCCGGAAAATTCACATTTAATAAAGTAGCCGTAGGCAAGCCATGCTCCAAAACCTGCAAGGCAATTTCCTTTACATATTTAAGGCAATGGCTAAAATCGGCCTGTAAGGTAAAATCGTCAAGCGAAAACCCGATGGAAGGGATGCTTTCGATAGCCCCTTCTACCGCCGCGGACATGGTGCCTGAATACAGCACATTGATAGAATTATTCAACCCATGATTAATGCCTGATACACACAAATCTGGTTTTTTACCTTTAAAAACCAAGTTTACCGCCAGCTTTACGCAATCAACCGGGGTGCCTGAGCATTTGTACATTTCAACACCTTCGTAAACATCAACCTTATCAAAACGCAGCGGTTTGCCTATGGTAATAGCATGGCCCATACCCGATTGCGGGCTATCGGGCGCTACTACCACTACCCTGCCCAGGTCCTTCATTACATCAATCAAAGCTTTTATACCGGGGGCGGTTATGCCGTCGTCGTTTACTACAAGTATGGTTGGGTTGGATTTCATCAGCAGATTTATTTTTCGGCACAAAATTAGTTATATTTGATATATGCTTATTACTGAAAAGAAGAAATATACCGATGCTGATTATATGATGCTTGAGGAAGGTGCACCTTTTCAGTTAATTAACTATGACCTTATTATGTCTCCGTCACCCACGCCACACCACCAGGCTATCTCAATCAGGCTTGGGCATATCATACTTAGTTTTTTGGATGCTAAAGATCATAACGATTATTTAGGCGGTGACGTTGACGTAAAATTTGATGACGGAAATGTATTCAGACCTGATATTGTGTACATTTCTGAAGCGCGAAAAAAAGAAATACTCACAGACAGGATAATTGGCGCTCCAGACATGGTGATAGAAATACTCTCACCTTCAAATGCCTATTATGATCTGCGCCATAAAAAGAACCTGTATGAAAAGTTCGGTGTTAAGGAATATATAATTATTGATCCTTTAGCTGAAAATGCTGAGTTATATTCATTAAAGGATGGCGTTTATTATATTCACCAAAAAGCCGAAAAAACCGATACTCTTAATTCTGTTTTATTAGCCGGCCTAAGTTTTGAATTAGGCAGGCTATTCAAGTAGATTACATTTACCAATGAGCGACCAACTCATCACCCACATCCGCAACTTTGTACAGCTAACTGATGAAGAAGCTGAACTTATCAGTTCAAAGGTGACCCTGGTAAAATTAAAGAAAAAGGCCTTCGTACTTACGCCGGGCAAATTGTGCAAAGCCAATTATTTTGTGGCGAAAGGTTTAATGCGGTTGTACTTCATCAGCAAAAAAGATATTGAGCAAATAACCCAGTTTGCGTTGGAGAACTGGTGGATTACCGATTATGACAGCGTAGACAGTAAGCGCCCATCGCATTTTTACATCCAGGCTGTTGAAGATACCGAGGTGATCGTACTCGACCAACTTACTGAAGATGAACTTATTGCCCGAATTCCCGCCTTCGAACATTATTTAAGGCTGATGCTCCAAAAAGCCTTTACCGCCGCGCAACGGCGCATGGAAATGCTGAACAACATGACCGATGAAGAGCGCTACCGCAGCTTTTCCTCCCGTTTCCCTGATTTCAACCAGCGTGTGCCGCAGTACATGGTGGCCTCGTACTTAGGTATAACGCCGCAATTTATTAGCCGGGTACGCGCCCGGAAACCCCGTATTTCTTAACCGCAGTTCATTTTTTGAGGGGTGTTCAATGCCGAAATTTGTATTGAACAAAAAAATCAAATTATCATGAGCAACAGAATAAATTTGGGCAAAATTGAGCCCGGCGCTTACAAAGCAATGATGGCTTTAGAACACTATTTGGGAACAACCGGCCTTAGCCCGATTCAACAAGAAATGATACGCGTACGCGCCTCACAGATAAACGGTTGCGCCTATTGCCTCGACATGCACACCCGCGATGCCCGCAAAGCCGGAGAAACAGAAAAACGCATATACCTGCTAAACGCATGGCGCGAAACATCACTTTATACCGAAGAGGAAAGAGCCATCTTAGCTTTGGTTGAAGAAGTAACGCTGATAGCCAATGGCGGTGTATCCGACGAAGTTTACGGGCAGGCCATTAAAGTATTAGGCGAACAAAAAACCGCCCAGGTTATCATGGCCGCCATAACCATAAACGCGTGGAATAGGATTGGCATAAGCACCAAAATGCAGCCCGGCGAATAATTAAAAATGCTCATTTTTTGGATCAAAAACTGCGATTTTTAAGCCGTTTTCA
>CAIWRU010000010.1 GCA_903915155.1 uncultured Mucilaginibacter sp.
CAGTGGATGCGAGCGAGTGAAGACAATGCTGAAAAACTTACAGCTGCCTTGCTAAAAATGGATAGCGTTGGGCAAATGCTGTTCAATTTGATATTTATCGGGCTGCTTACCGCCATTGTTGAAGAATTTATGTTCCGGGGTGCTATGCAAACCATATTTGAAAAATGGTTCGATAATAAACACGCAGCTATATGGGTAACAGCAATTTTGTTCAGCGCGTTTCACATGGAGTTTTTTGGGTTTTTGCCAAGGATGATGCTTGGCGTACTATTCGGGTATTTTGTGGTTTACAGCGGTAGTATTTGGCCCGCGGTTTTAGGCCATTTTATAAATAATGGTACCGATGTGGTGCTTACCTACCTGTCGCAGCATAAATTAATAAAAATGGATGCTAATGACCAGCATATATTTAATAACGCAGCTTATGCAATTAGCTTTGTAATTGTTTTATTTTTGTTTTGGGTTTACCAAAAAGTTGCCACCAACAAAAAGCCTGTGCAGGTATAAATGGAAAAAAACTGGGTCAAAATTTACAAGTCGGCCAATTTTTATCAGTCGGAGATTGTGAAGCAGATGCTTTTGCAGCACCATATCGAGGCTGTTTTAATGAACAAGCAGGATTCATCGTACCTTAATTTTGGCGATGTTGAAGTTTATGTTCACCAGGAAGATTTTAACCACGCCATTGAACTGCTTATTTTAAATCAAATAGACCATTTATGAAAACACGCGCCATAACCGGCTTCTTTTTTATTATTGTAATGCTGGCATCGGTCATATTCAATCGTTATGTATTCGACGGTTTTTACCTGGTGCTGAGCGTGCTTTGCCTTAACGAGTTTTATTCGCTGGTAAAAAAGGCCGGTATAGCGGTTAACAAGACAACAGGTTTAATTAATGGCGCTTTTTTTTATGCAATGTTTGCACTTATTACTGCTAATTCTGAACCCGATTATCAGAAATATGCAATGTTACTTACCTTAACCTTTGGCGCTGTGTTTGTGCAGGAACTGTTTAAAAAATCAGAAGCGCCATTTACCAATATTGCTTATACATTTTTAGGGTTGATATTGATCATTGTCCCATTTTGCTTCTTTCATGGCTTAGGTTACATCATCGACAAATATAATTTTCATTTCCCTTTAGCTTTTTTATTGATGCTTTGGGCCAATGACACAGGAGCTTATTTAGTGGGTATGGCCATAGGCAAGCATAAATTGTTCGAGCGCCATTCGCCTAAAAAAACCTGGGAAGGCTTTATTGGTGGTGTACTTATCGCTGCCGGGTTAGGATTGCTACTCGGGCATTATTATCATGAGATAGCGGCCTACCACTGGGCTATAATAGGCATTATAATAGGTGTTGCAGGCACAACCGGTGATTTGGTGGAGTCCATGTTCAAACGCAGCATTAATGTTAAGGACAGCGGCAGCATATTGCCGGGCCATGGTGGGCTGCTCGACAGGTTCGATGGATTATTTTTAGCCGTGCCGGTTGTATATACTTACCTGTACTTAATTACAAATTAGTAGTTTTGCATAATTATTGCACACACATTTATTTATAAAACAAAATAATTACCCCAAATGACCATCCATAAAGAAGGATATAGCTCACTTGCATTAACCATATTGTTTATAGCGGTATTAAATGCGGCCATACATTTTTACCTGCCGCTGGCGCATGGCCTGCAATGGTTCATCTATATTTTATCGTTCGTGCTTTTTGTGATTATACTGCAGTTTTTCCGCAGCCCCTCAATAAACATAAATAAGGACGAAACGCAGGTACTTTGCCCCGCAGACGGCAAAGTAGTAGTAATTGAAGAAACTACCGAAACAGAATATTTGAAAGATAAACGCATACAGATATCAGTGTTTATGTCGCCCATCAACGTGCACATTAACCGTAACCCGATAAGTGGCGTTGTTAAATATTTTAAATATCACCCCGGTAAATATTTGGTTGCCTGGCATCCGAAATCATCAACCGAAAATGAGCGTACTACCGTGGTTACTGAAAACAGCGCTGGCACACAGGTATTGTTCAGGCAAATTGCTGGGGCATTGGCCCGCCGCATTGTTTGGTATGTAAAGGAAGGTGATACTGTTACCCAGGGCGACCAGTTTGGTTTCATAAAATTCGGATCGCGGGTTGATATATTTTTACCGCTGGGCACTAACGTAAAAGTTGCTATTGGCGAAGTAGTAAAGGGTGGCAAAACGATATTGGCCGAATTAGGCCAGGCGCCATCGCAACCACTTAAAGCGGAGGTAAAGGTTGAAACAGTAAAGGCCGATGATCAGCCGATCATTGCGGCGACAACAGGCGTGCCGGTGAAGCCCGTAAAAGTGGTTGAAGAAAAAGCACCTGCAAAAAAGAAAGCTTGAAATAATTGAAACCCGGGAGACGCAAAGTATTGCGTCTCTACAAAAAATAAGACACACAAAAAAGCCTTTTCGAATATTCGGAAAGGCTTTTTTATATTTTGTTCCTCCCCCATCAGGGGGCCGGGGGGCTTATACTCTTTTTGATTTGATACGGGCTGCTTTGCCGGTAAGTGCACGCAGGTAGTAAAGTTTAGCGCGGCGTACTTTACCGTGGCTGTTTACTTCAACTTTATCAATGTTAGGAGAGTTAACAGGGAAAATACGTTCAACACCAATACCGTTTGACATTTTACGAACGGTGAATGTTTCGTTATTACCGGTACTGTTACGTTGTATAACAACACCCTGGTAAATCTGGATACGTTCTTTATTTCCTTCTCTGATTTTATAATGCACGCTTACAGTATCGCCTGCCTTGAATGAAGGAAACTGCGTTTTTACTACTGATTGCTCTTCTACAAATTTTACTAAATCCATGATTTTAAGCTTCTAAAGCGATTTTTAACCCGTAAAAATCGGATTGCAATTATAGGGAAATTATTTTGTATTTAAAAGAGGATTTTTAAAATTTTCCTTTTTATAAAAATCGCCTGTAAAAAGGAAGCATCCTGTTTTTACTCTAACAGATCAGGTCTTCTTGCTTTCGTCCTTTCCACCGCCTGCTCAAAGCGCCATTTCTCTATCTCGGGTGTGTTGCCGCTTAACAAGATGTCGGGTACTTTGTAGCCGTTCCATTCTGCGGGGCGTGTATAGACAGGGGCATCCAGCAGCCCATCCTGGAAAGAATCAGAAAGTGCAGATGTTTCATCTGACAGAACACCGGGTATCAGCCTTACTACTGCATCAACCAAAACGGCAGCGGGCAGTTCGCCGCCCGAGAGTACATAATCGCCGATGGAAATTTCGCGGGTGACAAAAATATCGCGTATGCGCTGGTCGATGCCTTTGTAATGGCCACAAAGTATAATAATGTTCTGTTTGATGGATAACTGGTTGGCTATCGGCTGGTTCAACGTTTCACCATCGGGCGACATGAATATGATCTCGTCATAATCACGTTCGGCCTTTAATTTTTCAATACATGCTGCAAATGGTTCAATGGTCATCACCATACCGCTACCGCCGCCGTAGGGATAATCATCAACGCTTTTTTGTTTGTTGGTGGCATAGTCGCGCAGGTTATGTACTACAATTTCGGCTATGCCTTTTTTTTGTGCACGCTGTAAAATGGAATGAGCAAACGGACTATCCAGCAAAGCCGGTAATACAGTAATGATGTCGAAACGCATGGGGCAAAGATAGTTTTCTTTGAGTTGAAAGTTAAAAGTGTAAAGTTGAAAGTAAAGCAAAAGAAAACTTTCAACTTTACACTTTTAACTTTCAACTTCCAAAACTATCCCCTATGTTGATAAATTCCCCAAAGATTGCCGGTTGGGTCGGTGAAGCGGGCGGTGATCTCGGGCAGGTGGCGGCCTATCGGCTCAACCACTTTTCCGCCGTTGGCGGTTATCAGCTCAAGCGTTGCCGCTGCATCATCAACCATGAAGGATATTAGCATATCGGCTGAGGTTACAGCTTTACGGCCCAATCGCCATACGCCGCTTACGCCACCCACGCCATCGTCAAAGGATACAGTGCCATCGTCGCGGGTACGTATTTCCCAGTTAAAAACTTTACTGAAAAATTCCGCCGATCTGGCAATGTTTGATGATGGTATTTCGATGTAGCAAATTTTGCCGTGGCCAAATATTGGTTCGTTGCTCATATTGGTTAGTCGTTATCTTCTAAAAAAAATACTTCTTCAACAGGCTTTTCAAAAACCCGGGCAATTTTTAAGGCTAAGACGGTAGAAGGCACGTATCGGTTACTTTCGATGGTATTGATGGTTTGGCGCGATACACCTATCAGGTCGGCAAGGTCGGCCTGGGTGATGTTTTTTATAGCGCGTTCCACGCGTATGTTATTCTTCATACGTTTCCATCCCTTTTAAGCATGCGGTTGTTCTGGAATAGTTTCCATTGAAAACGAACGATAAAGAAAACCAATGGAACCAGCAGGTTCAAAAATAAGATATGTTCGGTATCCGAGCTTAAAATTAAACTAACTATTAACAGCACATAGTTAACATAAATTGCCCATTGGAGTGAGTCGAGCCGTAGTTGCGATATTTGCTCATCTTCAATCTTCTCTTTTGAGAACGCTGCCAGGAAAAGGCCCAAGGCCATTAGCAAAGTGGTATCCATAATAAACAAATGATGCGGGCTGAATAAACCACCATTGTCAATATGTTGGCCGGGTATATCAAACCCAAGTATTTTTTGGAATAACACCACCGGGATATGTATCAGAAATAAAGCGTAGCCTAAATAGCGGCACCAATAAGGAAATAAAAATCTGGTTCTCATATGTTGTCAAATTTTTTTTACCAAATGTAAAGTTTATTTGATAAATGTCAAACATATTTGACAAAAAATAGTAGTTTTTTAAAACTATTTATGAAACGGGATGTAGTGGCAGTAAGGTTTATTGTTTTCAAACTAAATTAAAAGTAAATAGCCCGTACACGTTACGAGCTATTTACTTTATGTAGAAATAGCTTGCAGTCTGTTGGACTATGTTAGGTAGTAAGCCTAATGTGGATGCAGATTTTATGATAAACCTATAATATTAATCCAAATAAATATCCAGCAGCCCATCAGGCAGATCAATAAAAACAATGCTTTTCACTACGTCAATCCCCTTAATAATTTCTTCGTTCAGGGGGAAAAGTACTTCGCAATCTTTATAAGTTACCGTGGCTATCAGTTGTTGCGGGAATTCATTTATTGCTGATATTTTGCCCAACTCACCTTCGTTCTCGTCAATGGCGGTAAAGCCCAGTAGGTCCTTTAGGGTAAATTCGGCTTTTTTAGCCTTGGGTTTTTGTTTGTTGTTGAGATAGACATCCTTTTTTGCCAGCGGCGTGGCTTTTTCAATGGTGTCAATATCTTCCAGGTAGATATAAGCAGTATTTTTTTGAGGATATTTTATCGATTCAACAAAATAGGGAATGAGTTTGCCGGCCATGTCGACAAAAATGGCAGTGATATCAATATCAGGCAGGTTCTCAAAGTCGACATATAATTGTAGCTCGCCTTTTAACCCGCGGGGTTTTAATATGGTGCCTATCCTGAAACAATCTTCAATCTTCATAAAAAATGGTTTAAATAACAAAAGGCGAAGCATCTTCGCAGATCGCTTCGCCTTTATATAAGTTTTTAACGAGAATTATTCAGCGCTTTCTGCTTCTGCTGATGGTTCGTCAGTTGCTTCAGCAGCAGGTGCTTCGTCAGCGGCTTCAGCTACCGGCGCTTCTTCTTCTACCTCTTCAACAACAGGGGCATTTTTTGCAGCAATGGCAGCGGCTTTTTCTTCTTTCTTTTTAGCTTCAGCAGCTAAGGCAGCCTTGCGGGCTTCGTCTTTTGCCGATACTAAGCTGGTTTTTTTACCGGTGATCTTGCCTTCTTTATGATCAAGCCATTCCTGGAATTTTGTTTCCACCTGCTCTTCAGTTAAAGCGCCTTTTTTAAGGCCACCCTGTAAATGCTTTTTGTATAATACACCTTTGTATGATAGTATTGCACGGCAGGTATCGGTTGGCTGTGCGCCATCGTTAACCCAATCAAGCGTTTTATCAAAATTAATGTCGATAGTAGCGGGGTTGGTGTTTGGGTTGTATGAACCTAAACGCTCAATAAAACGTCCGTCGCGAGGTGCGCGTGCATCTGCTACTACAATGTAGTAAAAAGGCTTTCCTTTTTTACCGTGTCTTTGCAATCTGATCTTAGTTGCCATTTTTTAATCTTTTTATGTGTTCAACATTTTCCCCGGAGTTTGTTTCAGCGGGGCTGCAAAGGTAAACAAAATAATAATAATTTAAAATGCTAATGCTGAATAATTTACTAATGGAAAAATTTCAATCAATTTTTAGAAAATTATAGCCATATTAAGCACTATGAACCGAAAACAACGAATAGCCATTGATATGGACGATGTAATAGCCGATACCGTTGAAAAATTTCTCAGCATTTACCGGCGCGAACATAATCTTGAACTAAGTGCCGAAGAGATGCACGGAAAAGAGCTGCGCGATGCGTTGCCTGCTGAGTTATACAGCACAACCCGCCAGTATATTAATCAGCCTGGGTTTTTCCGCGATATACCGGTGATGCCCGATAGCCAGCGCGTGGTAAAGGAGCTTTATGAAAAGTATGATGTTTTTATAGTTTCGGCGGCTATGGAGTTCAGGAATTCATTGATAGATAAATATGACTGGCTGGCTGAATACTTTCCATTCATCGTCTGGGAGCACATCATTTTTTGCGGGTTGAAAATTGTCAATGTTGACATTTTTATCGACGATCGCAGCAGGAATTTTGCTGGTTTTGAAGGCAGGGCGCTATTGTATACATCGCACCATAATTTGCTAATAGATAATTACGAACGGGTTAATAACTGGCAACAAGTGGCAGATAAATTGCTGTAGAATTGTTTTAAAATATATAACTTTATAATAATTAGCCGCCACGATATGCTAAACCGCATACTTACAACTTTGGATGACCATGCTTTTGCCTTTAACCGCGATGAAGGCAGGTATACATTTATAAGTGCTAACATACATGAACTTACAGGATATGCAAGTAATGCGTTTGATAGTGATATTTATTTATGGCGGCGGCTTATTGATGCCAGGGATATTGAACAGGTAGCCGCAATAAACGATATACCCGCACCGGGGCAGCATATAAACCTTACTTACCGGATAACTACCGCCGAAGAAAAAACCAAATGGGTGAACGAAAAACGCACCCTATTTACCGATGAACAAACGGGTAATGCTATACTGCTAAGTATAGTTAAGGATGTGCAGCGCGAAGATGACGCAAAATACAACCGGGAGGAATCAATAACAGGGTACAGCATATTGTTTGATCATAATCCAAGCCCTATGTGGATATATGATGTGGTTACATTGCGGATATTAAAAATAAACAACGCTGCTGTTAAAACCTACGGGTATACCGAAGATGAGTTTTTAACCATGACCATTAGGGACATTAGGCCCCGGGCCGATCATGAAACATTTAACAGTTTTATAAATGATCAGGGTATTTCTGAGGCGAAATTTCAGGGGTTTAGCAGTGCGGGCATATGGAAGCATGTTACCAAAAGCGGCGAAATTATTTATGTAGAAATTAACGGCGACAGTATAAAACACAAAAACTACGACAGCCGCATAATAGTGGCTACAAATATTACCGAAAGGATACATTACCAGGAACAAATGAAACTGCGAGAGCAGTTTTTTAGTTCGCTTATAGATTCACAGACAAACTTTTTGATACGTATTGGTATGAAGGGGGAATATACGTTTGTTAATAAGCAATTTTCGAAGACATTTGGCTATGAAGACAACGAGCTAATAGGTAAGCATTTCAGCATAACTAGCATACCCGAGGAAAACCACCTGTGTGAAGAAGCTTTTTATTATTGCATATCAAATAAAGACAAGATTACCAAACTGCTGCATAAAAAGCCGGATAAGTGTGGCAATTTACATGACACCGAATGGGAGTTTATTGCCATTACTGATGAAAAAGGGGACGTTACTGAAGTGCAGGGTATTGGGCAGGATGTGACGGAACGAATAAAGGCAAGTGAAGCCATACTCGACCAGAACAAACGCCTGCAAAGCATAGCCTCGTTAAGTTCGCATGAATTACGCAGGCCCGTTGCCAATATGCTGGGCCTGATAAATATTATCGACAGAGATAATTTTTACAACCCCGAAAACAAAGAAATAATTGAGCAGTTGCTAAATGTTGGCAATGAAATAGATACCGTAATAAATCAAATAGTTGAAACTACATTTAGCTATAAGGATCATCTTTAGCGCTGCTGCCGGAATACTCCCCTCTTAAAAAAAGTTATAAAGATAATATCTCCACTATTTTCAGGAAATTAGCGTTGATCTCGGTTGAGCGTTTAAGCGCGCTACCAAATGGCGTATATGATATTTCGTTGTGTATAACCCCAATCATTTCATTGCGATGTCCATCGCGTAGCGCTTCAACAGCTGCCACACCCACACGGCTAGCCAGTACACGATCCATACAAGTTGGCTTGCCACCACGCTGGATATGCCCCAATATGGACACCCTGGTATCATAATGCGGGAATCTTTCGGTTACAATACGGCCAATCTCAAAAGCGCCGCCGGCATCATCGCCTTCGGCAGCTATAACAATACGCGATGTTTTATCCTTACGACCATTTTCAAGCCTGTCGAACAAATGCGCCATACCGTCCTTGTTTTCAGGTATCAATATTGCTTCAGCGCCGGCAGCTATGCCCGTGCGCAAGGCTATCAATCCCGAATCGCGACCCATTACCTCAACAATAAACAACCTATTATGCGATTCAGCGGTATCTCTTATCTTATCAACTGCGTTAACTACTGTATTTATGGCAGTATCATAGCCAATGGTAAAATCGGTACCTGCCAAATCATTGTCAATAGTACCGGGCAGGCCAACAATAGGCATATCGAATTCACTGCCAAAAGCCAGCGCGCCGGTAAATGTGCCGTCGCCGCCAATGGCTACAAGTGCATCAATATCCTGGCTTTTTAATTGGTCGTATGCTTTTTTGCGGCCTTCGGGAGTTTTAAACTGATCGCTGCGGGCAGTTTTTAAAATAGTACCGCCACGCTGCACAATATTCGAAACCGATTTGCGGCCCATTGGCATAAATTCGCCCCTTATCATGCCATGGTAGCCACGCAAAATGCCAACAACCTCAATATCATAAAACAAAGCGGTGCGCACAACTGCCCTAATGGCAGCATTCATGCCCGGCGCGTCGCCGCCCGATGTATATAATCCTATTTTTTTTATCTGCGTCATTTTATAAAAGGCCGCTAAAAAGCGTTATAAAATTGTAATGTTTTTAATCAATAGCAAAATTATAAGGTGTAATTATTACACTATAATAATTTGCGCAAAAATACATTAATTTTTTATCCGCGCGATGCTTTTTTCGCTTTAATTGATTGGACTATACGAGGTCGGTATAATGGATATTACTGTTTAGCTTTATAAGCTGCAATGCCACTTTCTAAAAACTTCAGGTAGCTTTCCACGTCATAATCTGCCGGCGATGGCGGTATATCCTGCCCGGTTTTGTCCTTAAGTATATTGCCATCGCTATCAAGCAAAACATAAAACGGTTGCGAGTTTGAATTGAACCTGGATGCTTCAAGATCGCTCCACTTGCCACCCAAAGTAGTTATTGTTTTACCGCTATAAGTTGAAACAAAATTTTCGCTGGCTGGTAAAGATGCCTTATCGTCAACTACCAATTGCAGCATTACATAATCATCCTGCAAATGCTTGAATACTCGTGGATCGGTCCACACATTAGCTTCCATTTTACGGCAGTTAACACAGTTAAAACCAGTGAAGTCAATAAATATTGGTTTGTGTTCTTCTTTTGATGCTTGCAACGCCTGTTCGTAATCATACCAGGCGTCAAGCCCCCTGGTTTTAATACGTGTGTAATTTTCGGCGTATTTGTGTACAGTTGTCGATGCGTTACCGTTGGTGGCCGCGCTGTTCCCATTACCGCCGGGTATTTGCGACAGGTCAAAGTCCTGTGTGGCTATCGGCGGCAAAAATGCGCTAATAGATTTCAAAGGCGCACCCCATAAACCGGGCACCATATAAATAACAAATGCAAAAACTATAATTGCAAAAAATGTGCGTGGTACGGACAGATACGGCAGATCGCTGTCATGCGAGAATTTGATCTTACCTATTAAATATAATCCCATTAATAAACCTATCGCAATCCATAATGACAGGAATATTTCACGGTCGAACCAGTTCCAGTGATAGGCGAGATCAACATTCGACAAAAATTTAAGTGCGAACGCTAACTCCAGGAAACCCAATACAACTTTTATACTATTTAACCAACCACCTGATTTCGGTAGGGTCTTTAATGCTGAAGGGAATAAAGCAAAAGCAGTAAATGGCAATGCAAGGGCAGTTGAAAAACCCAGCATCCCTATTGCGGGCCCCAGCCTGTCACCCTTTGATGCAGCATCCACCAATAGCGTACCTATTATTGGGCCGGTACATGAAAACGATACTACAACAAGTGTAGCGGCCATAAAAAATAGCCCTGCAACACCGCCCTTGTCGGCATTTGCATCAAGCTTATTGCCTAATGAACTTGGCAGGGTTATTTCGAATGCACCTAAAAATGAAATACCAAAAACAACCAGCAGCAAAAAGAAAAATATATTGAATATGCCGTTGGTGGCCAGTTCATTCAATGCATCAGAGCCAAAAACGATAGATATAAGCATACCCAGCGCCACGTAAATAACAATAATGGACAGGCCGTATATGAGTGAATGCATTATTCCCGATGCACGCGAACCTGCCTTTTTTGTAAAGAAACTGACAGTTAAAGGTAACAGCGGGTATATACAAGGCATTAGTACCGCAGTAAACCCACCGATAAGCCCTGTTAAAAATATAGCCCATAAAGATTTAGGCTTGTCTTTAGTAACAGCTTTTACAACCGGGGCTTTTTTAGCTTGTGCTGCCTGCGCTTTTTTGCGGATAGCTATACTATCGGCTGCGGTAGGGATGCTGGTAAACTGAACATCGGCGGTCGAAGTTGTATCCTTTTGGGCGTGGGCAATTTTCGGGATGGCTAAAAATCCACAAAGTGCTATGCAGGCTATGAGTAAATAGCGCAGTATGAACCGGCTGCTGGTTAATTTCATTGTAAGGATATAATTTATTTAGCTATAGGGATGGTGAAATCAACATCATCAGGCGGCAGACATTTATGGTCGTTACAGGTCATGTATTCAAGGCTGCCCTTTACTACGGTAGCACCGGCAGTTTTCAATTTTATTTTTTGCTGAAAGGTTACAGAGTTCTCGAAATAGCTAACATCAATACCAAAGCTTTTTTCAAATTTTGTAA
>CAIWRU010000011.1 GCA_903915155.1 uncultured Mucilaginibacter sp.
ATTAATGTATTATATCTTTTTCTGCTAATTCAAATTGATGCCCAGTGTAATTTTAGGGTTGAAAGGGCCTTTCTTTTTAAGAAGCCTTTTGAAAAAGCCGCCATTATTTGCCGGAGCGCACACTGCTTTAAGGATAGCAGCGAATAAATTGTTAGTGATGATCATATGTTATTTAATGTTATATCCTTTTACGCAGGCCGAAAGAAAAAGATACCAAAAAATGAAAAAAAATAATGCGCTATAAATAGTGCTTAAAGTATGTGTGGCTTATACTTATTTATACATTTGTAATACCAAAATAAACACATTACCTATGTTTTTTAAAAATAAAATAAAGTGCCTGGCATTGGCTGTATGCATGCTATCCGTTGCTAAAGGAAACGCACAAAGCGGCAGGAAATTATTTCCACAGCACCCAGGAGTAGTTTCATACACCTACCGCGATTTTTTTGCTAAAGACGTGTCCGGCACCATTGATCTGATAGCTAAAAATGGTTTTACAGATATTGAATTCTCAAATCTGTTTGGAAAGACAGCGGCACAATTGAGGGCGCTTATTGACGCTAAGGGAATTAAATGCTCATCGTTTGGTGTGGGTTATAATGATTTGGAGAATAAAATTGACACGGTAGCTCAAAACGCGAAGACCTTAGGTGCACAGTATGTACGCGTAGCCGGTATACCGCATAAAGGCACTTTTACTTTAGCCGATGCACAAAAAGCAGTCGAACTTTTTAACAGGCAGGGCAAATATTTAAAGGAAAAGTATAACCTTACTTTTATTTACCACGATCATGGTTTTGAATTTGAACCTTACGAGGCTGGTACTTTATATGATTATATAGTACAAAACACCGACCCCAAATATGTAAGTTTTGAACTGGATATTTTGTGGGCGTTTTTCCCGGGACAGGATCCGGCGAAACTGATAGACAAGTATGGCAGCCGTTATAAGGCCCTGCATTTAAAAGATATTAAGAAGGGCATACCGAGCAATATGTCGGGCGGAACGGACGGTAATAATGAAACAGCGCTTGGACAAGGTGCGATTGATATACCAGCAGTTATGAAAGCGGCAAAAAAAGCGCATATAAAGCATTATTATATTGAAGATGAAAGCAATAGGGTTATTGAGCAGGTGCCGCAAAGCATTGCTTATTTAAACAGCCTGGAAGAATAAAACAACAATTGGTGGTTTTCTCCTATTCCATTTTTTAGTATCGTTAAATAAATTAATATCTTACCAAAAAACTGACTAATATTATTACTACATGAAACAAACTTTTTATTTGTGGCTGGCGATACCTATGGTATTTGTCATGTCGTGCAAAAGCAAGAACTCAAACAGCGGCGATGACACCGTAGCCAAACGCACTGTGTTTTTTGATAAAACCGGTATGGACACTACCGTTAAACCCGGCGATAATTTTTTTGATTACGCCAATGGTACCTGGATGAAAAAAGCTGTTATACCAGCTTCAGAAAGCGATTGGGGTTCGTTCACCACTTTATATAATGATAATGAAACCAACCTGCACAAGATACTGGATGATCTATCATCAAAGGATAACGCGGCAGGCAGCACCGAGCAAAAAGTTGGCGACCTGTTTAAAAGCGGTATGGACACTGCAGCCATTGAGAAGTTAGGCTATGACCCGATAAAACCACAATTGGCTAAAATTGCTGCTGTGAAAGATTATAAAGACCTGGTTAAACTGGCCGCTGATGGTTTTAAAGATGGGAATGGCTTTCTTTTTGGCTTTGGCATTGGTCCGGATGATAAAATAAGTACTAAAAACGCGGCGCAATTTTATCAAACCGGTTTAGGACTGCCTAACCGCGATTATTACTTTAATACCGATACAACGTCGGCCGGGATACGCGCTAAATACGTTAAATATATAGCCAAACTGTTTACTTTAACGGGTGTTGATGCGGCCACCGCCGCTAAAAAAGCTGATGGAATTATGAAGTTGGAAACCGCTATCGCGCAGTCACATTCAACACCTGTTGAACTTCGCGACCCGGTTAAGAACTACCATAAGATAACAACGACTGATTTTCAAAAACTAATACCGGATGTTGATCTGAAAGATGCATTCAGCCGTATGGAGTTGAATACTGACACGGTGTTGGTTAGTCAGCCTAAATATTACCAAGCGCTTGATGGACTTTTAAAAACAACGCCTATTGATGTATGGAAAGACTATGCTACGTATGGTGAATTAACCGGCAATGCGACATTGTTAAGCAAGAATTTCAGGGATGCGCATTTTGACTTTTTCGGGAAGGTATTGTATGGCTCAAAAGTACAGCGCGAGCGTTGGAAAACCGTTGTTGACCAGGTTGATGGCGGCCTTGGCGAATTATTAGGCCAGATATATGTTGAGAAATATTTTACGCCTGATGCTAAAAAGCGAATGCTCGACCTTGTAAAAAACCTGCAAAGCGTTTATCGCCAGCGTATACAGAACCTGGACTGGATGAGCCCCGAAACCAAGAAAAAAGCACTTGAGAAACTGGATGCTTTCACTATAAAGATCGGCTACCCGGATAAATGGAAAAATTATGATGATGTAACCATTGATAAGGGTACCTATTTTGCCAACGAGGTATCGATAGCCAAACATGAGTATAACGAAATGATAAAAAAAGAAGGTAAACCCGTTGATAAAACTGAATGGGGTATGACACCGCCTACTGTTAATGCGGGCTATAATCCTTCGGCAAATGACATTACTTTCCCGGCAGGTATATTGCAGTATCCATTCTTTGATAAGGATGCCGACGATGCGGTAAATTACGGTGCTATTGGTATGGTTATCGGCCATGAAATGACGCATGGTTTTGACGACCAGGGAAGCCAGTACGATAAAAATGGTAACCTGAATGTATGGTGGACACCTGAAGATGCCGCTAAATTTAAAAAGAAGGTACAGGTAGTTGTTGATCAGTTTAATAAAGATACATTGTTGGGTATGCACGTGAATGGTCAGTTAACTACCGGCGAGAATATGGCTGATATGGGCGGGATAACTATTGCTTACCAGGCGTTTAAAAATACACCTGAAGGTAAAAGCGATACAAAAATAGATGGATTGACTCCCGACCAGCGTTTCTTTTTGGGATTTGCCCAGATATGGCGTGTTAAGGCCCGGGATGAGTACATGCGTACACGTATTGCTACCGACCCACATTCGCCTGAGATTTTCAGGGTTAACGGGCCACTGTCGAATTTTGAACCATTTTACAAAACGTTTAACGTTAAGCCCGGCGACAAACTATACAGGCCGGAAAACGAGCGTGTGAATGTTTGGTAATTTTTTGAGCTGAAAGCCAAAAGCTTAAAGCAAAAAGCCGGGTATATTTTAAGAAAGGCTTACAGGGTATCAAAATCCTGTAAGCCTTTCTTTTTGGGCGATTCTGTAAAACTTTAGATAAAGTTGAATTGAATAAAGTTAAAAAGATTTATCCTCCTATATTTGGTTTGCTGATTATAACCAATGGATAAAAAAAAATTAAGGAGCCAGCAATGGTTTGGTAAAAAAGGGAAAGACGGTTTTATATACCGAGCTTGGATGAAAAACCAGGGTATCCCGGCGCATGAATTGCAGGGAAAACCGGTTATCGGTATCTGCAATACGTGGTCGGAACTGACGCCTTGTAATGCGCATTTTCGTGAGCTGGCGGAATCAGTAAAACATGGGATATATGAGGCGGGCGGTTTCCCGGTTGAGTTCCCTGTTATGTCGTTAGGCGAAACGTTGATAAAACCTACCGCCATGCTGTACCGCAATTTGGTTAGCATGGATGTAGAGGAATCGATTAGGGCCAATCCGCTTGATGGAGTGGTGTTGCTTTGCGGATGCGATAAAACCACACCCGCCCTGGTAATGGGTGCGGCGAGCGTAAACTTGCCTACCATAGTTGTATCGGGGGGGCCGATGCTTACGGGTAAATACCGTGGGCATGATATCAGCACATCGGATGTGTGGCGGTTTTCCGAAGCATACAGGGCAGGCAAAATGAGCGATGAAGAGTTTTATGTTGCCGAAGCTTGTATGGCGCGTAGTCGCGGGCATTGCGCGGTGATGGGTACAGCTTCAACGATGGCTTGTATGGTGGAATCATTGGGTTTATCATTGGCTGAGAACGCGGCTATCCCGGCGGCGGATTCAAGAAGAAAAGTACTGGCACATTTGTCAGGCAGCAGGATAGTGGATATGGTGAGGGAAGACCTGAAGCTTTCGGATATACTTACACCGACAGCGTTTGAAAATGCTATCACAGTTAATGCAGCTATCGGCGGTTCAACCAATTTCATTATTCATTTACTGGCTATTGCTGCACGCATTGGAGTTAAGTTAGATATGGATGATTTTAATACATCTGTAAAGAACATTCCGTTATTGGCCAATTTGCAGCCATCGGGTGATTATTTTATGGAGGATTTCTTTTACGCGGGTGGTTTGCCTGCGCTGATGAAGGAATTGGACGGATCATTAAACCGCGATACGATCACGGTTAGCGGGAAGCCTATGTCGGCTAATTATGAAACTGCGGAATGTTTTAATCGCAAACTGATAAGCACAGTTGATGAACCCTTTAATGTCGTAGCAGGGATAACAGTAGTAAAAGGCAATTTATGCGAGAACGGCGCGGTGCTAAAGCCATCAGCAGCAAGTGCGGAACTGATGCAGCATACCGGCAAAGCGGTAGTGTTTGAAAATATTGAAGATTATAAAGCTAAAATAGACGACCCGAACCTTGATGTTGACGCAACCAGTGTTTTGGTATTAAAAAATGTAGGCCCGAAAGGCTATCCAGGTATGCCTGAAGTTGGCAACATGGCGATTCCGAAAAAACTGCTTGAACAGGGCGTTACCGATATGGTACGCATATCTGATGGCAGGATGAGCGGTACAGGCTTTGGCACCGTAGTGCTGCATGTATCGCCGGAGGCTGCTGTTGGCGGTACTTTGGCCGTTGTGCAGGATGGTGATATTATTACGCTGGATGTACCTGCGGGGATATTAAATATTGAATTATCGGACGAGGAAATAGCTGAACGGAAAAGTAAATTAACTGTTCTCCCAAATTTGAGCAATCGTGGTTATACTTATTTGTATCAGAACCATGTTCAGCAGGCGCATTTGGGTGCTGATTTTGATTTTTTACGGGGTGGATCGGGTAGTGAGGTTTTGAGGGATTCGCATTAGCCCCAATATTAAAACGTCATTGCGAGGAGGTACGACGAAGCAATCTCATATGATAGGTAGCAAGCCTGCATGGCGTCGACTTATATAGTGGGGTTGCTTCGTACCTCGCAATGACGTGCAAATGGATTAGAATAATTATAAATGGCAAATAAAGATTTTACAGGTTTAGTGGCTATTGTAACTGGTGCGGGTAACGGCATAGGTTTCGAGGTGGCCAAACAATTGGCTTTGAATGGCGCGTCTGTAATTATAAATGACATTGATGTGAAGCTGGTTAAAGCGGCATCGGCCCAAATAAACGAATTGGGGAAGGGCCAGACTTTTCCAGTGGCGGGTGATGCAGGCGACTTAAATCTTATTCAGTTATTGGTCGATACGGCTGTAAAGCAATTTGGCAAACTTCACATCGCGATAGCAAATGCCGGGATAACCCTTTTTGGCGACTTTTTGGAATATAAACCCGAATCGTTACAAAGTGTAATGACCGTAAATTTGCAGGGCAGTTTCTTTTTGGCACAGGCCGCGGCACGGCAGATCATTAAACAAAAAACAGGTGGCAGTATTTTATTTATGTCGTCGGTAACCGGGCACCAGGCGCATAAGAACCTGGCGGCCTATGGGATGACCAAAGCCGCTTTGGAAATGCTGGCAAAAAACCTGGTGATAGAATTATCGCCCTATAAAATAACTGTGAATACAGTAGCGCCGGGGGCGACCTTAACAGAACGGACATTGGAAGATGCGGAATATACCGATACATGGTCGCGGATTACGCCTATGGGCAGGCCAGCAACTGTTGAGGATGTGGCAAGTGCGGTGTTGTTTTTGGTGTCGCCAATGGCAGGGCATATCACCGGTCAGAATTTGGTAGTTGACGGCGGATGGACGGCGGTTAGTGTATCGCCATATTAAATTGAAAATTTCTATTATGTTCAAACTAAATAATAAAACAGCAATAATTACAGGCGGCGGGAGCGGGATAGGCAGGGCCATGTCGACCACATTTGCGCAGCAGGGTGCTAAGGTTTACATTATTGATGTAGACGAAAAAGGCGCCGAAGAAACAGTTAATATCATCACTGAAAACGGTGGTACAGCAGCATTTAAAAAATGCGACATCTCCCAAAAAGAAGCGGTTGACAGCATCATCGCCGAAATTATAACTGAATCGGGGATTGATATTTTGGTAAACAACGCCGGCATAGCCCATGTGGGTAATATTGAACAAGTTACACCTGAAGTGCTCGACCGCCTTTTTGGGGTGAATGTAAAAGGTATGTACCATACCATTTTTGCTGTTATACCGCATTTTAAAGAGAAGAAAAGCGGCGTGATACTCAATATGGCCTCTATCGCATCATTAGTAGGTATTCCCGACCGTTTTGCCTATAGCATGACCAAGGGCGCGGTAAACGGCATTACACTTTCGGTAGCTAAGGACTACATCAATTATGGCGTTCGTTGTAATTCCATATCTCCTGCACGTGTGCATACGCCATTTGTTGATGGTTTTATCGCCAAAAATTATCCGGGAAAAGAAGAAGAAATGTTTAAAAAACTAGCGGCGACACAACCTATCGGCCGTATGGCAAAACCAGAGGAGATAGCTTATTTAGCTTTATATCTTTGCTCAGAAGAAGCCGGGTTTATAACCGGCAGCGACTATACCATTGATGGTGGATTTACTTCATTAAATAACTAATACCTATGAAATTAATACGTTACGGCAACCCTGGAAAAGAACAACCGGGAATAATTATAGATGATAAAATGTATGGTCTGCCCGGTTTTGAGGGTGACTATGATACGAACTTTTTTGGCAGCGATGAGGGCATGGTAAAGCTACAGGCTTATTTGGCTACACATCAAGATAACCTTGAAGAACTTGCAGCCGGAACACGTTTAGGGCCGCCGGTTGCTAATCCATCAAAAATTGTGTGTATCGGACTTAATTATGCCGATCATGCGCGTGAAACCAATGCGCCGATTCCTGCTGAACCTATATTGTTCTTTAAATCAACCACTGCGCTTATAGGCCCTAATGATGATGTGATCATCCCAAGAAACAGTAAAAAAACAGATTGGGAAGTTGAGCTTGCATTTGTAATTAGTAAAAAAGCCAGTTATGTTGATGAAGCGGACGCGTTGAAACATGTGGCCGGATATTGCCTGCACAATGACTACAGCGAACGTGAGTTCCAGATTGAACGCGGCGGGCAATGGGTAAAAGGGAAAAGCTGCGATACATTTGCACCGGTAGGCCCGTTTTTGGCTACGCAAGATGAAATTAAGGACCTGACCAACCTGCGCATGTGGTTAACCGTGAATGGCAAAACTATGCAGGATGGCAATACATCAACTATGATATTTGATGTGCCTTTCCTTGTGCATTATATCAGCCAGTTTATGACTTTACTGCCGGGCGATATTGTAACCACCGGGACGCCGCCAGGAGTTGGATTGGGCATGAAGCCAGAACCTGTTTATTTAAAGCCGGGTGATGTAGTTGAGTTAGGAATTGATGGATTGGGAAGCTCGAAACAAAAATTACAAGCGTGGCAGCCCCCCAGCCCCCTAAAGGGGAGTAAATAGGATATAGGGAATTGAAGTATCTTATGTATTGCCGTCCCATTTATGGGGGGGGATAAAACAAATCATAAGCATGGCTTTAGCCTAACTAATTTTGGCTGAAGCCTTTTTTCTTAGTTGATTTCTTCCGTTGGCTGAAGCCAACGGCAATTGATTTTGATGTTAATCAAGTAAAAAAGTCAAATTCAAAGACAAAGAGTTTTGAAATGGAGATAGGGAAATCATTACAACAAATATTACCTGCCAACCGCATCAAAACGCGATTGATAGACCTGGTATCCTATGCCTCGGATGCAGGGTTCTATCGCCTGATACCAAAAGCTGTTGTACAGCCTGTAAACGAACAGGAGATCATCGCTATTTTTCGTTTTTCGGATCAGCATAATATCCCTGTTGTATTCCGTACAGGTGGCACGAGCTTGTCGGGCCAATCCATTACGGATGGTATTTTAGTCGACCTTAGCCAATATTGGGATAAGGTAGCTATTGAAGATAATGGCGCTTTAGTGCGAGTTCAGCCGGGAATTACGGGGGCCATGGTAAATGCCAACCTGAAACTGTATCAAACTAAGATAGGACCCGATCCGGCCAGCATTAACTCGGCTATGATAGGGGGGATATTATCCAATAACTCCAGTGGTATGTGTTGCGGGGTGAAGATGAATTCGTATCACACTGTAAAGCATATCTGTTTTATTTTGCCCGGTGGAAAGCTGTTTAATACCGAAAATCCATACGATCATGATCGTTTTTTAACTGAGTGTGCTTATTTGAGCACTATCATCACCCGGATAAAGGATACTATCAAGGCTGATAAAACCATGTTTGACAAGATCAGGCGGAAGTATCAACAAAAAAACACGGTGGGCTATTCGCTTAACGCGTTTATTGATTTTGAACATCCGCTTGATATATTGGCGCACCTGCTTATCGGGGCCGAGGGTACACTGGCTTTTATAGCCGAGGCGGTTTTGGAAACCATCCCCGATTATAAGTATAAATCAACCGCGCTGCTGTATTTCCCTGATATTTATACCTCGTGCCAGGCCCTAGTGCCTTTGATAGATGCGGGGGCAAAGGCCGTTGAGTTGATGGACAGGGCATCCTTACGCGCCATTGAGGATATGCCCAACCTGCCTGCTATTATAAAAACACTGCCTGAGAATGCGGCTGCTTTGCTGATAGAGTTCCAGGAAAGTAATTATGAAGAACTGGAGGCTAAAGTTAATGGTTTTTTAGCCGTGGTGCCATCGCTTGCCTTATTGCAGGCCCCGGTGTTTACTAACGACCCAAAAGAACAGGATTATTACTGGAAAGTGCGCAAAGGCTTGTTTCCATCGGTTGGCGCGGTGAGGGTAAGCGGTTCGACGGTTATTTTGGAGGATGTTGCTTTCCCGGTAGCAAAGTTGGGTGACGCAATACTTGATCTGCATAAATTATTTAAGAAATACGAGTATAACAATGCCATTGTATTTGGCCATGCCAAGGATGGTAATATTCATTTTTTAATAACGCCATCGTTTAATTCGCCCGATGAGGTTGACCGCTACGACCGCTTTATGCGCGAAATGGTTGATGTGGTTGTTAACAAACATGATGGCACCTTGAAAGCTGAACACGGTACTGGTCGCAATATGGCGCCGTTTGTGGAAACGGAATGGGGCGGCGACCTGTATGAGCTGATGAAGCAACTGAAGCAAGCCATCGACCCTAAAAATCTACTAAACCCGGGTGTAATTATAAATGACGATAAGGACATCCATATAAAAAACATAAAGCTGCTGCCAACAGTCGAATCGGAGGTTGATAAGTGTACCGAATGTGGCTATTGCGAACACAAATGCCCCAGTCGTAATTTAACCACCACACCACGCAGGCGCATTGTAATACGGCGGGAACTTAAGAAAATGCAGCAAAGTGGCGACAGGGCGAACTATGATACGCTGCTCCATCAATATCAGTATGACGGTTTGGACACCTGTGCCGTAGACGGTCTTTGTGCCACTGCCTGCCCGGTTGATATTAATACCGGCGACCTGGTGAAACGCCTGCGCCGCGAGAACCATTCGGGTTTTGCGAATAAAGTTGCCCTTGTGGTAGCCGAGAACTTTGGCGCGACAGTTTGGATGGCGCGTACGGCTTTAAGTGCGGGTAACGCGGTCAATAGCATATTTGGTAAAAAGGCTATGCATCGTCTTACAGGTGGACTGAGGAAAGTTTTTCCGGGAATGGCATTATGGTCTGAACAAATTGCCTCGCCGCCTGATCTGTCGGTGCTCAAAAATGGTTCGGTGACTGAAACTGCAACGGATAAAATACTTTATTTCCCCAGCTGTATCTCGCGGATGATGGGCAGCGGGCATGATGGTAAAAAGAATGTAATGGAGGCTTTCATGAGTGTTTCGGCTAAAGCGCGCATTACGGTTGAGGTGATAAAGGATGTATCGAGAAGCTGTTGCAGCCAAATATTTTCATCAAAAGGCTATAAGGATGCTTACGCCTATACCGCAAATAAAATTATTGAAAAGCTATGGGCAGACAGTAATAAAGGCGACACCAAAATTGTGATAGATGTAAGCTCCTGTGCTTACTCGCTTAAAAATTTGAGGCCGATGCTGAATGATGCAAACCAGGCTAAATATGACCAGTTGCAGATTTTTGACAGCGTTGATTACCTGCATGATATGGTAATGCCGAGGCTGAATTTGACCAGTAAAAAAGGTTCAGTAGTTGTACACCCCGTTTGCTCACTGCAAAAAATGCACACACAGGATAAATTTGTGCACCTGGCCAATCATTTTGCCGAAAAGGTTACCGTTCCGCTGCATGCGGGTTGCTGTGGGATGGCCGGGGACAGGGGTTTTTTATTTCCTGAACTTACAGAATCCGCCACCATGCCCGAGGCGCTGGAGGTTAAGCAGCATAAATACGAAGGCTATTATTCATCAACCAAAACCTGTGAAATGGCCATGAGCGAGGCCGTAAATGCCAATTATGAGTCGATATTGTATTTGGTGGATGAAAATACTGGAACCAGGATTTAACAGATTTTTTGGGATTTACAGGATATTTAACAACCTTGCATGTATGTAAAAAGTTTGGGGATTAATTTTATACATCCTGAAAATCTTTATAATCCATTAAATCCTGGTTCATATCGATGCAAAAAATACTCGTTGCCAATCGTGGCGAAATAGCTTTAAGAATAATGCGCTCAGCGCGCGAAATGCGAATAAAAACGGTAGCCGTTTACTCGGATGTTGATCGTGATGCACTGCATGTACGCTACGCGGATGAGGCGGTACATATAGGCGAAGCGCCATCCAATCAATCCTACTTAGTGGGTGATAAAATAATTGATGCCTGCCGTAAAACAGGAGCGGAGGCTATTCATCCCGGCTATGGGTTTTTATCGGAGAACGCGGCATTTGCAAGGCAGGTGCGCGATGCAGGGCTGATATTGATCGGCCCGTCGCCCGAAGCTATGGAAGTGATGGGCAACAAGCTGTCGGCCAAAGCGGCGGCAATGAAATATAACATCCCGATGGTGCCGGGAACCGAGGAAGCCATTACCGATATAAACGAGGCCAAAGAACGCGCTGTTGAAGTGGGCTTTCCCATACTAATAAAAGCTGCTGCAGGTGGCGGGGGCAAGGGGATGCGCATTGTGGATACGGTGGCTGATTTTGAAGAACAAATGCAACTGGCAGTGTCTGAAGCTACATCGGCGTTTGGCGATGGCTCGGTGTTTATTGAGCGGTATGTGTTGTCGCCAAGGCACATCGAGATACAGGTTTTAGGCGATACGCATGGTAATATTCTGCATTTATTCGAGCGGGATTGCTCAGTGCAGCGCCGCCACCAGAAGGTGATAGAAGAAGCGCCGTCATCAGTACTAACACCCGAGATACGCAAAGCCATGGGCAAATGCGCTGTGGATGTGGCTCATTCGGTTAATTATACCGGCGCGGGTACCGTAGAGTTTATTATGGACGACCAGCTAAACTTCTACTTTTTGGAAATGAACACCCGCCTACAGGTGGAACACCCGGTAACCGAATTTATCACCGGGGTCGATCTGGTAAAAGAACAAATAAAAATAGCCAGAGGCGAAGCCATCAGCTTTAAGCAGGAAGACCTGGAGATAAACGGCCATGCCATCGAGTTGCGTGTCTACGCCGAAGATCCCGACAATAACTTTTTACCGGATATAGGTACGTTGCAAACCTACGTAACCCCCAAAGGCCCGGGCGTTAGGGTGGATGATGGCTTTGAACAAGGCATGGAAATCCCCATTTATTATGACCCGATGATAGCCAAGCTGATCACTTACGGCAAAGACAGGGGCGAGGCCATCGAACGCATGATACGCGCCATTGATGAGTATAATATCACAGGTATAACCACCACATTAGCATTCGGTAAGTTTGTGATGAAGCATGAGGCATTTACATCGGGCAATTTTGATACACATTTTGTGAAGAAGTATTTCACACCCGACAGCCTGCAAACAGGTAGCGAAGATGAAGCCGCCATAGCCGCCTTAATTATGGAAAAGCTATTAGGTGAGAAGAAGATAAGCGCAACTGCAACCATCGCGACTGAAAGCAGCAACTGGGTAAAGAACCGGAAAGAAATTTGCTAATTATAAACCGTTTCAAAACACGCCAAAATCATCATTTTTAAGCCAAAATGAGGCCTAAAAACATACTTTTTGACCTCAAAAACACGTCAAAAACGGCTATTTTAGACCCAAAAATGTTCAAAAAATAATGAATTTTTCCGTTTTTTCATCAAAAAATAGCCAATTTTTGTTGGTTTACATGCCCAAATGAGACACCAATGTATCGATAAAAGCTGCCTGTGCGGGGTTGATTTTTTGCTTCGCCATGACAGGTTCAAACCAACCAGCCCGGTCAATTTCAGGAATAGTAATTTGCCTGCCTAATCGCGTCGGCCATTCAATTTCAAAGGTATTGCTTACGATGGTTTCATGATCAATATCACCCTCAACCGCCCATCCGTAAACTATTTTTCCGCTCTTTTGGCGTATGCTTCCTAACTCGATGAACTTGCCATCCACAGGCTGCCCTGTTTCCTCCTCAAATTCACGCTTAGCAGCGGCGAGCGCTTCTTCATCATCCAAAAATTCCCCTTTAGGTATCGACCAACTCCCATCATCCTTGTTTTTAAAGAACGGTCCACCGGGATGGACGAGAAAAACTTCCAACGCACCGTTAATCACCCGGTACAATAAAATACCTGCGCTCTGTTTTCCCGGTGTTCTTTTTATTGGCATAGTGTAATATTATTTATCAACCAACAAAAATAACAGCAAATAGTTAGCTTTGCCATACAAAAGCTCCCCCTTTAGGGGGCTGGGGGGTATGTTTACAGGAATAATAGAAACATTAGGAAAAGTTACCGATCTGCAACACGACCACGGCAACCTGCATATTACCGTTCAATCGGCAATAGCTTCGGAATTAAAGATAGACCAGTCCGTAGCGCATAATGGCGTTTGCCTTACTGTTGTGGCGCTGGCTGATGGCCGCCACACTGTTACCGCTATTGAAGAAACACTCAATAAAACCAATATAGGCGACTTAAAAGTGGGTGACCTCGTCAACCTTGAACGCTGTATGCAAATGAACGCCCGGCTCGATGGACATATCGTACAAGGTCACGTAGACCAAACCGCTACCTGCGTGGCTTTTAACGCGCTCGACGGCAGTTGGGAATACACCTTTGAATATGATGCCGCCATCGGCAATATCACCGTGGAGAAGGGCTCCATATGCGTAAACGGCATCAGCGTTACCGTGGTGAATTCTTATGCCAACACATTTTCCGTTGCCATTATACCTTATACTTTTGAGCATACCAACCTGCAAAATGTACGCGAAGGTTCAATAGTCAACCTGGAATTCGATATCATCGGGAAGTATGTAGCACGTTTGATGAATCGCTAAATTTTCAAACAATTTGTCCATAGTAGGGTTATATTCTTATAATCAAAAACATAACACTATGGATAAGTTAAAGAAATTTGGGCTGATGGAAAAGATAGTCCATGAACTTGAAGATTTAAAAAACAGCCAGCAGGCTATCATACAAAAACTCGCTAAAATTGAAGTGGATAATATCGAGCTGGGCGACAAACGCCTTGAAAAAGACCTTCCGGACATGCACCAACGTGTAGCCGATAACCTGGACACCATTGCCGCTATCCTCGAAGACTTTGCCGGCCAAACCGATAAGTTTAGCGATACCAACAACATTCAGGCCCTAAAGGAACAGGAAGCTATTAATAACGCTTAGTCAACAGACCTTCATTTAGAAAAGTTTGTCAATAAAAAATCCCCATAATCGGGGATTTTTTTATTGACTCTACTATCACTATAATAAACTTTCGGAAAAGTATCGGCTATAAAAAATAAAGAAGGGCTAAAAATCATCCGACCGTTTGCTCATAGTTTTTGTTAGCAAGTCAATTTTGCTCACAAATAACTGGTCCATAGCTTTAAGCACGCGCTTGTTTACTGCAACGCCCAATATGCCACCGCTTTTGTCCTGTTCTAATTCATACAAAGTATGCGGAACGTTTTTATCATCACTGTTTTTAAAGGTTATGATAATATTGTCAAACGTATAGCGATAACGACCCTTCTTCAGCTCAAGCTTCACACTGTATTTTATGTCCATTGGTTCGCTGCCTATACCGGTTTTGGTTTTATAGGTTGATGGTTCGTCGACATCAAAGGTTAAAACCCCATTAGTTTTATCATCGCTGGTGATCTTGTAGTTAACCAAAGCCATTTTGGTGATAAAAAACTTAGAGTCCTTATAAAGGTCGTTTACGGTAAATGAAGTGTCAACCTGTACCACATTGCCGTAATACACGTATTTATCTTCAATTTTGTAGCCGTAAATGCCTGAGGTTTGTACGTCAGCACTGGGTGCCTGGGCTTTTGCCATAAACGGCAATAGAAATATTGCCGCAATTAATAATTTTTTCATGATGATCTTTGTAAATAATGTTGCATTAAATATGGGCAATATTACGCTAATTACCAGTGCTTTAAAAAGGTATCGACAATAGCCTTTAAGCAACCGATGGTTTTGCATTTATAACCGATGAAATTTTATTGAAATGATTGCCCTTGAGCTCGTTTGCAACGAGTGCTTAACATGGTCTTGCGATTGCATCGCCCTTATTCAATACTCTTCCCCTTCATAGCCGTGCTTATCGCATGGTCCATCAACCGTTCGGCAAACGGGCGGGTATATTCGTTAAGCTCATCAATGGCTTTGTGTATAGCATCTTTATCTCCACTGGAAAGGGCAGTTTTTAGAGCGCTAATATATTTGGCGGTATTAGCAGCTTCTTCAACGCTAACAAAGTCGCCGTTCTTCTTCATAAAGCCTTCCACGGTATACACCATTTGCTCGCCTTCGGTCCGGGCCTCAATCAGCATCCGGGCGTTTACATCGTCTTTAGCGTGGGTAATACTGTCAAGCAGCATTTGCTCCACCAAATCATCGGTAATGCCATAAGCGGGTTTTACTTCCACTTCCTGTTTTACACCCGAACGCAGTTCAACCGCCTGTATCTTTAAAATACCATCGGCGTTCAATAAAAAGTTTATATCCACCTTCGGAAAACCGGCAGGCATAGAGGGTATGCCTTTCAGGTCGAATTCCGCCAGTTTACGGTTTTCTTTTATCAGGTCGCGCTCGCCCTGGTAAACGGCTATTTTCATATTCACCTGCCCGTCAATAGAGGTGGTATATTGCCTGCCCGCTTTGGTGGGTACTTTTGAATTTCGGGGGATGATCACATCCATCAGCCCGCCCATGGTTTCAATACCAAGCGAAAGTGGGGTGACATCCAGCAACAAAATATCGCTGCGGTTACCGGCCAATACGTCGGCCTGTATAGCGGCGCCCAAAGCAACCACTTCATCAGGGTTCACCTCGTCATGCACCGGGCGACCAAAAAACTCAGCCACCATTTTTTTAACCAGCGCAGTACGGGTCGAACCGCCAACCATTACCACTTCATCAATCTGCGCGGTGGTTAAACCGGCATCTTTTAAAGCGTTCTGACAAGCGTTTATAGTTTGCTGTACTTTGGGCAGGATCAAAGCTTCAAAGGTCTGCCTGTCAATGGTACACCATATATCGCCTATCTTTTCATTCACTATGCTTTGGTGGGCGAATACTTTCTTAGCTTCCTCGGCTTTAAGGCGAAGCTGCTGTGCCAGTTCGTGGTTCTCTATAACTTCGGCTTTGTTAAGTTGATTCTTTTCTATCCAGTAGTCAACTATGGCGCTGTCAAAATCATCACCGCCTAAAAAAGTATCGCCATTGGTAGCCAAAACCTCGAATATGCCGTTCTGTATTTGCAGTATCGATACATCAAACGTACCGCCGCCCAGGTCATAAACCGCTATGGTTTTTGTTTCTTCGGGGTTTAAGCCGATACCATAAGCTAAACTTGCGGCAGTCGGTTCGTTCACAATACGCAGCACATCCAGGCCGGCCAGTTTGCCTGCATCGCGGGTAGCTTGTCGTTGTGAATCGTTAAAATAAGCGGGAACGGTAATTACCGCACGGTTAACAGGAGTTTTCAGCGCGTGTTCGGCACGGGCCTTCAGTTCTTTCAATATCAGGGCCGATAGCTCAATAGGCGTATAAAACTTATCGCCCAACTTAATTTTTACCAGGCTCTCGGTATTATCATCAATAACTTTATAGCTAAAAAAGTCTTTGTAATTCTCAATATCCTTGTACGATCTACCCAATAAGCGCTTAACTGAAAATATGGTATTATACGGGTCGGTGGTTAAGTATTCCTTTGCTTCGTTACCCACAGTAATATCGCCTGCATCCGAAAAATGCACTATCGACGGCACCAAAACACCCTTGCCGGCATCATTAATTACCTGCGGTTGCTTTTCAGGGTTGATGAACGCCACCAGCGAATTGGTGGTGCCCAAATCAATGCCTACAATAATTTCTTCCTTTTGTATTGAACCCGTTGCCAGGTTGATGGATACTTTAGCCATAGTACTGTGTTAACAAGCCGCAAATGTAGGTAGTTTTAGTTTATGGTGTGTCATTTCAATTTCGGATTTCGGATGTTCAATTTCGGATTTAATCCCCACTTTGTCATCCTGAACGTAGTGAAGCCTCTTCTACGCCATGCGGACGGATAACCTTTCTATCGCAGAAGATCCCTCGTTCCTCGGGATAACAAAACAGAAAACAACAATCAAAGAAAATCCTTACTTTCACACCTGCATGAATACCCCTCTGAAACACTTTTTATTGACGCTTCTTTTCACCACCACAGTTGCTACTTTAACCAAAGCACAGCAATTCGGTGGCAACCCGCCATCCATAAAATGGGATCAGATCAACATGCCCGCGGCTAAAGTTATTTTCCCGTTGGGGATGGATTCAGCAGGGCGTAGGGTGGCCAATATCGTAAGCCAGATGAACGGCGTTATACAGCCAACCATCGGCTTTAAACAAAGGCAGGTAAGCATCTTGCTGCAAAACCAAACCACAGTGGCCAATGCCTATGTGGGCCTCGCGCCGTTCCGCAGCGAATTTTATTTAACCCCGGAACAAAACAGTTTCGAGATCGGCAGCCTGTCCTGGCCCGAGCAATTGGCCATACACGAGTTCCGCCACGTACAGCAATACAATAATTTTAATGTGGGCATATCGCACGCGCTCAGGGTGCTTTTTGGCGAAGGCGGCCAGGCATTGGGTAACGAGCTATCCATACCCAACTGGTTTTTTGAGGGGGATGCCGTTTTTAACGAAACCCATGTAAGTCAACAGGGCAGGGGTCGGTTGCCTTGGTTTTTTAACGGTTTCAGGGCGCTTTGGGCCGATGGTAAAGACTACAGCTACATGAAGATACGCAACGGTTCCTATGTCGATTACACGCCCGACTGGTACCCGCTGGGTTATATGATGGTAAGCTATGGCAGGGAAAAATATGGCGATGATTTTTGGAAGAAAGTAACACATGATGCGGCAGCATACAAGGGTGGATTTTACCCTTTTCAACGAGCGGTAGAAGAGTATTCAGGAGTGGATTTTAAGCAATTTAGACATGACGGTCTTAATTATTTTAAAGAACAATTTCTAAGAATTGATAGTTCAGATTACCCTGTTAATTATTGGAAAAATAATGATGGTTATCTTTATAAAGTCACCACTAACTTAAAATACAGACATTTCGATGCTGATCGCGAATACCCCGCCTATGTAAATGACAGTACGCTCATTTACATGAAAAGTACTTATAGCCACAACCCCGCATTCACCATAAAAACAGGTGATAAGGAACGGAAAATAAGTACACGCAGCTATTCATTGGATAATTACTTTGATTACCACGATGGTAAAGTAGTCTACGCCTCTTATCGCCCCGACCTGCGCTGGACATACCGCGATTATAGCGAGTTAACGGTATTAGACATAAACACCGGCAAAGAACACCGCATCACCACCAAAGCAAAATACTTCGCGCCATCATTCAGTGCCGATGGAAAAACCATTGCAACCGTTGAGGAAAGCCCATCCGGCAAATGCACCATACATTTGTTGGATGCCGCTAACGGGAAATTAAAGTCGGTTGTCCCCAATAAAGAGAGATTATTTTTTACTTACCCCAAGTTTTATAACGATGAACAATTACTCTCGACAGTAAGAAACGGAAAAGGCAAAATGTCACTGGCGCTTATCGACATAAAAACCGGGGATGTAAATTATTTGCTTCCGTTTTCATATCAGCCTATCGCTTTCCCATCTATACACCACGACACGGTATATTTTAGCGCTACCACAGGTATGAACGATCGACTATTTGCCTACAAAGTGACCAGCCATAAGCTGTATGAACTAAGCGGCGATTCGCTACATAATTTCATCGGTAATTACCAAACCACAGCATCAGACAATAAGCTGGCATGGGTGAGTTTTACCGCCTATGGATATAAGATACATGAAGCTGAAAAAGACCGCATTCAATGGGTTGAAACAGCGGACAGCCAATTTCAAAGCGGCCTACCCAACTTCAACATCACCGCCCTAACCCGCGATTCATCAACCAACCTGCTGGCTAAAGTGCAGGACAAACAATTACCCATCACCAAATACAACAAGGCTTATCACCTGTTTAATTTCCACAGTCTGATACCCAGTATCAACGATCCTAATTACACGCTATCATTATCCGGCGAAAACGTATTAAACACCCTCCAATCCGATCTCTCGTTCACCTATAACCGCAACGAAGGCTATAAGCAATTTGGGTTCGATGCCATTTATGGCGCTTTGTTCCCTGTAATTTATGGTGGTGTGGATTATACGTTAGACAGGCGCGGCTACTACCGCGGTGGCAATATTTACTGGAACGAAACCAATGTGCACGGCGGACTGCAACTGCCACTTAATTTTTCAGAAGGTAGGCATTTTACCTACCTCACTATCGGTAGCGATATCAATTACAGCGATACCCATTTCCAGGCAGCCTACCGTAATATGTTCAATGACCGCGCTTACACATACCTCAATAGCTACATATCATTCAGCAACAGCAACCAGCAGGCCCGGCAAAACATTTACCCAACCCTCGGCCAAACCATTTCACTGAATTATAAGAATGCCACCTCTGGCCTCACATCCTCACAATTTTTGGCCGATGGCTCGTTCTATTTCCCCGGCTTGTTCACCAACCACAGCCTGGTAATAACAGCCGCTCACCAGCAAAAAGTTAATGCCAACAGTGTGATCGATTTTTCAAATAATTTCCCGTTCTCGCGTGGTTACACAGCCGAAAATTTATTCAGGCTGATTGGGATAGATGCCAACTACCATTTACCCGTAGCTTACCCCGACGCCGGCATAGCCAACACCATTTATTTTCTGCGGATAAGGGCAAACGCCTTCTACGATTACACCCACGCCAACGATTTTTATACCGATGGCACTAAATTTAAAGCTGATTTTAAGTCGACAGGCTTAGAAGTTTTCTTCGACACCAAATGGTTTAACCAGGATTCCATCACCTTCGGCTTCCGCTACAGCCGCCTGCTAAATGACGATTTATTCGGTGGCACCGGGAGAAACAGGTTTGAGATAATAGTGCCGGTAAGCATTTTTTAATTATTGAATTATCGAATGACTGAATTATTAAATATGAATAAGTAGGCATTTAACTTTTCAATCAACAATTCGATAATTCAGTAATTCAATAATTATTTAATGTTTGCTAACGCGATAATATCCTTTACCCGGTTCACATCCGTCACATCATAATTATACTCATCATGCAACAGCTCGCCCATTATAATATGGTCGTTCTGGAATTTCATATGGCTTTCCACTATCTTTCGTGCCGATGAATGCACCTCGTTCACCCCGGTAAAATGTACCAGGTCGGTCACGTTCTTTTCATCTACGCCGCTGCCCGGCATAATAATAATACGCCCTGCGGCCTTCTCAACCAAATGCGCTATCACCGCCGATCCTTCCATCGCCGTACTTTTCCCGCCCGATGTCAATATGCGTTCGCACCCCAGCTCAATAATTTCCTCCAGCGCCTTAAACTGATCGGCACAAACATCAATAGCCCTATGAAAAGTAACCCCCAAACCCGCATTTTTAGCTAGGTTGATGAGTTCTGCACAACGTTCTTTATCAATACTGCCGTCGGTATTAAGCATACCCAACACTACACCATCGCATCCCGTTTCAATGCAATATTGTACATTGGCCTTCATTACCTCAAATTCAATGTCGCTGTATAAAAAATCGCCGCTGCGTGGGCGTATCAGCACATAAAGTTTAATATGGAGCAACTTGCGCGCCATCAGTATTTGCCCTGCTGATGGCGTTGTGCCGCCTTCTTTCAAATTATCGCACAGCTCCACCCGGAAGGCCCCGCCATCCTGCGCGGCCAAAGCTGATGTTATCGAATTTGCGCAAACTTCAAGGGAGATCATAATATGTCGTTCATGGTTGATGGTTAATAGTTCATGGCAGAACAGAAGTAGTTGATAAGGTTTTTGTCATTAATCAGTTGCAAATATAGACCATGAACCATGATCTATCAACTATGAACCACCTAACCAATCGACGTTTCATAAGCGCTCTTCCCCTTTATCAGCAGGTCCTGTGTCTCGGAATTACAAACCGCGTACTCAAATCCATGCTGTAAAGCATAAGCACCATGTTCGCCTTTTTTATTGATCGCCAAAAAGCCCACCTGTATAGTTTTTGAATATTCCGGTTTCTTTTTAATAATGCGCTCTACAGCCTCTTTACAGGCACGCTCAGGATGATAGCCCCGACGCATCAGTTCGACCACCAAAAAGCTGCCCACATTGCGTATCACTTCCTCTCCTACACCGGTCGAAGTAGCGCCGCCAACCTCGTTATCCACATACAATCCCGCGCCAATTATTGGACTATCACCAACCCGACCGTGCATCTTAAACGCCATGCCACTCGTAGTACATGCGCCCGATATATTACCCTGCGCGTCAATAGCCAGCATACCAATGGTATCATGATTATATTTGCTGCCCGGCATATGCTCAATATTCATCACCGGGGAATATTTGGCCGTTTTAAGCCATTCCTTCCATGCTTTTTCCGATTCCGGCGTCAGCAATTCTTCCTTTTTAAAGCCCTGTTCAATAGCAAATTGTGTAGCCCCTTCGCCCACCAGCATAATATGCGGTGTTTTCTCCATCACCAACCGCGCTACCGAAATGGGGTGCGCAATATTCTCCATCGCCGCCACCGACCCGCAATTGCCATGCTCATCCATAATACAGGCATCCAGCGTAACATGCCCGTTACGATCAGGATACCCTGCACGACCGACCGTATGGTTCTTCATATCAGCCTCAGGTATTTTCACCCCGGCCTCCACCGCATCCAACGCACGACCACCCGCCGAAAGCGTTTTCCATGCTTCCTGGTTAGCCGCAACCCCAAAATTCCATGTAGAAATAACAATCGGAAACCCCGGCGACTTACTTACATTATCAAAGGTGTTAGCAAACGCATTACGCGACAACGCTGCCAGCGAAGCACTTGCAGCTGATACTTTTAAAAACTTACGGCGGTCAAACATTTTGCTAATATAAAGATTAGCTTCATACCTGCATAAATGTCTATTGAAATCACCATTATTTGGCTAAAGCCTATTTGCGATTTATATTTATTCCGTCCCATAAATGGGGCGGCAATGATTTAGAAATGCTTTTTTACTGTTTATTGCCGTTGGCTTTAGCCAACGGATAAATTGGGATTATTTGAACCGGCTTTAGCCAAAAATTTGCGGAAGTACTTTGTATGTGCAGCTTAATAACATCTATTCAAAATCCCCCTTACAATTCAAACAATGCCACTTCTTCGGGTCATAAAATGGCACTACCGCTGCAAAAAAATTATACAGCGTATTCACCCAGCCCGGTCGGTCTTCATTGCTGATGCGCTCCACATTGGTCGATTCACAAAACGGGCATATAATGGCGTCCAGGGTTTCCGGGTCGATCTCCAAATGCTCTTCCGATATGATGCTTTCCTCAGCAAGCACCTCGTGGCATCGCTCAACATCACGCTCAAACACTTTTAGTTTCAGACCGGCAACGGTTTGGTTATACACCGGGTTCAGGCCGCTCATGCTGTCCTGCTCAATAAAACAGGCTATGCCCGCCGCCTCCAGCTTGGTACGGATAATATGGGCCAGCATCGGGTCGCGGTAACTTTCAAAGGTGACTATCTTATCCTCCATAAAAAGTAGATTATTCTGCTAATATACTTAGTTTTTGTTTAATTTGGCTCCATGAACCGCATCGACCGCATTTCCGCCATTCTTATCCAACTGCAATCGCGCAGGGTGGTAAAGGCCGGCGATATAGCCGAGCGCTTCAACATCAGCCTCCGCACCGTTTACCGCGATGTAAAAACTTTGGAAGAAGCCGGCATACCCTTAATAGGCGAGGCAGGGGTGGGGTACTCCATAATGGACGGCTACCGGCTGCCGCCCGTAATGTTCACCCGCGAGGAAGCCACCGCCTTTTTAACCGCCGAAAAGTTTGTCGAGAAACTCACCGATGCATCCACCATGGCCAACCATAAGTCGGCGATGTATAAGATAAGGGCGATACTGAAAACTACCGAAAAAGACCTGCTGGAAGATATGGACGGCAATATTGAGGTGTTTAAACGTGTGGATAATTCCGCGTTAATGGGTAACGACTATATACAGGTTATCCTCAACAGCATTGTGCAGAAAGCCATATTGCTGATGGAATATTTTGCGCACCACAGCCAGGAACACACCAAACGCGAAGTTGAACCCGTAGGCATATTTTTCCAGGATGGTTACTGGCACCTGGTAGCCTATTGCCGCCTGCGTTCCGACTACCGCGATTTCCGTATCGACCGTATCAAAAGTCTGCACGTGACCGATAAGCACTTTGTTAGCCAGCACCCCACATTAAAGGAATACATAGCCAAAACAGCCAAAGAAAAGCGACTGGAGACGGTTGTTATTAAGGTTGATAAAGAAATTTACCCCCAGCTAAATAACCAAAAATACTACAGTGGTTTTGTATCCGAACGTAAGGTGGGCGACCAGTTTGAAATGACCTTCCTCGCCCCATCCATCGACGGCTTTGCCCGCTGGTACATGATGTTCGGCGACCACGCCCAAATACTACAACCCGATGCGCTGCGCGATAGGGTAAAGGCAATCACCGAAAAGCTGGTTCGAAATAATCCTTGATAACATTGCTTTAAGTACTTTACACAAAAAAGTATGGTTAACATAGATTAACACAATTTTAAACTATTTCTTTATTAATATATTGATTATCAGTTAATTAGTAAAAATACAAGTTAAATTGTGTAAACCATGTAATTACGCTTGCTGGAATATTTTTTTGATTCACTGTCGCTGCCTGCAGCGTTCCGTTTGTGGCCAGGGTGAAAAATTATTTTTCACCCTCCTTGTGCGCAGCAAAGGGAGGGTCGGCGACCCCGATGGCTATCGGGGTCGTCGGGGTGGGTAAACGGAGCGCGACAGGTTTACCACGCTATCACTGCCGCAATCACTCCGCTTGCACTGTCTTATCAATTTCAGCCTGTGGTCGGTGTTTTCCGCACCACTTAAGTAGCGGTCTTTTCTCAATTAATTCCAATATCCATCAACATGCGGTTGTCACACCTCGTTGCCTTATATTCCCATTAAGTAACCAACATCACATAATATCATGCGCGGCATCAAAAAAGGCCGGGCCCGCAGCCGATATATTTGTTTAACAAACTTCGTTCAGCTCCACTTTCAAATCATATAATTAAAATTTAGTTATGGAAACAGGCATCATGAGCAAACCCTTTGCTAATCAAGCGATGCGCAGCGGGGATATACGATCGGCAATGGCGATGTTTTTAGAATATACCGCTGCGCCAAAAACCAGCATTCAGCAAGCCTTACCGGCAATAAAACGGCACAGTGTTGCACCCGATGACGATGCCCGGCTTATGAACCAGGTTCGCAATATCTTCAGCGCCAATAAACTTGTTCACCCCGACAATCTAACCATCAACGTCACCGCCGGCCAGGTAGTTATCAAGGGCCATGTAGAATGGAATTTTCAGCAGGACTTCATGATCAACACCGTTAAACTAATAAAAGGCGTAATTGGGGTACAACTTTTTATGTACGCTTTTGAGTAAACCGGTCCGGTTAATTTCCCGCCTACTAAACGTTTGCGATTTTTCTCTCCTTAAGAAACTGTCTTGTCAATTTAGATCACACTACAGCATTTGGCATAAAACACCCCATTTTTTGTCGTATATAACCCTCAACGTTATGGATGCTATATGCTATTTTTGATTTTATACCAAAAAGAAAAACAATAAAAAACAGAACACTATGAGAAAAATAGTTTCATTTATGCACATATCGCTCGATGGTTTTGTAGCCGGGCCGAACGGGGAAATGAACTGGATTAAAGTTGATGAAGAAATTTTTGACCATGTGGGCAAACGGATAGGCGAAAGCGATACCGCATTATACGGGCGGGTAACTTACCAGATGATGGAAAGTTACTGGCCTACCGCTGGCGACGAGCCGGATGCGTCAAAGCACGACATCGAACATTCCGCATGGTATAAAAAAGCGCACAAAATTGTTTTATCAAAAACTTTGACCGATGCGGGTTTAACCAACACCCAAATTATTAGAGACAACCTTGCCGACACCATAAATGAAATAAAACAACATGACGGGCCCGACATCCTGCTTTTTGGCAGCCCCACAGCAACACATGCACTTATCCAACTTGGCTTAATCGACGGCTACTGGTTATTTGTTAATCCCATTATCCTTGGGCAGGGAATCCCACTGTTTGTTGATATTAAAGAAAAGATAAAACTAAAACTACTAACCACCCAACAATTTACCAGCGGGGTAACTGCACTGGATTACATAGTTGACAAATAAGATTTTGTTTTTATTCCCTCCCTTGGGAGGGGTGCGGCTGGTTGTGAGGTTGCAGGGAGGGGTTAGTGAATCTTAATATATTTTTTACGTCAAATTTGAGATTGTTATTTTTAAATAACAAACCACCATTTCAAATCGTCGTATCTTAGCGCTGTTTTATACTCAAAAAATGTAGCCGTATGTTCAATAAAGCAGCGTTCGATGCAAAGGTCAAAAACTGGCTCAACGAGC
>CAIWRU010000012.1 GCA_903915155.1 uncultured Mucilaginibacter sp.
ATTTATAATTTTGTAATAACATTAAAAAGAACGACATATGGCTGAATATTTCCAAATCCAACCTGCTATTTTTTGTGAACCTTGTAAAGACTGTGGAGCCAGGCCGGTTATCCAACATATAAAGGAAAAATTTGTTGTTTTATGTCCAAATGATAAAGATCACTATAAAACAAAGCCCGGTTTAGTTGATATAAAGGATTGGAACCTTAAGAATAAGAAGCAAATACCATTTGTTAATATCGTACCTGCTCAAAAGGCACCATAAAGAAACAGAAACACACAAAACGTTTTTGAACAGGGAAAGTAGATCACTTTCCCTGTTTTTGTTTACACACATTTTTTAACACAAAAAGAAAGATCAAAATTCTTGGCCGATAAATTTTAACTATTTTACAGGTACAGGTCATAAAATCTTATCTTAGCGTCCTTTTAATTATTTACGATGAATAAATTCTACGGAACAGGAGTAGCTATAGTAACTCCTTTTCAAGCCGATGGTCAGGTTGACTACAATGGGTTAACAAATGTAATAAGCCATTTAATTAACGGTGGGGTTGAATACCTGGTATCGTTAGGTACAACCGGCGAAAATGCCACATTGAGCCAGGAAGAAAAGCAGAAGATATGGATACATACCGCCGATGTTACCGCAGGGCGCGTGAGCTTAATTGCCGGTATTGGAGGTAATAATACTCACGAGGTAGTTGAGCAAATAAAACAATTTAATGTTAAGGGATATGATGCTATTTTATCGGCCAGCCCCGCATATAATAAACCAACGCAGGAGGGCATTTATCAGCACTATAAAGCAATAGCCGAAAATTCGCCTTTGCCTGTAATATTATATAACGTACCCAGCCGTACGGGCAGTAATATTACCGCCGAAACAACAGTAAGGCTGGCCAATGATTTCAAAAATATAATTGGCATTAAGGAAGCATCGGGAAACTTCGACCAGTTTAACCAAATAATGCGCGATAAGCCCGAAGGTTTCCTGTTCATATCAGGTGATGACCCGGTAACTTTGCCAATGATAGCTTTAGGCGCTGTAGGCGTTATTTCTGTTATAGCCAATGCCTTGCCCCGCCAGTTTTCGGATATGGTGCGGCTGTGCCTTAAAGGCGATTATAAAGCCGCTCAAAAACCTCACTCCGACCTTATAGACTTTACCCGCCTTATGTTTACCGAAGGCAGCCCGGCCGGTGTTAAAACTGCCCTTAAGCATTTAGGCGTTTGCGGCGATGCACTCCGACTGCCGCTGGTGCAGGTAAGCGAGAATACCGCCAGTAAAATTATTAGCGAAACACAAAAGGTAACGCGATAAAAAAGCCGCTCCATTTACGGGGCGGCTTTTTTGTTAATAGTGTAAAAAATCTTTTTCCAGGTACCTCTATTTCTTGTTTTTCGATTCCTGTACTTCCAGCCTGATGGATTGAGCTAAATTCTTTAGGTCTTGCATACCTTTACGAACGCGGGTCCCGGCGGCGCTGTTACCCTTGTTGTAAAACTTGTCTGCGTCAGCTTCAAGGGATGCGACAAGGTTTTTTACTTCAGTAAATTTTTTCATTTGAGATACTCCTTTTAAAATAATGAGGTTTATTGTTTAACTAAAGCTAATATAAAATCTTTTTAGGTAAAAAAAAACTTTTAAATAAAAAATATATTGTCCTAAAATTGGTTTTTTCCACA
>CAIWRU010000013.1 GCA_903915155.1 uncultured Mucilaginibacter sp.
AAAAAATATTTTCTTGCCCTTTCAGATTTGTTATTGACTGTAATAATAATGAGCCAAAGGGCAAGGATACTATCTACAGTCTTTTTCATGAAGATCACCGGGAAGTCGAACTGTAAATTATAGGCCATCATTTTCCAATAAATATAAATGGCCAAGGCGAAAATGGCTAATATTTTTATAATCCTTTCAAATTTTGTACGCTTTATTGGGTCGAGGAAAAGACTTGCATATAATGCGCCCAGCCCAAAAGAATCAAGACAATTGAACACAAAAAAGGGTTCGAATGTTACTTTTAAGGTAAAATATGTAGTGATAATGCCCACAATTATGCAAGCGATCAAAACGGTTGTAAGGTATTTGCGGCGGGTATAGAGGATAAGCCACGGCCAGAAAATATAGAATTGTTCTTCCACAGCAAGAGTCCAGGTGTGGGATGCTGAATTCCATGTACCGGTGCGATAACAAAGGATGTTGCATGCATAGCAAAGAAAATAGTTGATGTGTTGTTTTACGTCAGGGAATTGACTGTATGCCCAAAGTATACACAAATAGTATATTGGGAAAATGCGCAGCGTTCGCCGGACGAAGAAGTTTTTAATGATAGATGGATTATTCTTGAAGCTGTTTTTATTTTGTGCATTAAGCAATATACGTGTGATCAGGAAGCCACTTAAAACGAAGAAGAGATAAACAGCTGTAGCTCCGTCGGGCACAATACATATCCTCACAAAGTATCCGGCAAGTGTTGTGCCATAGAAAAACATGTTCCAATGCGCTGCTATAACCCAAATGACGGCTAAAGCGCGTAACGTGTCGAGACCTTTAATATGCTTCATGAATTCGGGAAGTGCAAGATAAAAATACGGTTAATAGGTGAAATTCTATATTGGCAATCAAGTGCGCTTTTTACCCGATCAGGCAGGTGCGCTATTTTGATTTGTATATTTGAATCGGTTTTTAAGCCGTAAAATGGGCTGTTCTATAAGATAATAAGATAGCCAAGCAATGGTTAACAAAATAAAGAGGTCGAAAATATACATTGCTTTAGGTGTTATCAGCAGATCAATTACTCGCTGATGACCGGCAAAGGCAGTGAAGATAAGTGCAACTATGTGTCTGTTGAAAGCCGGGGGTACGTAGATATGGATAAGGTACAGGCAATAACTGATCTTGCCGATGAAATTTAAAAACCTGTTTTCCAAAACATATTTTTTTGCCAATGCAGAGCGGTTATTAACGATCCGCATGATGAGCCATATAGTTAGGATGCTATCCGCCGTTTTGATCAGAAAAGGGGCATATAAAGGTGTGCCGGTAAATATGACCGCTTTCCAATACAAATAGAGCAGCAAAAAAACAGGAGCTATTATTTTCATTATTTTTTCGGCTTGCAAAGTATGACGTTCATTAAGGCGTGCATATGCATACCATGCACCTATGCCGAAAGCATCGATGGAGTTAAACATAAGAAGCGGACGTTTAATATCCTGGATGAGGTAAGTGGAAATGATGCCCACTGCAATAGCGCCTGCGAACACGTACTTCAGGTATTTGTTGTTGATGAACAGTATGAGCCATGGCCAAAAGAGGTAAAACTGTTCTTCGACGGCCAGCGTCCAGGTATGTGAGGCTGAATTCCAGGAATTGGTTCTGTAGCTGAGTATGTTGGACGTATAGGTAAGGAAATAGGCGATATTCTCTTTTACATCAGGGTAACAGAAGTAGAGTATGAAGATGAGGATGTAGTAGATGGGGAAGATGCGCAACGCACGCCGCGCAAAAAAGTTTTTGATGACCCCGATGCGATTGATGCCATGCGCATCTTCTTTAGCCTTTAGGAGTATGCCAGTGATAAGGAAACCACTGAGCACAAAGAACATATGCACCCCTGCACCACCATCGGGCACAAAAAAGCACTGTATAAATTGCAAAATGGGGTGGTTATGCCTGTATAACGGACCCCAATGCTGTATCAGTACAAAAAGCACGGCAAAAGCCCTTAAGGTATCCAGCCCTTTGATATGTTTCAAAACAGTATTTTCAGAAGTTGAAGTTGATGATCTTACAAGTAGCGCTGCAACATACAAATTTACCTGCATTAACGTACAGTCGGAATATAAATTGCATATGCGGTATATTATAATACAGATGCCCCAACCTTTTCAGTTTTTTACTACATTTGTCCCTCACAATAAGAACATACACACTAAAAATATCTT
>CAIWRU010000014.1 GCA_903915155.1 uncultured Mucilaginibacter sp.
TGACAGATACATTCAAACTGCCACCTGTTATAGATGATGATGAAAGCAGGTAAATAAAGCTATTACTCAGTTCATCTATTTTACGGATACGATCCTCCGATGTCTGCGGTGTTACCAGGAATATGTTGCTCAGGTTATTATCGATAAAATATTTCGAATACAAGGCCTCATATTCATACATCGGCAAGTCGGGAACTATAACGCCATCTACCCCTACTTCAGCTGCCATTTTACAAAAGCGTTCCACCCCAAACTGTACTATCGGGTTTACATAACCCATCAGCAAAATGGGGATGCTTACGTGCTTGCGCAGGTCTTTCAACTGTTCGAATAATACATTCAGCGTCATGCCATTTTCCAAAGCTATTTCAGAGCTATGCTGAATAGTCGGCCCGTCAGCCACCGGGTCGGAATACGGGAAACCTATCTCCAAAAAATCAGCGCCTGCCTTTTCAAGGGCCTCGGCAATATCAATGGTTGTATTCAGTTCCGGATAACCTGCTGTAAAGTATATGGATAGCAGTCTGTTGTTTTTTGTGCCGAAAAGTTTTTGTAAACGGTTCATTTTTAGTTCATAGTTGATAGTTGATGGTTCATGGTGCCGAACATATTACTATGAACTATCAACCATGAACTATTAACCTATTTAATAGCCAAAGTACTTTATATACGTATCCAAATCCTTATCACCCCTGCCCGAAATGCAGATCACCACATTATCATCCTTTTTAAATTGCATCTTCTCTAAATAAGCCAGCGCGTGGGCAGTTTCTATGGCAGGAATGATACCTTCCAATTGAGAGCATAACAAACCAGCCTGCAATGCTTCATCATCCGTAATGCTTACATATTGTGCGCGATTTATTTTGTATAGATACGCGTGCTGCGGGCCTATACCTGGATAATCCAAACCGGCTGATATGGAATATGGTTCAACCACCTGCCCGTCATCAGTTTGCATTAATATGGTACGGCTGCCATGTAACACACCTTCCCGCCCTAAAAATGTAGTTGCTGCTGAATGCCCGCTATCCACGCCTTTACCTGCCGCTTCAACAGCTACCAGTTTCACATTCTCATCATCCAAGAAATGATAGAACATACCCATAGCATTACTGCCCCCCCCAACACAGGCCATTACATACTGTGGCAATTCATTGCCTGTTTCTTCAAGCAACTGTTTTTTAGTTTCTAATGATATGATGGATTGAAACCTGGCCACCATATCGGGATATGGATAAGGCCCCACTACGGAACCAATGATATAATGCGTATCAACAGGGTTGGCAATCCAATCGCGCAGGGCTTCATTAGTAGCGTCTTTTAAGGTCTTACTTCCTGACATTGCCGGGATAACGGTAGCACCCAGCATTTTCATGCGCGATACGTTTGGCGCTTGTCGCGCCATATCTATCTCACCCATATATACAACGCACTCAATGCCCATCAGCGCGCATACCGTTGCTGTTGCTACGCCATGCTGACCTGCACCCGTTTCGGCTATAATACGTTTTTTGCCGAGGCGTTTTGCCAGCAATATTTGCCCTATAGCATTATTTATTTTGTGCGAACCGGTATGGTTCAGATCCTCACGCTTAAAGAAGATGTTCGCGCCATATTTTTCTGAATATCTTTTGGCATGATACAGTGGCGATGGCCTACCCACATAATTTTTAAGCAGGTCGTCATATTCAGCTTTAAAAGCAGGATCATCTATGATCTTAAGGTATTGCTCTCTTAGTTCTTCGATATTTGGGTATAGCATTTCGGGGATATACGCCCCGCCAAAATCGCCGTAATAGCCTAAATCGTTAACTCCGTATTTCATTGGTATCAATTTGTTTTATCAAGGCAAAGGCCTTTTCTAATTTCTTAATATCTTTCATTGCAGGTTCCGTTTCAAAACGGCTATTCAGATCAACCCCGTAAAACTGTGGATGGGTAATGTTTTTTATTTCATCCAAATTATCCAGGCTTAATCCGCCGCTTAAAAAGAATGGAATATCCAACTCGTATTTATCCAAAATGCCCCAGTCAAATGATTGCCCCGAACCGCCATGAATATTGGTTTTGGTATCGAACAGGAAAAAATCAACATGATCAGCGTAAGGATATAACTGCTCAAAGTCAAAATCTTCGTTTAATCCAAATGCTTTAATAACCTTTACACGCCCCTTGAATAAAGCACATAATTCCGGCCCTTCACTGCCATGTAACTGTATAGCATCAAATTTATATTTGTCTATCAAACCACTAATATTTTCAGCGGTTTCGTTAACAAATACAGCGGTTTTAATTATGCTTGATGGTATCCCGTGAAGATTAGCTACAGGAAGTTCCCCCACAAACCTTGGTGTAAGGCCATAGAAAATAAAGCCCATATAATCAGGTGATAAAGCAGCGACTGCTTTAATGTTTTCTTTATCCCTTAAACCGCAAACCTTTATCTTCATGGCTTTAATTTTGCAATAAGTTTTTAAAGCTGAACAACGCCTTTTTAGAATGCAATGCATCCTCAGCCTCGTAAAAGCAATCTGCAAAGCTTTTACGGTCGTCAATAGTTTTTATGGCCAGCGCAGCATTGCATGAGACTACATTATTTTGTGCAGCAGTTGCTTCACCGTTTAAAACGCTCATAAAAATGTCTGCCGAGTCTTTAACCGTATGCCCGCCCGTTATTTCGGCAGGATTCAGTTTATCAAAACCCAAATCTTCAATACTGTTTATTTGCTCACCTGCCGCGCTGAATGTTTTAAAATCGCAGGTTAACGAAACTTCGTCATAACCATCAAGCGCATTTAAAATAGTATACTTTTTATCTGATTTTTGATATAGATAAGCATATACTCTCGCCAGTTCCAGGTTAAAAACGCCTACCAATTGGTTTTCGGGTTTTGCCGGGTTAACCAGTGGGCCAAGCATATTAAAGAAGGTTTTTACCCCCAATTCCCGACGTATAGGCGCTACAGTTTTCATGGCAGGATGAAATAATGGCGCATGTAAAAAGCAGATGTTTGCTTTATCCATACTGGTTTTTAATTTACCAGTATCATTCGTGAACTGGTAGCCCAAAAACTCCATCACGTTTGATGAACCGCAGCCCGATGAAACACCATAATTACCATGCTTGGCAACCTTATACCCTGCTCCGGCAACCACAAATGATGCTAAGGTTGATATATTGAAAGTATCTTTCCCATCGCCGCCTGTGCCGCAAAGGTCAATTAAATCATTGGTTCCCAAATCTACGTTCAGGCATAGCTCCAGCATCGCATCGCGGAAACCTTCCAGTTCATTAACGGTAATACTGCGCATGCAATAGGCCGTCATGAAGGCCGCCATTTGCGAGTTATTGTATTTACCCAGTGCCAGGTCGGTCAATATTTGCTTCGACTCGCTGTGTGTAAATGTTTTATGTTCAAAAAGATGATTTAATATTGCTTTCATAAGCCCCCTAACCCCCTAAAGGGGGAATTTTAATGTTAAATTATGCGCCCCTTATACTAACTCCCCCTTTAGGGGGCTGGGGGGCAACGAAAAAGGGTTACCATGTGGCAACCCTTCCGAATATGTTTAAAAACAAAAAATGGAATTGCCTTACGATCTCTCGTTAAGCCACCACCAATTGTTGTTTAATGTTATCACTTTCATTTTGTGCAACAAATATGGAAATACTTTTTCCTAAAAGCAAACAGAATGAAGGTATATTTATTGAATTATTGATTTATTGAATTATTGATTGTTGTTTTACAAAGATTTAATTATTTTAAATTCAGCTTTTGATACAATCAATAATTCAATAAATCACTCAGTCAATAATTAAAAAGATGGCCATACACCGCAGAAAAAAAATAAACCCTGAAGACGACCTTGGCTTCGGCACCCAGCCGGTGATGAAGAATCAGCCGCTGGTGAACAAGGACGGAACGGTGAACGTTAAAAGAAAGGGATTATCCAATTTTAATACTTCAAATAATTACCATACGCTCATAACCATGAGCTGGACTAGGTTTTGGTTGTTGGTTTTATCCGGGTATATAATAGTGAATGTAGTATTTGCTTTTATATACGTTTGGACCGGCCTGCATTTAGATGGCGTTGAAGGGAGCACCGGCCTCGATCATTTTTTAACTGCCTTATTCTTTTCGGCGCAAACTATTTCAACTGTTGGCTATGGGCATATTAGCCCTAAAGGCGTAACAACAAACAGCATAGCAGCTTTGGAATCAATGATGGGTTTGCTGGCTTTTGCTTTGGCAACCGGCTTATTATACGGGCGTTTTTCGAGGCCAAACGCAAAGATAATTTATAGTAAGAACATTTTAGTTGCACCTTATCTTGACAATCAGCGGGGACTGATGTTCAGACTGGTTAATAAACGAAGAAACATTTTGCTTGAACTGGAGATCGAGATCATATTTTCATTTAACGACCATGTTGACGGCAAAACCATACGGCGTTTTTACCCGCTTGAGGTGGAACGCAAATTCGTAAGCTTATTAAGTTTGAATTGGACTGTCGTACATCCACTTGATGAAAACAGCCCAATAAAGGATATGACGCAGGAAGATATGATAAGAGATGAGGCCGGTTTTGCAGTTTTACTTCGCGCTTTTGATGATACCTTTTCGCAAACGGTGCACTCGCGTACATTTTATACCGCCGAAGACATGAAATGGGGCGCTAAATTCAAACCGGTTTTTGACCGTGATAAAGATGGACGTATAGTATTAGACCTTAGCAAAATAAGTGATCACGAGTTGGTTGAACTCCCTGTTATGGACAGCATTTTGGCTGCAGGAGATAAGAATTTACTTGAGTAAAGAATTCTTCTCTTTAGCAAATACATTGTAAACCAGTTTATCCAATATCCCCGGTATAAACTTACTTAGGGCTACGGTCAACTTACCCTGGCCCGTCATAATAAGTGTACGGGAACGGTTCTCAACTCCGTCTATAATAATTTTGGCTACTTCATCAGCGGTCATCATTTTCTCTTCGTGAAGCGTACTTTCACCCTGTTGTGCGCCGTTTTTATCAAGTGCGGTATTTCTTATGTTCGATGCCGTAAAACCCGGGCAGGCAGTTAATATATGTACGCCGGTATGCAAATTCTCAACCCGTAAAGCATCCAGAAAACCATTCATGGCAAATTTAGAAGCGGAATAGCCTGTACGGCCCGGCAAACCTTTATAGCCTGCTATTGAGGATACGCCCACTATACTACCTTTGGTTTTAATTATCTCGGGCAGCGCAAATTTTGTGCAATAAACCGTTCCCCAAAAGTTTACATCCATTAACTGCTTTAACACACTTACATCAACATCTTTAAATAATGCACGCATGGATATACCTGCATTATTAACCAATACGTCGATTTTTTTGAAGGTTAACTTTGCCTGGGCTATCAGTTGTTTACATTCATCTTCAACAGACACATCGCAGTGCACTGCTACCGCTTTTATACCATATTCCTGTTCAAGCCCCTGTGCTATTTCGCATAAAAGCACATATTGCCTTGCGCCTAAAACCAAATTGGCGCCACGTTTGGCAAATTCATGGGCGAGAGATTTGCCAATGCCTGATGATGCACCGGTAATTATTACAACTTTATCTTTTAAATTCATGTGTTAAGGAGAACTTACTTGTTGAAATTTATTTGCGCGATAACTTTTTTGAGGGTTTTGTCATCTACACTATCAAGCTCGGCTTTGTCGTAGATAGTCAGCAAATAAACCTCTTTATCATCGGTTACAACATAAGTTATAATCCGTGCACCTCCGCTTTTCCCCTTCCCCTTACTTTTTATTGCTAACCTGATCTTATAGGCACCATTACCCAATGGCGTTCCAGTTTCAGGGTTTTTTGATAGTTCCTCACCTAATACGGCAAGTTCAATTTTAAGAGAAGAATATTTTTTAATTAGTCTTTTGGCTTCTTTCTTGAATTTATCTATCGGAACAATACTATAACTCATTCAAAAACTCAGTTAAGGATTGTTGCTTCTCTTTTGATTTTTTCAATAAGGCCACTTCTTCAAATGCTTCTGTTAAATCAGACTTAATTCTTAAAGTTTGTTCATATTTCCTGAGTTTAGACAAAACCTTTTCCCAGTCAGTTAATGATAACTGGACGGCTTTGGTTTTACCATTTATATCGTTTACATATTGAAGCGCTAATTTCATAGATCAAATTTAGGGAAAATTTAAATTAATTATTACCGGAACAATCTTTCTAAAGCAAATTCGAGAATAAAAAATAGATTCATTAGGCTAAGGGTAGCTGTGGTTCGCCCTGTAATTTAGTTTCGGACATCTTAAACATATATTTCATGGCGAAGATAATCATAGCGCCATAAAAATGCTTAATGTATTGCCAGTTAAATTCAGGTGCATCGCTGCCTTTAAAGTTGATAACATATGTTTTGGGGAAATAGTAGTTTTTGTAGCCCGCCAGCCTGATGCGGAATGACAGGTCGATATCGTGACCGTACGTAATAAAACGTTCATCAAACAAGCCCGTTTCGTTTAATATTGCACTACGCAAGAGCATAAATGCGCCATTTATAAAATCAACTTCCGAGGTTTGGAATTCTTCCACCCAATCTTTCCGGTTACGGTCGCCTATACGTGATTTTGGGAAGAATTTAGCCAAGCCGGTAAGTTTAAAAAAAGAAATCCATGACTGTGTTAACCCACGGTTTGATTCGGGTAAAAATTTACCCTGCTGAGTTATCATCCTCACGCCTAATCCGCCAGAATCTGCATGCATATCCATAAAATCAATAGCATGCTCAAGTGTCTTCTTGGAGCATTTAATATCCGGGTTGACCAGTAAAATATACTGTCCACCGGCAAGGTTAATCACCTCATTATAAGCCCTGGCATAACCTACATCCCTTTGGCTGGCAATGATATGAAATTGCGGGAACTCATTTTCGATCATATTAACCGAGCCATCTGACGAAGCATTATAAAATATAAAAACCTCGTAATCAATGCTTTTACCCGCATCAACTAAAGCAGTTAGCGCATGCCTGAGCAACTCACATGTATTATGATTTACAATAACTACTGATAGTTTCATTTTTACTTTGATAGCGAATTTTCGTATGGAACACGCGTAGCGATTGACCGACCTAAAGTAAGTTCATCTACGTACTCCAATTCACCACCAAAAGCTATGCCACGAGCTATGGTTGATATAGTTATGTTGAAAGATTTTAACCGTTTGTTCAAATAAAATAAAGTCGTATCTCCCTCCATAGTAGCGCTTAACGCAAAAATCACCTCTTTTACATCATCATCCTTCAAGCGTTCCACCAAAGTATCTACCTCAAGGTCTGAAGGCCCAACACCATCCATTGGTGAAATTAAGCCGCCCAGCACATGATATAACCCGTTATATTGACTGGTATTTTCAATAGCCATTACGTCGCGGGTATCCTCAACCACGCAAATAGTGCCCTTGTCGCGCTTTGGTGCCGAGCATATCTGGCATATTAAATGGTCGGATATATTATGGCATGTCTGGCAAAATTGTATCTCATTACGCAATTTGCTTATCGATATACTAAACCTGTCAACCTCGGCCCTATCCTGCTTTAATAAATGCAGTACCAGCCGCAAAGCGGTTTTCTGCCCCACGCCCGGTAGCTTGGCAAATTCAGCAACTGCATCCTCCAGCAACTTTGATGAAAAGTTCATGTTGCAAATGTAATTAGTGAATTAGTGATTGAGTGAATTACTGAATAATATTTTTTCAATAACTGATTTTCGTATTTTGCCTTTTTAATCACTCATTCAATAAATCACTCATTCACTCAATGAACAGCATATGCGTTTTTTGCGGAGCTAATTTTAATGGCGACCCACTACTTAGTGACGCCATAAATCAACTGGCCGAAATAATGACCAACCAAAATATTGCCCTGGTGTATGGTGGTGGCAAGGTCGGTGTTATGGGATTGCTTGCCGATGCCATACTAAGCAAAGGTGGCAAAGCCGAAGGCGTGTTGCCTAAATTTTTAATGGAAAAGGAAATTGCTCATACCGGACTAACGAAACTACACGTAGTTGAAACCATGCACGAACGCAAACAATTGATGAGCGACCTGTGCGATGGCTTTGTCACCCTGCCCGGTGGCCTGGGTACAATGGAAGAATTTTTTGAGGTGCTAACCTGGCTGCAACTCGGCCTGCATCACAAACCAGTGGGTATATTGAATGTAAACGGTTACTACGATCTGCTGCTTAAACAACTGGACGTAATGGTTGAACAACGTTTTCTAAAACCTGTAAATCGCGAGCTGGTATTATCAGCAACCGACCCGATTGAATTGGTTGATATGATGAATAACTTTAAGGTTAAAACTGATGAGATTTGGTTTAGAGACAGAAATTTGATTTGAGTATCAAGTCACTAGTATCAAGTAGCTAGACTAATAAAAATTGCAGTTTTTGTCTTGATACTTGATACTAGCTACTTGATACGAATCTTTCTATATTTATGCCTGATTACGATAAAAGCCGATGTAGCTCAGCCGGTAGAGCAACGCACTCGTAACGCGTAGGTCGCAGGTTCGATCCCCGTCATCGGCTCAATTTGAAAACTTACAGTAATATAAATTTACTTTGAAAGCTACCATCCTTTGTGTTTGCCTTTGTTTTTATATCTGTACGGGTAAAGCCGTCAATAAGATCGATACAACGCGGAAAGCGCACAATTCCGGCAGAATTATAGGCTTATATCCTGTCAACCCAATAAAAATTGCAAGGGTGACAGGCAATTCGCTACCGGACGAGAAAACACCCAATCCAAACCAAACAGCAAAAAACTATGACCTGGGTGGTACTGACCTTGGGATTATGTGGGCGATGGGACATGGCAAGGTTGGATTATTTTTTGGCGATACCTTTGGCGGCGACTGGACGATGGATGATAACGGTAAGGACTGGCGGTCGAACGTGTTAGCGTTTGCCGATAAACAGAACGTGAGCAAGGGCTTGAAATTTAGCGGCATGGCCATGAGCAGTGATGATAAAAAAGCCCGGCAAATAATTTATAGTCCGCATGAAACAAGCGGCAAGGGTGATTATACCGCTATACCTACGGGTGCTATACGTGTAAACGGCGTGGATTATGTTAGCTATATGGATGTAAAAGCCTGGGGCGAATCAGGAAAATGGACAACCAATTATTCAGGATTATACAAATCTATTGATGATGGGAAGAATTGGACAAAATGCGAAGCGCGTTTTTCGGGCGATAGTCATTTCGCGCAAACGGCTTTTGCTGAAAAAGATGGTTATGTGTATATGCTGGGTATTGGCAGCGGCAGGTTTGGAGCAGCTTATTTGGGGCGATTTTTAGCTAAAGATATTCTTAACCATACGGCTTATCAATATTGGGTTGCAGGAAAAGGCTGGGTAACCAATGCCGAAACAGAAGCTACAAGTATATTTGGCGGTATTGTTGGTGAACCTTCATTGGCTTATAACACCAAATATCACCTTTGGATGGCGACCTATATTAGCATGCAGACATCAAATATTGAATTCAGGTATGCGAAAAACATTAATGGACCGTGGAGCGATGAAGAAACTTTGCTGACCGGGAAAGATCATAAAGGCCTGTATGGCGGTTTTATTTATCCTTATAGTAATGGTGATGAGTTGTATTTCACTGTATCCATTTGGCCATTGTATAATGTGTTTTGGATGAAGGCAGATTTGAAGCCGATATTTGAATAAGCCTTTCTCAATAAAGCTGTAAATGACGCAAGAAGAATACAATAAATCAATTGAAACTGGTGAGTTGCAACTAAACTGTAAGGATTGGCTTACTCATTTTGGAGTTGTTGGTTTTCTTTTTTTTATGCCCTTAATGTTATTATCTATACATCTGTTCAAGTTTTTTGAAGGCAATCCATTTTCTTTTAGGGATGGCGAGTTTTATATTCTTATTGTTCCTATTATAATTGGTTTTCTGTTTTTTATATTACAAAGAAGCAGATTAAAATTTAAGGTTTTAACCGTTAGATTAAGCCAAAAGGAATTAACAGCCTATATTGAGCAGTTATGTAAAGAATGGGATTGGAAGCCTTATTTTCATAACAAAAATATATTCATAGCTAAAACTAAAATGGGTGGAGGCAGTTGGGGTGAACTGGTTACCATCCTGTTCAATGGAAATGAGGTTTGGATCAATAGCATTTGTGACCCGGATAAGCATGGCTCGATCGTTTCAATGGGCCGTAACCGGGAAAATGTAAAAGCTGTTACAGATCTAATCGAGAATATTAATCGTTTAGCAAAATGAAACTCTTAAATAATTACCGGCAAGTTAGCTGACCATTACGGTTTGGGATTGCTTCGTACCTCGCAATGACGCGCGGAGAGAATATCACCCAAACCAATCAAACAGATCGCTTTGCTTCAGTTTGGCTTTTTTATCAGTATCCAGGTCGTGTAATATCGTCCCCTCGCCCATTTGGATAATGCGGGTTCCGTAATTGTAGCCGTCTTTGAGGTTATGGGTGATCAGGATTGAGGTCAGGTTAAAATCCTTTACCAGTTTATCGGCTGTTTTCATAACTACCTCTGCCGAACGGGGATCAAGCGCGGCGGTGGGTTCATCAAGCAGCAAGACTTTACAACTGTCCATAATGCTCATCAACAATGTCAGCGCCTGCCTTTGTCCGCCTGAAAGCGTGCCCATGGGTTGCGCTATTTTATTCTCCAGGCCCATACCCAGCGATGCTATTTTTTCTTTAACCTGTTTCTTAAAAGCGTCATCCACCCCTATTGATAAACCTTTGGGTTTGGTGCGGATGGCTGCCAGGCGAAAATTATCCAATATGCTCAGGTCTGATGCTGTACCGCTCAACGGGTTTTGAAAAACACGGGCTATCCATTCACTGCGTTTATAGTCGGGCATTGTGGTTACGTCGTGCCCATCAATGCTGATCGTACCAGATGTTGGTATAACACTCCCTGAAACCAAATTGAGTAAAGTAGTTTTGCCCGAGCCATTTGAACCTACGATCACCACAAATTCGCCATTGTTTATTTGCAGGTTAATGCCATTCACTGCGTTAACCTGGTTGGCTTTGCCTTTATTAAATACCTTATGGATGTTATTTATGCCAATCATATTGAACGGTTAAATGATAAGCGTGGCAAACTAACTATCAGCAATACAAATACGGCGGTTACCAGTTTGAGAAGTGTAGCATCGATACCAATACTTAACGTAAATGCTAATACGAACTGAAATATAACAGCGCCGCCTAATACCAGCAATAAACTTATCCAAACCGAAGTAATACGGAACCAGTTGATGAACGCCTCGGCTATTATAACTGAGCCCAAACCGACTATCACAATACCTATCCCCATACTTATATCGGCAAAACCCTGGAACTGTGCTATCAAATACCCGCTTACGGCAGTTAAAGCATTGGCAATAGCCAAACCGGTAATTTTCATGCGGTCGGTATTTACACCTAATGCCCTTATCATGGTTTCGCTGTTACCTGTGGCGCGCATGGCTATGCCGAAATCGGTTTTCAGTAGGTAACCAATAATGAGTGTTACCACTGCCACAAAGAATAACAGTATCCAAAATGTATTTTGATTAGGGTCGCTTACCAGATGCAGCAGTGTGAATACTGATGCTGTATTTATCAGCGGCAGGTTTGATCGCCCCATTAAGGTAAGGTTTATGGAATAAAGCGCCGTCATTACCAAAATACCCGCTAACAGGGCATTAATTTTAAGTTTGGTGTGGATAATGCCTGTTAACGCCCCGGCAGTAGCGCCCGCCAGCATAACTGCCGGTAAAATAATGTATGATGGTTGATTATGCAGCAACAAAACACCTGTAACCGCGCCCCCTAATGTATAGCTGCCATCGGTGGTAATATCGGGTATGTTAAATATCTTCATGGAGATATAGATACCCAGCGCTATCCCCGAAAAACATAATCCCTGCAATAAAGCGGTAAGGTAAAAATCCATTATTTAACCGGTTCGAAATTTGGTGGCAGGGTGATATTGTATTTCTTGACCATAGCAGGATTATAAACCCTCTTGCGAATTTTAACCATTTCAGGCTTTAAGCCGGTAGTTTTATGTGTTTTAAGGTATTGCGCGGCTTGTTCGCCTGCCTGGTAGCCCCATTGGTAAATATCGGCGCCAAAGGCCATAACCGCGCCGCGTTTAACTAAACCTGCCTCGCTGGTGAAGATAGGCACATTTTTTTGGTCGCAGTTTTTCTTTATAGTTTCAAACGAAGCAAAAACAGTGTTATCGGGGTTTGCAAAAAACGCATCGATGTTTTTGCTTAATAACGACTGTGTTACCAATTGCGCATCAGCAGAAGTATTCAAAGGCAGCGCTATCAATGTGATATTAAATTTGGCGGCAAGCCCCTTAATATATTGCATAGCATCAGCTGATTGCGGCTCGGATTGATTGTATATTATCCCAACCACCAATTTGCTGCCCTTTGGCTTTAATACCTGCGGGATGATGGAGAAAGAGGTATCGATATACTTCAAGTCCTCAACTGCGCCAAACAGGTTTTCGGGGGCACTGCCGTTAGCATCAAGCACATTCATCCGTTCCGGTGTGGGCGAAACCATCTCGAAAATGGGAATAGTTTTAGTTTTTTGCACAGCTGTAACCGATGATAGCGTAGTGCAGGTTGCCAGCAGGTCGACGGGGCGGGCAACGAAATAGTTTACTATCTGGGTAAGCGTTGGTATATCACCCTGCGCGTTGCGGTATTCTATTTTTACGGTTCCTTTATCTTCACTAAAACCACTATCCCGTAAGGCAGCCGTAAAGCCATCGCGGGCCTGTGATATGGTGGCATCTTCAAAAGCATCAACAAAACCTACAACAGGTACAGTGCTTTTGGTTTTTGGCTTACAAGACACCAGCAGCATCAAAATTATTAATGAAAAGAAATAGCTGAATTTTTTCATGCCACTAAATTAAATAATTAGCGTTATGGGGCAATAATAGTTTTAAACTTAAGTAACTTATGACATTAAAATAGCGTCATGCAGATATTGCATTTGATTCTGGATTTATTACTTATCATTTTTTAGTTTAGTGAAATGAATATTATTTATTTAAAACCTTTCATCATCGGGATACTTCTTCTTTTTCCTGTTTATATTTTCGCGCAAACTGCTGCCGAAAAACAATTTACTGACTATGCCAATAAGCAAATGGAACTGCAACACCAGGCATATGTAACCCGTGATGTAAATGGCGTTAAAAAATTAATAACTGATTTTGTAAAGAGCTATAATAAATTAGGAGCGGATGATAAACAAATGTATAAAAAGTACCTATCTAATACCAATTATAACCTCAGCTGTATTTATTCTGTATTGAATGAGAAAAAGAACGCGCTTGATTATTTAGACAGCGCATACAACAAAGGCTTTTATGATTATGCCCACTTACAGGTTGACAGCGACATGAATAACATACGACATGAACAAAGATTTGTTCAGATAAGCGAACGGATGCGTTCGATAGGCGATTATGCTTATATCCTGAAAAAAGGCGCGAAATATAACACAAACGACGACCGTAAAATACCTGCCTTTACTTACGAACCCGCTACGGATAGCGCCTTAGTAGCTTTAAAAAAGCAATATAGACTCGACTCTATTGCAGGCAATGCCACTGATGTTACGCAGGTGCTTAATATTTTGCATTGGGTACATAATACTGTTCATCATGATGGGCAGCATGAAAGTGGCATAACAAATATTAATGCCTACAGTATAATAACCGCAACTAACAAAGGCAAAATGGGTGTGTCATGCGGTGAACTGGCAACGGTGCTTAACGACTGTTACCTGGCTTTAGGCTATAAGGCAAGAAAAGTATATTGTTTTCCAAAGGACAGCTTAAAGATGGACTATGATTCGCATGTTATAAATGTGGTTTATCTGCCTTCAAAAAAGAAATGGGTTTGGGTTGACCCTACTAATAACGCCAGTGTTATGGATGAAAATGGCAATTTATTAAGTATTGAAGAAGTTAGAGACCGTATAGTAAATAATAAGCCTTTAATATTAAATGCTGATGCAAACTGGAACAACCGCGAAACTATAGACAAGAATTTTTACCTGGGCTATTATATGGTTAAAAACCTGTATTACCTTTATTCCCCGCTAAAAAGTGAATACAACTATGAAACACGCGAAAAAAATAAAACCATTGCATACGTTAATTTAATTCCGCTTGATTATTTTGTGCAGAAACCCGATGTATCAGAAAACAAGAATAAAGATACCAATTTGGCTATAGTTAAATACCGCACAAACAACCCGCAGATTTTCTGGCAAGCACCGAATTGAGGGCCATATACAGCGCCGCTTATGTGAATATGTGGAAACCTTTAAAATGAAGGTGTAAGCATTTTGACTATTTTAGCCGTTGCATGAGACCTATTACTTCGAAATTACCTCACACGGGAACTACTATATTTACTGTTATGTCGGCGTTGGCGGCCGAGGTTGGCGCTATAAATTTATCGCAAGGCTTCCCTGATTATGATTGCTCGCCCCACCTTATTGAGTTGGTTAACGAGGCTATGAGAAATGGTCACAACCAATATGCACCCATGGCAGGTGTTATGTCACTAAGGGAACAAATAGCTTACAAAACAGAGAAATTATACGGCACCGTTTATAACCCCGATACGGAAATAACCATTACCGCTGGCGGCACACAGGCCATATTTACCATTATTAGTTCCATTATACACCCTAACGACGAGGTGATCATATTCGAGCCAGCATTTGATTGTTATGCGCCTGCTATAAAGCTGTATGGCGGTGTAGTAAAATCGCTGGAACTGGAACCGCCTGATTACCGCATTGCCTGGGATATGGTAAAAAAGCTGATCACCAACCGCACCAAGATGATCATCCTTAATTCGCCGCATAACCCTACCGCAACTATTTTGCACCAGCATGATATTGAGGAACTAAGCGCTTTGGTGAAGAACCAGGATATTTATATTTTAAGCGACGAGGTATACGAGCATTTGATATATGACGGTCAAACTCACCATAGTATGGCGCTTTATCCCGAATTAAGGGAGCGCAGTTTTATAGTGGCCTCTTTTGGCAAATTATGCCATGCAACAGGTTGGAAGGTGGGCTACTGCCTCGCCCCTGCTGCTTTAACCCATGAATTCAGGAAAATTCACCAGTTTTTAGTGTTTAGTGTAAACGCCCCCATGCAATATGGTATTGCCGAATATTTGAAGAATGAACATGTTTATTTAGACCTCCCGGCTTTCTTTCAGCAAAAGCGCGATCATTTCAGGAATGGACTGGCGCAAACACGTTTTAAGCTATTGCCTTGCTATGGTTCTTACTTTCAATCCGTAACTTTTAATGACATTACAGATGAGAAAGATAGCGATTTTGCCATACGCCTTGCCAGGGAGATTGGCGTGGCTTCCATACCCACTTCGGCATTTTATAATAAGGGTACGGATCATCATGTTTTAAGATTTTGTTTCGCCAAAAGGCAAGAAACTTTGGATAAAGCCGTTGATAGATTGTTGACTGTTTAATTTTTAGTTAAGTGTTTATTGCTTATACAATGTATAAGATGTTAACATTACTAAATGTATATTTGTAAATAGCATCAACCTGCACACAGTTTAATAACCTATGGGTCAACAGTTAAGATTTACGGTTAAACGGCGTAGAACTCAATTATGGCCCTGAACTATGAACCGAATGGATAATCTAAAAATTACAATATTCCAGGGGTACCTTTTTTGGGAAAATACGGACAAAAATCTGCAAAATATTGCTTTGCGACTATCGGCTATACGCGAAAAAACCGAGTTGATCATCCTTCCGGAAATGTTCACTACCGGCTTTAGCATGAATGCCGAAAAGCTTGCCGAACCGATGGGCGGCAAAACTATGCAATGGATGCATAAAATTGCAAAACAATATAATTGCGTAATAACCGGCAGCCTGATAATTAAGGATAATGGCAAATTCTACAACCGCCTGATATGGATGCGGCCCGACGGTACCCACGAACATTACGATAAACGCCACCTGTTTACATTAGCTAAAGAGGAGGAAGTTTTTACCGCAGGTAGTGAGAAATTAATAGTCGAGCTGAAAGGGTGGAAAATATGCCCAATGATTTGTTATGACCTGCGTTTCCCGGTATGGATGCGTAATGTTGGCGGCGAATATGATGTGATGATCATAGTTGCCAACTGGCCCGAGCGCAGGGCCTTGCACTGGCGTACATTAATACCGGCACGTGCAGTTGAAAATCAGTCGTATGTAATTGCGGTAAACCGTGTTGGGCATGATGGCTATGAGGTTTATCACTCAGGCGATTCTACCTGTATTAGCCCAATGGGCGAGGTGATTTATTACAAGCGCGATGAGGAAGATCTTTACACCTTCACCATCAGCGGCAGCGAACCCAGCAAAACACGTCGTGCCTTGCCATTTTTACAGGATGAGGATAAATTCCACATCGATTAAAGACGAATATTAGAAAGCTAGCGCACTTCTTAAAATATTTTAAGAAGTGGCTCAAATCACGATTATTTCTGTTTATTTGCACAGCAATTAAATATTTCCCCGCAATGAAATTGATTACCCGTTATTTCATGCCGGCGGTAATGGCTTTAGCATTCGCCATACCAGCATCGGCCCAAAGCAAAAAAGATTACACCCACTTAGTCGACCCATTTATCGGCACAGGCGGCCACGGCCACACTTACCCCGGCCCGGTAATGCCTTTCGGTATGGTGCAGCTAAGTCCTGATACCCGTGTAGACGGCTGGGACGCCTGTTCGGGATATTATTATGCTGATACTACTGTGTATGGGTTTTCGCATACACATTTAAGCGGTACCGGTATACCAGATTATAGCGATGTACTGTTTATGCCAACAACCGGCGAACCAGAATTTAATAAAGAACAATACTTATCGGGCTTTAAAAAGAAAAACGAAACGGCCTCTGTTGGATACTATAAAACCTTTCTCGATAAATATAACATCGGCGTTGAATTGACAGCGACTACGCGTGTTGGCGTCCATAAATATACTTACCCGTCAACACATGAAGCAAACATTATTATCGACCTGCAATTCCGTGACGAGGTTTTGGACTCGTGGATAGAAGTTGTGAGTAACCATGAGATTCGTGGTTATCGTCGTTCGAGGTCATGGGCCGATGACCAGTCGGTTTATTTTTATGCCAAATTCTCCAAACCTTTTAAAACATATGGTATAGCTTCCGATAATCAAATACAAGAGGGAAAAAACAAACTACAGGGAAAAAACATAAAAATGTATATCCGCTTTGATAACCCGGGCGAAGTTATCTCGAAAGTGGGTATATCATCCGTGAGCCCTGAAGGTGCATTGAAAAATCTTGACGCTGAAGTGCCCGATTTCGACTTCAAAAAAGTACAAAAAGATGCCAAAGCAGCCTGGAATACCGAACTTTCGAAACTGGAAGTTTCTGGTGGCGGCCCTTCGCAATCGCAAGTTAACAACCAGAATGTCCCTTACAACAACGCCCCAAAAACCAAAGTGCCGTTTGTTGACTATGCAAAACAAAAACAGGTAACCTTTTATACAGCCTTATATCATTGCATGCTGGCGCCCAATATTTACAACGATGTTGATGGACAATACCGTGGTTTCGACCAAAAGATACATACCGCAAAAGGGTTCAATTATTATACTGTATTCTCGTTATGGGATACTTACCGCGCCGAAGACCCGCTATTTAACCTGATAGACCGTAAACGCACCAACGATTTTGTAAAATCATTTTTAGCGATGTATGAACAGGGCGGCTTGCTACCTATATGGCCGTTGGCATCAAGCGAAACTTATTGCATGGTGGGCAATCACTCCATTCCGGTTATTGTGGATGCTTATGCCTAAGGGATACGCGATTTTGATGCAGAGGAAGCTTTGAAAGCCATGAAATCGGCAGTAAACCGCAACCAGTTTGGTTTGGACAGCTACCGTAAAAATGGTGCTGTTTTGAGCGATGATGAGTCGGAGTCTGTATCAAAAACTTTAGAGTATGCTATTGACGACTGGTGCATTGCGCAAATGGCCAAGATGATGAACAAACAGGATGATTATAATGAGTTTATCCAGCGAGCACAATACTGGAAAAACCTTTATAATGACCAAAATGGTTTTATGGAGGCAAGAGCCAATGGCGGCTGGTTCACCCCTTTTGAACCTACCGAAGTAAACCATAATTATACCGAAGGCAATTCATGGCAATATTCGTTCTTAGTGCCGCAGGATGTTGAAGGGTTGATAAGCCGCATGGGCGGGAAAGCAAAATTCGAAAAGAAACTGGATGAATTATTTACAACCGATTCCAAATTAACAGGCGACGCACCACCTGATGTTGCCGGTTTGATAGGCCAATACGCACATGGCAACGAGCCAAGCCATCACATGGCTTATTTGTATAACTATACTGATTCGCCCGATAAAACGCAATATTATGTAAACAAGGTATTGACTGAACAATACAGCCCTAATCCCGATGGATTGGCGGGCAACGAGGACTGTGGGCAGATGTCGGCCTGGTATGTGATCAGCTCATTGGGCATTTATAATACTATGCCAGGGCAACAACAGTTCCAGATAGGTGTACCGCAATTTGATAAGGCAGTTATCAACCTTGAAAATGGTAAAAAATTCACCATTTTGAATTCAGGGCAAAGCATTAGTCGTGCAAATATTTATTTGCAGGGGATGAATTTGAACAAACAGGCTTATAACAAGATATACCTTGATTATAACACCATATACAACGGTGGCGAATTTGAGGTGTTTACCGGCAAACTGCCAAATAAGATGTTTGTTGCGGGACTGGAAAAACCAACATCGGCAATAACCGATAACCTGATCGTATCAGACCCCTACATCATCGCGCCATCAAAAACCTTCAAAAAACCGTTTGATGCTGAAATTAAATGCGGGGAAAAAGGCGCAGCTATTTATTATACATTGGACGGCTCAACCCCTACTGTAAGTTCAACGCAGTATACCGGGCCGCTGAATATTTCTACTAACAGTACTATTAAAGCCATCGCCATAAAAGACGGTAAAAGCAGTTTTGTTGCCGAAGCCCATTTTTTTAAAATACGCGATGATATTAAATTAAAGCTTGTAAATAAATACCTGAAGGATTACGCCGACCAGGGCGATGAAACACTAATAAACGGCATACACGGCACTACAAACTGGCATGTAGGAAACTGGCAGGGTTACCAGGGGAATGACTTGATAGCGATACTTGACCTGGGAACAGTAAAAACGGTAAACAAAGTATCATTAGGTGCTTTACAGGATGTTGGTTCATGGATAGTTTTCCCGCCTACAGTAGAGTATTGGGTTTCAAACGATGGTGTTAATTATAAGCTTGCATCAACAGTTAGTACGAAAATAGCTATTAAAGAGCCGGGAGCTAAAACACAGGAATATCCCGGGGAACTGAATACCAATGCTCGTTACATTAAAGTTGTAGCCAAACAATATGGCCCGTTACCCGAATGGCACGAGGCTAAGGGGAACCCATCATATATTTTTGCTGATGAGATAACTGTTGAATAAGATTGCACTGATAAAAACAAAGGTGCTGTACGGAATAAAATTTGATCAATATTGTTCTTTACGTTATTCCGAACAATTCTTTAGCAAGAAAGAGATGTTTATGGGTTAACATGATTTTTTGTTAAAAAGCTTATAATCAGCGTTTTAAATCGAGCTTCACTTGAAATTATGTTAAGTTATGTTAACCTTATAATTTGTTTTCTGAGTATTTGTTCGGTGGGATTTTCTTACAATAATTCTTACAGCTTTTTCAATTGCTGATACAGCTTTTCGGTAGGCAAGCCAACAACGTTGGTATATGAACCATTTATCCTTTCAATACCGATGAGGCCGATGCGTTCCTGTATACCGTAAGAGCCGGCTTTATCAAGCGGGTTGTATTCCTTTACGTAGCTTTCTATTTCTTCATCGGTCAGCTTGCGGAAGAATACTTCGGATACATCGAAAAACTTATTGTATTTGTGATTATGCAGCAGGCAAACACCAGTAATTACCTGGTGTACTTTACCCGATAGCGTTTTAAGCATCTCAACAGCGTGTGCCGGGGTCTCGGGTTTGCCTAATATCTGGCCGTCTATCACTACAATGGTATCGGCAGTAAGTACTACCTCATCCCCTATAGTTTCGTCAAATGCTTCGGCTTTTTTGGTGGCTATATAAAGCGCTACTTCCTGTGGTGTTAAATTTGAGGGGTATGACTCGTCCACGTTTTTCAACACAACTCTAAAATCAACATCCATCAGCCTTAACAGTTCTTGCCGACGCGGCGATTTTGATGCGAGAATAATTTGTGGAATGTTCATAGACAATTCAGAACTTTTGACTTTCGACTTTAAACTTTTGACTCAACTTACCAGCTATACGATTGCTCGCTCATCCATTTACCCTGTACCTTCAGCACTTTCTCGATCACATCCCGGGCGCAACCGCGACCGCCGGGATATGGGGAAACGTATTGGCTCACAGCTTTTATTTCTTCAACAGCATCGGCGGGGCAAACAGGTAAGCCTGCCAGCCTCATAGGTGCAAGGTCGGGTATATCATCGCCCATATATAAAACATTGGAGGCGTGGGTTATTTTTTCTTCAAGATATATTTTAAAGCGCTCGTCTTTGGTATGGGTGCCCATATAAACATCGGTAACACCTAAACTGTTCAGCCTGTAAACGGCGCTTTTTGAACGGCTGCCCGATATAACACAAACCTGGTAACCACATTTTACCGCCAACTGTATGGCGTAGCCATCTTTTATGTTAAAAGCGCGGCTTTGTATTCCATCCTCGGTTACGAAGACCGAGCCGTCGGTCAATACGCCGTCAACATCAAAAATAAAAGTGGTTATGTCTTTAAGTTTAGTAAGGAATGATTCCATTGATATTTATTCTGATTTCACCGATTATTATTTGTGATTACACCGATTGTAAATCGAACTATTGATTATCGCGCCATTCGTACACCCAGGCTGATTGTATTTGCTCCAGGTGGCCTTCGGTTGATTGTTCTCGGGTACCGGCAAAGTTTGGAAGGGTTAATATCCATTCTAACAAGTCGGTAAAGCGGATGCGGTATATTTTTGATTCATCAAAATCATCACCAAACTTTTCATAAAGTTCAATGGCAATATCTTCATGATCATTCCAGTGTATAGGTAAAGCAAATTTATTTTCGGCCATGGTTGTATCTTATCGGTGTAATCTTGTTTAATGCCCCATAAAGTCAGACTGGTCGGGCAAAGTTACTTCAATATCGCCGTCAATTATTACGCACTGGCAACCCAGGCGCGAATTAATGCGTGGGTTAACCGCACGATCGATGAAGTCTTCTTCCTTGTCTGATATTTCCTGTATGTTGTCCATACCCTTATTAACATATATATGGCAGGTGCTGCAACCGCAAACGCCGCCGCAGTTATGTTGCAGTTCTATACCGTTCTCGAGGCAAACATCTAAAACAGATTCACCTTCGGCAATAGGCAACTCAACCGGTTCGTGCCCGCTTTCCTCAAAGTTTATTTTAACCTTAAAAATATTCATTTGGGCAAAAGTAACAAAATTACTTGCGAAGCGTAATTGATTAATCCTTTTTGATAATACCCTGACTTAACAACCTGTACAACTGCTCCAGTTCGGGTTCGTCCTTCAACATTTGCAGATGACCGAGCATTGTTTTTTGATCCCTGCGGATAGCGGGTCCTGTTTGCACATCGGGCGGCAGGTTATTTTGTACTTTTTGGGCTGTTTCCAATATCAACGGGCGCAACAAGGCGAAATCGATATTCTGCCCCTCTAAAAGATCTTGTGCCACGCCGTACAGGTAATTAGGAAAATTGCAGGCAAATACAGCCGCCAGGTGCAAGGTTTTACGGTGTAATGAATCAATTATATAGACATTATTACTGATGGTTTGCGCAAGCTCTTTCAGCGTTTGGGTGATAATTTCATTCGCACCTTCGATACATAATGGCACCGACCAAAAATCAACCTCTTTTGCTTTGCTGAAGGTTTGCAGGGGATAAAACACGCCTGCATTATCAGTAAAAGCCAACAGGTTGAACAGATCTGTAGCGCCGGATGTGTGGACGATAAGTTTATTATACTGCGCCAGTTCTTCGGCAA
>CAIWRU010000015.1 GCA_903915155.1 uncultured Mucilaginibacter sp.
CCTTTAACCCATACTTCGCGCTAAACTTCCTATACAACTGCTTATGCAAGTTATCCAAATTAACATCGCGGCCCTGTATAAAAGCCTTCTGCACATCAATAGTTATCATATCCAGTGCATCACCTTTGGAGATAAACAAATTCGCATCCTTGCCGGCCTCCAATGTGCCGGTGGTTTTATCAATCCCTAAAATTTTGGCGTTATTTTGGGTGATCATGCTCACGGCCTGTTCTTTGGTTAAACCATAACCCACAGCTTCACCCGCTTCGAAAGGCAAATTACGCTGCCGCCAAAAGCCATTGCCGGTAAGGCCATATAAAACACCCGCATCCTGCAGTATTTTGGGCAGTTTGTAAGGGAGGTACACATCGTCTTCCTCAAATTCGGGCAGGCGTTGTGTCTCCTGTAATATCACTGGTATATGGTTATCGCGCAAAGCATCGGTAACAAGGTACGATTCAAAACCACCCACTATCACCAACTGCACACCCATCTTTTTGGCAAAGGCTACAGCCTGCAATATCTCCTTAGCACCATCAACATTCACAAACAATTTTTTCGAGCCGTTGAACAAGCCCTTCATCGCTTCCAGTTTTAGGTTGATGGTGGTCGGTTTTGCTATTTCCGAATAAGCTTTAGCTTCAGTAAACAATTCGGTGATGGCGTCAATGGCTTTTTGCGCGCGCTCGGCGGGCGATTCCTGCGGAGTTGCTGCCGCCTGCCTTCTGCGCCTTTCAGCACGTACTACGGGCCAGTTCAAGTGCAGGCCGATATCAGTCTTATATGCTGCATCTTCCCAGTTCCAGGCATCCAGCTGTACTATCGACGATTGCCCTGATATAATGCCACCAACAGGTGTCGGCTGTGCCAGCAATATCCCGTTCGAGCGGACTGTTGCTATCACTTTCGAATCGGTATTATATGCAATGATAGAACGTATATTAGGGTTAAGGTCGCCCGTTTCATACTCGTCAACTGTGCCTTTTGCGCCTTCCTCAACTTCCACCAAGCCAAGCGTGGTTATAGGGCATATAAAGCCGGGATAAATTTGTTTGCCACTGCCATCAATCACATCGGCACCCGAAGTATTTGGGGCAGTGCCTTCGCCTACTGCCGTTATTTTACCTTTATCAAAGGCTATGTAGCCATTGTTAATTACCTGTCCGTTGCCTACGTGTATGGTAGCGCCGGTTATGATGATGGGCTTTGATTGTGCCGGTGCAGGCGAAATATCAGCCTGACCGTAAGCAAGGGTTGCACCAAGCAGTAATCCCCCAAAAATTGCAAATATCTTTTTCATGTTGTTGTTCAGTTTGAAGGGTTATTGATTGTTTACAGTTTGAATGGTTGATGTTTGGCCGTCATCACTATCCTGCCTGGCTGCGCCATACTGCGTAAAATCTTCATCATTCACATGCGGGCGGCGCGCATGTGGCTTTTGCGTTACCGCACCGCCATTTTTTGCCGCTATCATTTTTTGTATGATTCGCGCCTCCTCTTGTTTCATGGCTCTTTGATTAGCCGCGTCTTTTTCAATATCCCAGTAACGTATACCGTCCACAAAAGTCTTCTCACAAACAGCGTATATCGACAGCGGATCTGCCGACCACAGTGCCAAATCAGCATCCTTGCCCACCTTTATACTGCCCACACGGTTCTGCACATGCAGCATGGTAGCGGGGTTAAGCGTAACAAATTTTAGCGCTTCTTCTTCGCTCACATGCCCGTAGGTTACGGCCTTGCCTGCTTCCTGGTTAAGGCGGCGCGCCATCTCCTCGTCGTCCGAGTTAAATGCGGTCAGCACCCCAACGTCGTGCATTACTTTACCATTATAGGGGATGGCTTCGGCTACCTCCATTTTATAGGCCCACCAGTCTGAAAAGGTTGAACCGGCGATGCCGCGGGCCTTCATTTTATCAGCCACTTTATAGCCCTCCAAAATGTGGGTAAAGGTGTTCACCTTAAAGCCCAGCGAATCGCCCACATGCATCAGCATATTTATTTCAGATTGCACGTAGGAGTGACAAGTGATAAAGCGTTTTTTATCCAATATCTCCACAATGGCGTCCAGTTCAAGGTCGCGGCGAACATTGCTGCCTTTTGCTGCCCTTGCTGCTTTGTATTGTTTTGCACGGGTAAACTCATCTACATACACCTGCTCAACCCCGGTGCGCGATTGCGGGAAACGCATATCAGGTGTACCGTAAGGTATGCCCCAGTTGCTTTGCTTAACGTTTTCGCCCAGCGCAAATTTGATGAAGCCGTCGGCGCCTTCAAACTTCATTTGCTCGGGCAATACACCCCAGCGATGTTTTATCAGGTAAGTTTGACCGCCGATAGGGTTAGCCGAACCATGCAAAATATGTGAGGTAGTAACCCCACCTGCCAGCTGGCGGTAAAGGTTGATGTCTTCTGAATTCAGCACATCGCCGATCCTAACTTCGGATGTTACAGCTTGTGTACCTTCATTTATATCGCCCGAAGCAGCGATATGCGAATGCTCATCAACAATGCCCGGCGACAAATGCTTGCCCGTAGCATCAATAACTTTCGCATTACCTGCCGACAGGTTTTTACCGATGGCCTTTATCTTACCATTCTCTATCAATACATCAGTATTTTGTAATATACCATCCTTTTCACAAGTCCAAACAGTAGCATTTTTAAACAGCACATTTTCGGGCTTAGGTAATTCGGTACTGCCATAAGCCACAAATGGGTATATAACCGGGCCAACGGTAATAGGTTCTTTAGGCTTTTCGTCTTCCTTTTTCTCAGCTGTCGGCGGCCCCGCGTAAGTAGCACTCCACTTTATAGCAGAGCCATCAGGCAGGGTGCCCGTGCCATGAAAAGTTATGGGCGATATCTCGGTGATATAACCATCAAGCCGCACGCTGCCTTCTGGTTTATCTTTCAGGTCGAAATAAATGCTCACCATATCTCCGCTGCGGGTGATGTTACCTTTTACATGGGTGCTGTCGGCCTTGCGGTCTATATTTACATCATATTCACCGGGCGTACCACCAATTTTCAGGATAACACCGGGCAGCGCGTCGCTGGCAAAAGTGTAATCGCCGCGCAGGTCGGTAACATCCTTTCGGGTAATTACATCCTGTTTGCCTTCAACCCAGTTCTCATAAATAACATTGTCTTTTTTAAACAGGTCGCCCGAGGTAATGATAAAATTGGCCATTTTACCCCTTTCCAGCGAACCTACCTTATCGCTCACACCCAGCATTTGGGCGGGGATGGTAGTTAGCGATAAAAGCGCCTGGTGCTCGCTCAAGCCATTGTCAATGGCTATGCGCAGTTTCGCCCAAAAATCGCGGGCATTATCCAAACCGTATGATGTTATAGCAAATCGTATCCCTGCCTTTTCCATAACCGCAGGGTTGGTAGGCGCCAGTTCCCAATCTTTTAATTCGGCATAGCTCACCCTCATCGCGTCCAGCGGGTCTTCCACATCATAAGCATCAGGAAAGTTGATGGGAATAATAAAGCTGCCGCCGGTGGCCTTCATCGCGTCCAGCTTGCGGAATTCATCGCCATTGGTTTTAAAAATATATTGTTTGCCAAACTCCTTGGCTATTTTATCGGCACGTAAAACATTCAGCACATCGCCGGCATCAAATATCTGCGGCAGGTTTTGCGTGCGGTTAAATTCCGCTAACGAAATATTATACTCAGCAGTTTGTGTTTTGTACCATTGCGCATCATAATAAGTTTGGCGTATCAAAGCTATGCTGCCCATTAACGACGACGGGTAATCATTCTGCGATGTGCCCTTATCAAACGAATAATGCGCAGCAGCCTCATCATTCAGCATTACTTCGTTATCGCGTTCATCGCCCAAAGTAACCACCGCCGATGTGCCCCGTGCTATACCATCATGTATTAATGATTGCACCGTACCGAAACCGTTCTTCTTATAATCGGCGGCAGCAGTTGCATCGGCGTGAAATATCGATTTTACATTCATTTCGGGATGGATGGCATCGTTCCAGCCGTATGCTCCCGGTTTTCTCGAAATGTTGACAATTTCAAAACGGTAGCTGAATTTACGTTGTTCTTCAGGTATACCGTAAGTAGTATATGCATCTATCAGCGAAGGGTAAATGTATTTTCCTTTTAGGTCGATGGTAACATATCCTTTCGGGATGGCCACACCTGCGCCAACAGCTTCTATCTTGCGGTCCTTAATTAATAGAACACCGTTTCTGATGGTTTGATCGGCATTCACTACGATGGTGGCATTGGTAAAGGCGAACTGCCCCGGCCGTATATCATAAGTACCGTTAACGGGAAATGTTTCTTGCGCGTGCAGCGCCGTAGCGCATAGCAAAGCGAAACAAAAGAGTAGAGTTTTTTTCATTGTTGCCAGTTAAAATGAGGTTGATAAATATAATGAAGATTTTGAAATGTTAAAATCGGGTTTCAAAGGCGTTACATTTCAAATTTTAGCGTTTATTTTGCGTATTTTAAAGTCTCCCCTACTGGGGGAGATTTAGAGGGGGCTGCCACTTATGCAGGTTTTTGTAACTTGGCAACCAATTTGATGTATAATAATTAATGAAGCAAAAATTTTATGATACTGCTGTGAAGCAGGAAAGGGCTGTACTGGTTGGCGTTATCACCCAGCATCAAACCGATGAACAGACCAAAGAATATTTAGAAGAACTGCAATTTTTGGTGGATACCGCCGGGGCGGAGACTGTTAAAACCTTTACCCAAAAACTGCAAAAACCCGACAGGGCAACTTTCGTTGGCTCGGGCCGGTTGGAAGAGATCAAGGCATTTGTTGATGCCGAAGAGATAGATATAGTGGTATTCGACGACGAACTAACTCCATCACAGTTGCGTAATATCGAAAACGAATTGCAGGTAAAAATACTCGACCGCAATAACCTGATACTGGATATATTCGCCGGTCGTGCCCAAACCGCGCAGGCCAAAACCCAGGTGGAGCTGGCGCAATTACAATACCTGCTGCCCCGACTAACCCGTTTATGGACACACTTGGAACGCCAGAAAGGTGGTATCGGTATGCGTGGCCCGGGTGAATCGCAGATCGAAACAGACCGGCGTTTAATATTGAACAAGATCGCTCTTTTAAAAGAAAGGCTAAAGCTGATCGATAAGCAGAATGAGACCCAGCGCAAAAACCGTGTATCGATGGTACGCGTCGCATTGGTAGGCTATACCAACGTAGGTAAGTCCACCATTATGAACATGCTCTCAAAATCGGATGTGTTTGCCGAGAACAAGCTGTTCGCTACACTGGATACTACGGTAAGAAAAGTGGTGATAGAGAATGTGCCATTCTTATTGTCCGACACGGTTGGGTTTATCCGCAAACTGCCCCATGACCTGGTGGAATGTTTTAAATCAACCTTAGATGAAGTTCGCGAGGCTGATATACTGGTACATGTGGTTGACGTGTCGCACCCCAATTTCGACGACCAGATACGCACTGTTAACGAAACGCTGAAAGAATTAGGCGTTGTGGACAAACAGGTAATAACCGTATTCAACAAGATAGATGCCTACAAACCCGTAGAACTTTATGAAGGCGAACAGGTGGAACCACTAACCCTTGATGATTTTAAACACAGCTGGATGGCAAAAAATAACAGCCCAGCAATTTTCATATCAGCTACTGAAAAGGAAAATATCGACGAGTTTAGGAAGTTGTTATATGATAAGGTATTAGCGATACATACTGCAAGGTACCCGTACGATCATTTGTTATATTGATACCGTAGAGGCGCAACAATTGCGTCTCTCAACTATGTCATTTCGACGAGGTACGAGGAGAAATCTGGCATATATACCCACAGGACAGTTGGGGATTTATTTTCGTTTGATTGCAGTTCATTGTCAAGTATATCTATTAGTGAGGAACAGCTAATCGAAGCATTAAACAATTCGTTCAAATCTATAACTGGAGAGTTCGTCCTTAAAGGAAATAGCTTGTCTATTGATAGAGGTTATGGTAAATCGGTACTTACTATATCCTAATATAATATCTTCACCACTTTGTCTAAAAGATATTGCGATGGTGTCTTGTGTAAGGTTCTTATTTTCATTCATTATATGAAATATATAAGCCTCGCAAGTATCGTAATCGGTTGAATCAGTTGGTATAATATTTTCGGCAGTTGTAAATAATAACCTGCCATCAAATGAGTTTCGCCAATATCCCACAAGGTCTACCGACAAGTATAGTTTTTTCAATTCCATAATACTGCACTATTATTTTCTCAAATATACTTATTTGTTTTTCTCATGAAAGCCTATTATATTTACTCTCATAAGTTGTAAACCAGTTATTGAACCTAACCTTTTGCCCGTTCCAATTACCACTAATACCCCTGTGCCAAGCAAAATAAAGTTCACCCATATGGCATAACTATGCCGTTGCTTTTGGTAAGGTTGTGGTAAACCTGAACGGTAGGCACGGTGTATGTTATGCCTATTTTGTTTATCCCGTAACTCTCATTACCTTTATCACGTTTAAAATATTGTACTGATACCGATTTGCTGTTCTAAATTACCACAAAAGACAGTCATGCGAAGCGGATATGGTGCGCCAATAAGGCGTAGCTATATCCCTGCATGACAAGGCCGTGGTAAGCCGAGAACAGTAAGGGTGTGTTAGCTACGCCGTTTTTTATTAACCGTTCAAAATTACCACACAATGAAAAAACTTATCACAATGATGGGCTTGCTATGCCTTGTAGCTGCCTGTAAGAAATCGGATGCATCGAAACAATCCTCATCGCATGTATTAACTGTTCAAGTAACTAAAATAAACAGCCCGTACATTAATTATCTATTTATAATAGATAATTACACACAAAAAATAAATTATCCGGAAATAACAGGAAAGAAAGATACCACTTTCACTATTTCAGTAAATCCGGGCGATGAATTAACTGTAGAATACAATGTAGATTCAATTCCACCTAAAGGTGATGGGTTTATAGGCCATGCAAGTTTACAGTTTATATATAATAGCAAAGGTGTAGGGTATGCTTCTGGTGGATCTGGTAATGTATCTATTAATCTGCCAAAATGAAAAAGAAACATTACATCATATTGGGTATTGTGGCAATATTCATTATTACTAACCCCTCCATAACAGCCTTTAAAAATTACTTAGGATCGTCAAGCTATTCGGGTCTTAAGCGTACCGAAAATTTCTTTGTGTGCAGCTTGTATAGTCATGGGGGTAGAAAGTACTTTGGCATTGCGGGTAATTTTTGGGAGATACCACCACCAAGGCCAACAGAAGCGTATTTAAGAAGTCTAAAACAAGATAGCTTAAGAAAGTCGGATAGTTCCATGTATTCCTACTTAACCAATGACAGTTCATATCACGTAAAAGATACAGTGGGCAAGTACAAAGTACTCAGGTTATATTATAGTTTGCTTAACGAAGGATATACGGCAGCTAATTTGGGTAATTTTGAGCAGTTTGAATCAGCTGTAAAAGACACTACTACCGCAACTAAAATTTACATGAATTTAAAAAAAGATGGGTATACAGTTAAAAATTTAGGTAGTTTAGATGAGTTTAAAAGGACTTTTTGTAAAATGTAATGAATAAAACTCTTTATTTCGACATACTTAAGGTATTAAGCGAAAAAGGAATAGGCATAGAATTGGATATTATAAACGAACTTTCAGAGTTTAAGGACGAGTTAAATTACACAAAACAGCAGAAGATAATCGACTTTATAGCTGTTATGGAAAAGAATAATCACATTATTTCATCAGGGTATTGGGCGGAACATTTAGACGGTCGAGTGGTTAATGCTAAATTAACTCAATTAGGATTGGATTATTTTTATAGCAATGAATTGAGAAATGCAACTATAGCATCATTCAAAAATCAGAGATTGTTTAATAGGGTATCATTGGTATTTTCAGCAGTTGCAGTTGTGATTAGTATATTTGCTTTTCTTAAAAAAGATAATTCAGAACCTCAAATATACCAAAAAGGGAAAGACACGCCACTATGGGAGTTAAAATACCAACAAACTTATCCCACTTATAAAATTCCAGATACCATTTACAAAAAACAAAAATAAATCGCACTCGCTAATGTGACATGGTTTATATTTGCCTAACTGTTCTAATGGGTCAAATGCCAGAAATCTTATACAGTTATGCAGGCGAACTATGTAGGCATAGCAGCTTTATTTTGATTTGTGGCTCCCAACATCCGCAATAACCCTATCCAATTGCTTATTAAAATCCACCGCATCCTCCACCATCGGGAAATGGCCGGTGCCGTGAACAGTTAACAACAAGTAAGGTATTTTATTCTTTACCATCCCGGCAGTATCTGTCGGCTGGTAATCACTATTAATAAGGTATAGCTTTAGGTCTGCTGCCTTTAATTTGGCAAGTTCATCAAAATCATCACCCTGCTGCATGGCAGCTACGGCAATGGTGCTATCTGCGCGTGCAACATCAGCAAGTATCCTCTTTTTAATAACCGTATCGGTAGTTTTGGAAAATAATGCTTGTTCAAAATAACCCAAAGCTACCGCTTTAAAATTATGCTTCAACAGCGTAATAGCAAATGCAAAGTTCTTTTTATCGGCAGCCGTTTCGGTCCTGCCCACATTCTTAAAATTATCAACACCCACAAATGCGATCACATTTTTTGGATTATTTATAGCTGCCTGCAGCACAATATCACCGGCCATTGAATGCCCTATTAATATCACATTATGAAGTTTTAGCTGGCTAATAACCGAATCCAGATCACGACTGTAAGCTGTGGTCGACCAGTCGGCCCGGTTCTTACCCGATTCGCCAAAGCCCGCCATATCAATAGCAACTACCCGGTATTTCTTGCTGAAGTAAGTTACCTGGTTACTCCAATAGCCACGGTTAAGCGCCCAGCCGTGTACAAACAGCAGCGTGGTATCACCCTTGCCGGTATCGGTGTATGCGATATTCACACCGCTATCCTGCACTTTTATTTTAGCCGAAGTAAGCGGCGCAGAATGATTGCAGGAAAACATTACCGACGTCGCGATCAGCAATAATAAAAGGCGCAGTGATAATTTCATAACAGGTGGCTTGTGGTTAATGGCTTATATAATGCAACATACCAATATATTACGCCAACAATAAACAACCAAAATTGATTTACTTTATTTAACAGGCCCTTTCGTAGAGATGCAATACTTTGCGTCTCTAACCCCAATCAAATTTTCCCCGTTGTTTATGTCCCCACAAACAACTATCAAGTCAAAAATATATCAATATCAATAGGCTGGATGATATGTTTTTGCGTAGCCGTATCAAACATCAGCTTAATCGCCTTACGGCCTTCATCCCCCAATTCAACCGAGTATTTGTTCACATACAGGTCAATATGCTTATACATCACCTCCTCGCTCATCTCCTGGGCATGCGAGCGGATAAATTCCAAACCCGATTTTGGGTTAGCAAACGCAAACTCCACCGACTTTCTCAATACCCGGTTTACTTTATGCTGAACATCCAGCGGCAAATTACGGTTAGCCACAATGCCACCCAGCGGTATGGCGCAACCTGTCTGTTTCTCCCAGTAGTCGCCCAGGTCGATTATTTTCTTAAGGCCCTTATCCTGGTAAGTAAAGCGGTTCTCGTGGATAATGAGCCCTACATCAACCCGGCCCTCCAACACGGCATTTTCAATGTCCGAAAATACCAGTTCCACTTTATTTTTAGCATTAGGGAAAGCCAATCCTAAAAGAAAATTGGCAGTAGTATACTTACCCGGAATACCAATCTTATAATCGGGGTTATTTTCCAGATCCGAAATCGAAATTTCGACATTCGAAATCAGCATTGGTCCAACCCCATAACCCAACGCACTCCCCGAATCCAGCAGCACATACTTATCAGCCACATAAGCAAAGGCATGATAACTCAACTTGGTAATATCCAGCTCACCTCGGAAAGCTTTTTGATTAAGCGTTTCCACATCATCATAAAAAACTTCAAATTCCAACCCTTCCGTATCAATTTTATGGTGGATCAGCGCATCGAAAATAAAGGTATCATTTGGGCAGGGAGAAAAGCCGAGGGATAGTTTCATGATGTATTTAGTTGTAAGTTATAGGTTGTGTGTTGTAGGTAGTGCGTTAATGGTAATACTTACAACACACAACCTGCAACTCACAACTTCTTCAAAAATTCACCAGCAAATGTATTCAGATTTTTAATAGCCAGCCCTATCTGCCACGCATCGCGGTTGCGTTTTTCAACGTAATTTGACACTGCCCTGATCTGTAACGACGGCACCCCCACCTGCTTACAGGCGTAAAAAAATGCTGCGCCTTCCATGCTCTCTATCTGCGCATCAATATAGCCGCTTAATTTTTTTATAGAGGCATCATTACCATGCACCGTATTCACCGTTATGGCATTGGCTTTTTCCAATCCAAAACTTTCGGGTAGCTTATATGTGGCCCTGAAAGTGCTTTCACCAAATCCTAGCTTATCAATGGTAATAAAATCATCATCATCTTCCGCGCCTAATTCGGCAAGCGTATCTTCGGTTATCTCCACCACATCACCTAAGGCAATGCCTTTGTCAAAACTGCCCGCTATACCCAAGTTTATGGCCAAATCATATTGGTTTTGTACTAAATGTTTCCCCATTGCAAAAGCAGTGGCTACCATCCCTGCCCCGGTAACTAAAAAATTTATAGTCTGAAGTCCGAAGTCCAAAGCCCCACTATCGACTAAAGACTCAATACTTTGAACTTCTTCAACTGTTGCCGCTACTATCAATATCCGCATAAGGAAATTACTTTTTTCGGACACTAAGATAAAACATATGCCTTGTTTTTGTTTTGTATATTTGCACCCACAATTATTATGATGATATACATAACGCGCAAAGAGCATTTTAATGCCGCTCACCGAATGTATCGTGAGGAATGGAGCGCAGAGAAAAACAATGAAGTGTTTGGTAAATGCGCCAACCCAAACTGGCATGGCCACAATTACAACCTTTTTGTAACCGTAAAAGGCGAAATTACCCATGCAACAGGTTATTTGATCGACCTTAAAGAGTTGAAAGTGATCATAAACGATTACGTAATAGAGAAGCTCGACCATAAAAATATAAACAAGGATGTAGAATTTATGGCCGGCAAAATGGCATCGACCGAATTGCTTTGCATCGAGATATTTAACCAGTTAAAGGGCCCTATCGAAGCGTACGAGGGCGTGTTTTTACATTCGGTAAAGCTTTACGAAACCGAAAATAATTCCGCCGAATATTTCGGCGATTAAACTATTGAAATGATAGATAAAAATGCTGTGCCCGACCGGGACGACGACATTGAAGGCTATACGAAGATAGACAGGTACAACCCTGAACTGATCACCAGCCTGTCGGCCAATTACCTTGACGTATTAAAACACATAGGCGAAAAGCCTGAGCGCGAGGGCCTGTTAAAAACCCCCGAACGCATGGCCAAAGCCATGCTGTATTTAACACAGGGCTATGATCTTAATGCTAAGGAAATATTAAATTCGGCTATGTTTAAGGAAGACTATAGCCAAATGGTAATAGTAAAGGATATTGAAGTTTACAGCATGTGCGAACACCACATGCTGCCGTTTTTTGGAAAAGCACACGTAGCTTACATACCGAATGGTTATGTTGTGGGTTTAAGCAAGATACCCCGCGTGGTTGATGTCTTCGCCCGCCGCCTGCAGGTGCAGGAACGCCTCACCAACGAAATAAGGGATTGCATACAAGACACCCTGCAACCCTACGGTGTAGGCGTAGTTATCGAATGCCGCCACCTGTGCATGAGCATGCGCGGTGTGCAAAAGCAAAACTCGGTTACCACCACATCGGCCTTTACCGGCGAATTTTTAAAAGAAAAAACCCGTACAGAATTTCTAAATTTGATTTCAGCTAAACTTGGTTGAGCCCCCCGACCCCTGAAGGGGGAGGTTAAAGGCTAAGGGTTAAATAATATAATTATAAACATATAAATACTAAAAATTCCCCCTTTAGGGGGTTAGGGGGCAAAATGAAAGCATACGTATTTCCGGGGCAGGGCGCCCAATTTGTTGGCATGGGTAAGGACCTTTACGAAAGATCGGCACAGGCCCGCGAACTATTTGAACAAGCTAATGAAATATTAGGATTCAGGATAACCGACATTATGTTTGATGGTACCGACGAGGGCCTGAAACAAACCAGCGTTACCCAGCCCGCCATATTTTTGCATTCAGTTATTTTAGCCAAGGTTTTGGGCGATGATTTTAAACCCGAAATGGTTGCCGGTCATTCCCTTGGCGAATTTTCGGCACTGGTGGCAGCCGGGGCACTTTCATTTGCCGATGGTTTAAAACTGGTAGCAGCCCGCGCCAACGCCATGCAAAAAGCCTGCGAAATACAGCCATCAACCATGGCCGCTATTTTAGGTTTGGATGATTATACCGTTGAATACATTTGCCAGGAAATAAGCAACGTGGTTGTTCCTGCAAACTACAATTGCCCCGGGCAGCTCGTAATATCGGGCACAATAGCCGGTGTTGATGAGGCCTGTGAAAAACTAACCGCCGCCGGTGCCAAAAGGGCGCTGAAATTAAACGTGGGTGGCGCGTTTCACTCGCCGCTAATGGAAGCAGCACGCGTTGAGTTGGAACATGCCATAGTACATACCGAAATTAAAGCACCAATTTGCCCCATTTACCAAAATATTGATGCTAAACCATATACCGACCCTGAAAAAATAAAACATAACCTGATTGCCCAGCTTACCGGCCCGGTTAGATGGACACAAACCGTTGTGCGTATGCTCGAAGATGGCGCAGCAAGCTTTACCGAAGTAGGCCCCGGCAGCGTACTACAGGGTTTGGTTAAAAAGGTAAACAGGCAAATACCAACCGAAAGTGCCGAAATACCGCAATAAGGCGCAAACATACGCGCCGAATAAGTGTTTGTAAGTAAATTTAAACCGAAAAAATAAGCACTTGACTACATCCGGAAAAATACGCTTACTGTTAGCCTTATTGTTTGTGAGCTTGTTGCTAACAGCAACGGTAGTGCAAAGTGCTTATACTCCGGTTGATAATCTTGACCAAACCGCAGCTACACTCGAAAAAAACCTGCAAAAAAAAGAAAGCTACATTGCTAAGGTATTTGATGATGAAGCCAGCTATAACAAGCTGAAAAAACTACAGGATAGCTCCACCGCTGCGCTTAGTTTTATTGAGGAATTTACAACCAACAGGCAAATATGGTTTGTTACATTTACTAATGATACCCTAAGCTTTTGGAGTGGTATTAAAGCCGTTCCCACAGATAATCGTAAAATAAAAGAAGGGGTATCATTTATAAAAGAGCCTAACGGTTATTATGAGGCGGTTAAAAAGAGCGAGGGGAATTTTTCGGCTATATTCCTGGTACCTGTTAAAATCGACTATCAATTTCAAAATCAATACCTCCAAAACAGGTTTGCCCCCGATCTGCTGCCCGACAATAATATTGAGATAGCCGACTTTACCGACACTAATGTTTATGGCATACATAGCAGCATAAATAACCAATACCTGTTTTCGGTAAAACTAAATAAGGGCAAAGTAAACAGTCGTTTTTTTGATTTCGAGCTTACAACGTGGTTATTAACGTTTATAATATTGTGCGTATTGGTACATGCTATTTGCAAGTATCTTATTAATAAGGGGCATGTTATCCTGTCATTAATCTTCCTGGCTATGTTTATTGTAGTCTTGAGGCTTTTAAACCTGCATTACAACTGGCCCGGCTTCATTAATAGCCTACGTCTTTTTAATGGGGCGCTTTATTCGGCGGGTGGCGTTTATCGCTCCTTTGGCGATTATTGCCTCAACACCTTATTCATTGTATGGTTTACTGCTTTTTTATATACACAGCGTAACAACCTGTTAAAAACTATCCCCGGTAAAGCGTTAAGTTATATTATTTTAATAGCATGTTCTGCTATATTATTGGCAAGTACCGCCGCCCTGATCAGGCAGTTTTTTGGGCTGGTAGGCAATTCAAATATCAGTTTCGATGTCTACAATGTATTCAATCTTTCTAAATTCAGCATAATAGGTTTGTTGATGCTGTGCTTCTGCTTCCTCGTATTCTTCCTTTTGAACGATACCTTTTTGGCCATTTGCAACAAGCTGCCCATACCCGATACACACAAAATAATTTTATTTATAGGTTTTGTTATAGCCGGTACATTTCTCATTTCCAATCATCACCAGCTATACCCGCTTTTTATACTTTTGATCATCCCCGTGTTTTTGCGTGGGTATGCCTACAAACAGAATGAAGGGGCAATTGATTCCACTTCGTTCATTGTTATAGTTGCAGTTTTCGCCATAATATCATTTATAAGATATTACCGGGTTGAGGCGGTAAAAGAAACCGAAACCCGCGAAGCACTTATTAAAAAACTCGAGACCCCCGACGACCCTACCGCTGATGCCCTCTTTAAAAGAATAGAAAAACAGGTTATTACCGACCGTTTGGTGGTTAAATATTTCCAAGACACCTTGCAGTATAACAACCTGAAAAATCGCTTTCAAAAGCTGTATTTCGATGGCTATTTATCAAAATATGCCTATAGCGTACATGAATTCAATAACGACGGATTGCCATTAAATAACGATAAAAAGTACACGCTCAATATTTTTAGCGATATGGTGCTTTACAGCGCGTTTAAGGTCTCTGATTACTTTTACCGCGAAAACGAATAGTTTGGCTTTCAGCATTATTTTGGTATCCTGCCGGTAACCGGTCAGGGTAAAATATTAGGTACCATAGTTGTCGAGCTGAAATCAAGGCCCTTACAACCCGCCGGCTCGTTCCCCGACCTGTTAAAAGATGCTTCAATAAAACAGGATAACGAATTTAATGATTATTCCTTCGCCTTTTACAGCGACAATAAGCTGGTAAGTAATAGCGGAACTTATGGCTATGATTTGATTAACACCAGGTTCAACAGCCAGCTAAATAAATACACTACCACCACTACCAGTGTTAATAATTACCCCGAATGGTATAATAACCTAACCACTTATAGCCATCTGATTTATAAGCCCACCCCGCGCACCCTTATTGTTGTCAGTAAAGAGGAAAATTCGCTTTTTCGCAGCGTAACATCGCTTACCTTCTTTTTTATACTGCTGTTATTATTCAGCATTATTATTATTTCGGTAAGATGGTTATGGCTGCGCATCAAAATATTGAATATTAAAGGAGACCGTTTAAAATGGATATTCAGAATAAATTTCGATAGGATACTTTACAAAACCCGCATACAATTCTCCATTGTATCAGCTGTTGTATTAACCTTAGTATTGGTTGGCTTTATTACCTTTTTCTCGTTAAGTACCCAATATACCGAGCAGCAGGAGAACATGATCCGCGAAAAAATAACCCATATAACTGCGGCATATGCAAGTGGGCTTTTTGACAAATTCCTGAGCAACATTAACGACGAAAGCCAGGTTGATTTTGACGAACTAGCCAGCACCTATTCAACAGATTTGGTATTATATAACCAAAAAGGTATCCCCCTTATAACAACCCAGCCCCGCATTTATGAAGACGGCCTGCAGCCCCGCCGTATGAATGCCAAGGCTTTCATCAACCTTACCAAGTTAAAAAAATCCGAGTTTACCAATGAAGAGGTAATTGGCGACCTGAGATACAAGGCGGTTTACGCTCCCCTGCGCAACTCAAAAAATGTAATAGTAGCTTACTTACAACTGCCATATTTTTCTAACGAGGCCGATTATAACTCGCGCATTGTATCATTATTGAATATAATGATAAACGTATACGCTTTAATATTTATAGTTATTGGGTTGTTTGCCGTAATTATTGCCCGGCAAATAACAACGCCGCTTAGCTTTATACAATACAACCTGGGTAAAATTATATATGGTAAAAAGAACGAGCCTATAAAATGGGAACGCGACGATGAAATAGGCGCCCTGGTAAACGAGTATAACAAAATGATAGCCGCATTGGAGAACAGCGCCCAAAAACTGGCCCAGTCCGAAAGGGAAAGCGCCTGGCGCGAAATGGCCAAGCAGGTAGCACATGAAATTAAAAACCCGCTTACCCCATTAAAGCTGGGTTTACAACTGCTCGAAAAATCATGGAAGGATAAAGACCCTAAGTTCGACCAGAAATTTGAGCGCTTCAGCAAATCATTTGTGGAGCAGATCGAGAGCCTGTCGTCAATAGCATCGGAGTTTTCGTCATTTGCCAGGATGCCCGATACCCGTCTTGAGCGGATAAATATATTTGATATGCTATCCCAGGCCATTACCATTTTTGTACAAATGGATAACATCAAGATAAACTTTCAGCAGCCCGAAGCGCCTTTCCATATCAAAGCCGATCGCGACCAACTGTTACGTTGCTTTAATAACCTGCTAAAAAACGCAATCGAAGCTACGCAAAGTCGCAACCCCGGTATTATCGATATAAATTATGTCATCAGCAAAAACAACATACTACTAAGTATTAAAGATAACGGCAACAGCATCCCCGAACAAATGCGCGATAAAATATTCGAACCCAACTTTACAACCAAAAGCTCGGGTACAGGACTGGGATTGGCCTTCGTAAAAAATTCAATTGAAAATGCCGATGGCAGGGTATGGTTCGAAACTATACAAGGCGTGGGCACTACGTTTTATTTGAGTTTGCCTGCAGTGGTATAGAATTATCTTTTAAGTCTTCCCATCCATATATTGCCTGTTCTTTTGGCATAATATATTTCACCCTCTTTCTGTACCTTTTTTACATAGCCGTTATTTATGTACCAGTCTAAATCCGATTTTTCATCCATTTCACTTAAAAAGGTAACGTTTTCATCATCGGCGAGCATCCATTCAAATTCATTTAGATTATATAAAGGGTGGTTGAATTTTGAATACGGAAACGGTTTTTGAACATCGGATTCCCAGGAAAACCGCGCACGATCACCCTCATGCTCCACTTTATAACTAATTATCTCCGATTGTATAAAAGCAGGATCATAAAGCCAAAGCATCAAATCATACGGAATACCAGTTTGATCTAATTCAACTGCCCAAATCTTATAGGCAGTAATAAATTTTGATACAATAAGTTTGTAAAACCATAAAGGCGGATTTCGCCTTACGATCATATAAAAAGGAGATAAGGTACAGCGCTCATAGGTATAACCGCTTTTTTCAAAATATTTGAGGTCGGGACTTTTTATCCATTCTCCCCACCTGTCTATTTGCCTTATTCTTCGTTTCCATCCCCGAATCTTTTTTCGCGTAGGAAGATAACCATCGAACATAAATTAATTACACCGAGAACGAAGTCCCGCAACCGCAAGTACTTGCCGCATTAGGGTTATTAAAGGTAAACCCACGAGCATTAAGCCCATCCTGGAAATCAATTTGCATACCGGCAAGGTATAAACCGTGCGCCTTGTGCATAAATACCTTTATGCCTTCAATATAATATTCTTTGTCGCCTTCCTTGGGTTGATCAAAGCCAAGCACATAGGTCATCCCCGAACAGCCGCCGCCTTCAACACCAACGCGCAGGCCATAATCATCCCCAATCTCTTGCTGATCTTTTAATTTAAAAAGTTCTTTTACGGCGCCTTCAGTAAAGGTAACCGGTGCGTTTTCAACAGCAGTACTCATCTTATTTTTAATTAACTATACAAATATAAGGTAAAATGCAGATTTTTGTAGCGCAGCCAATTTTATGACCTCTGCTTAACATTCACTATATGCCATCGTACGCCTACTTTTTAGATATTGTAAAATACACCATCGCCGGCCTGGGTGTGGTATGGATAGCTTTTTATTTAATAAAGCCCTATTTGGAAAAGAATGAAAAGATACAGCTGCTTGAGTTTAAAAAATCAATAGCCAACCAAACATTGCCGCTGCGGTTGCAGGCATATGAGCGCATTATATTATTTATGGAGCGCATAAACCCCGAGAACATGCTGGTGCGCCTGAATGCCGGTAACTACACCGCCGCCGAACTGCACAGTATTATTATAAGCGAGATACGCAACGAGTACCAACACAATATTACCCAGCAAATATATGTCACCAGTCGCGCCTGGGGTGTTGCCAAACGTGTTAAGGAAGATACCTTAAATATTGCAGGTGCCGCCTTTAAAAGCCTGCCCGAAAACGCCTCGGGGCTCGATCTTGGGAAGGTGATGCTGGTGCAATTAAGCCAGCTGGAAAATAACCCCTATGAACTTGGCGCGGAACTGCTAAGGAAAGACCTGGAAGACTTATTTTAACCAACTATGCCGGGCAAAAAATTCACTACCACTTCGGGCATCGAAATTAAGGAGGTTTACACCCGGCCCTCGGGCATGGATGAATTGCCGGGCGAATTTCCCTATACCCGCGGCATCCAAAAGGACATGTATCGCGGCAAACCGTGGACAATGCGTCAGTACGCGGGTTTCTCCACCGCCGAAGAATCAAACAAACGCTATCATTATTTATTAAGCCAGGGTACTATGGGCCTTTCGGTAGCGTTCGACCTGCCTACGCAAATAGGTTATGATTCAGATCATGAACTGGCCGAAGGCGAAGTTGGTAAGGTGGGCGTAGCCATCGACTCGTTAAAAGATATCGAGATATTATTCGATGGCATACAGCTAAAGGACATTACCACCAGCATGACCATCAACGCTACCGCGGCTATATTATTAGCTATGTACATCGCGTTAGCAAAAAAACAGGGTGCTGATCTTAAACAATTATCGGGTACTATACAAAACGATATATTAAAGGAGTACGCCGCGCGCGGTACTTATATATACCCGCCTGAGCCATCCATGCGGCTGATAACCGATGTGTTTGAGTATTGCAGTAAGGAAGTACCCAAATGGAACACCATATCCATATCGGGCTATCACATCCGCGAAGCAGGATCAACCGCCGTGCAGGAACTGGCCTTTACGCTCGCAAACGGCAAAACCTACTTAAAGGCCGCGCTGGAAAAAGGGCTTGATATAAATGTATTCGCCAAACGATTATCATTCTTTTTTAATTGCCATAATAACTTTTTCGAGGAGATAGCCAAGTTCAGGGCCGCAAGGCGCATGTGGGCACACATCACCAAACAGCTGGGCGCAACCGATGCAGGGGCGCAGAAACTACGTTTCCACACGCAAACCGGTGGCTCAACCCTAACCGCGCAGCAACCCATGAACAATATAGTACGGGTGAGCAACCAAGCCCTGGCTGCTGTGCTGGGCGGCACCCAATCATTGCACACCAACGGTTACGATGAGGCCTTATCGCTGCCAACCGAGGCTGCGGCCAAAATAGCGCTGCGCACCCAACAGATCATCGCCTTTGAAAGCGGTGTGACCGATACGGTCGATCCATTAGCCGGCTCCTATTTTATTGAGGCACTTACCGACGAGCTTGAAAAAGCCGCGCAGGTTTATATCGATAAGATAGATGCCATTGGCGGGTCGGTAAAAGCGATAGAGCAGGATTATATACAACAGGAAATAGCGGCATCGGCCTATGAATACCAGAACGACATTGAGAGCGGCGACAAAGTAATAGTTGGCGTGAACCGCTTTACACAGGAAGAAGTTGCTGCAACCAATGTATTCAGGGTTGATGATTCCATCCGCGTGCACCAGGTTGAAAAAATCCTTCTTTTGAAAAAAGAGCGCGACAATAATGCAGTAAACATGGCTTTGCAAGGGCTAAAGGAAGCTGCCAAAGGCAAACAAAACCTTATGCCGCTGATACTGACCGCCGTAGAATGTTATGCCACTTTGGGTGAGATAGCCGATACGCTAAGAAGTGTTTTTGGTGAATATTGAAGCTTTGTTTGGACAAAATTTTTTATCCGCTCATTTATACCGTCTTAAAAATTTGGGTGGGTTTTGAAGCAAACTAATGTTGATATTTGCCGTAATAAGTGGAAAAAAAGGAGTGAAAAACTTAATCTTTTTTGAAGAAATAATTTAAACCAAATTTTTTTTCTTAAAAGTTATGTGTTGCAAAAGTCGATACGAAATGTACATTTTTATATTGACTTTGCAACAAAAACGGTGTTAATAAATCATAAATTTAATTCACAAAAAAGTTAAAATTTAATTTTTTTATCCACTTTTTTTTATAATATTCGATGTTCCTGAGCCGTCTGTAAAGAACTATCTCTGGGGGTTGGAAATCAACTTTTTATAATAATTTATATGGAAAAAACTTGTACTACTGTTTGGAATAGCTGCCTGTCAATCATTAAAGATAATATCCCGGCCCAGAGTTTTAAAACCTGGTTCGAGCCTATAAAAGCTTTAAGAATGGAAGGGAGCGTGTTAACCATACAGGTACCAAGTTTATTCTTTTACGAATGGCTTGAAGAACATTACGTGGGATTGCTGCGTAAAACAATAAAAAAACAATTGGGCGACGATGGGCGTTTAGAGTACAACATAGTAGTTGAACAGTCATCCGCCAGTAAACCATATACTACCAATATGCCTTCAAATGGAAATGGTGCGGAATCTAAAAATCAATCGATGCCGATACCTATTTCTATAAATAAGGATATAAAGAACCCATTTGTTATACCGGGGCTAAAAAAGCTGAACGTTGACCCGCAGCTTAACCGCAATTATACATTCGAAAATTTTATCGAGGGTGATTGCAACCGTTTAGCCCGCTCGGCAGGTTATGCCGTTGCAGCTAAACCCGGTGGCACCTCATTTAACCCGTTAATGATATATGGCGGTGTAGGCTTAGGTAAAACCCACCTGGCACAGGCCATCGGTAACCAGATAAAGCAAACCCTGCCCGATAAATTAGTACTATACGTAAGCTGCGAAAAATTCACCCAGCAGTTTGTCGACGCCCTGAAGCACAATAACATTAACGACTTTGTGAACTTTTACCAGGCCATTGATGTGCTGATAATGGACGATGTGCACAACTTCGCCGGTAAGGAAAAAACACAGGATTTCTTCTTCCACATATTTAACCACCTGCACCAAAGCGGCAAACAGCTGATCATAACCTCAGACAAAGCACCAAAAGATCTGGCCGGTTTGGAAGAACGCCTGCTTTCAAGGTTCAAATGGGGCCTATCTGCCGATTTGCAGATACCCGACCTCGAAACCCGCATGGCTATCTTAAAAAATAAGATATACCAGGACGGCATCGAACTATCAAACGATGTAGTAGAGTATGTGGCCCATAACATTGATAACAATGTGCGTGAACTGGAAGGTGCAATGGTATCGTTACTGGCACAATCAACCCTTAACCGTAAGGAGATTGACCTGAACCTTGCCAAACAAATGTTGAAAAACTTTGTAAAGAACTCTTCCAAAGAGATTTCAATGGAGTATATCCAGAACCTGGTTTGCGAATACTTTGAAGTGCCTATCGAGATGGTAAAATCACAAACCCGCAAACGCGAGATAGTACAGGCAAGGCAAATATCAATGTACTTAGCCAAGGCACACACCAAAAGCTCATTAAAATCAATAGGCCACTTCTTCGGCGGCCGCGACCACTCCACCGTGATCTACGCCTGCCAAACTGTTGAGGATTTGATTGACACCGACAAAAAATTCAAAGGCTACGTAGCTGATATTCAGAAGAAGCTGAAAATGTCATAAGAAATTTCGGATTTCGATAATATTGTAGAGACGCGATACTTCGCGTCTTTTTTTGTTTTGATGCTGTTACTACCAGGGATATATCTCGTAGATTCCCAATTCATCATTATGTAGAAATTTAATAATATCTTCCCGCAACTTAGTAAGTAATGCCGCGATTTCATGCGTAGGCGCGTTACCTATGCGTAACCAAATAATCTTAGGCGGGAAACCGTTTAAATTTTGCAATTCAGAAAAATCTTCGTCGAAAGTTAAAATGGAATAGTCATTCGATTTTGCAAATTGCCAAATCATTAAATCTGTTAAACGTGTACCGGGTTTAATTTCATTAGATGGTAATACATCCCAATCAAGCAATACTTTTTTTAATCGCCATGAAATATTCTCATCTGCAATTAAACGCAACCTCATGCAACTTTAATAATTCGCTCTTTGTTGGCGGCGTACGCCAAACAAGCCAATATTTGGTTTTCGGATAATTGAGGGAAATCGCTGATTATCTCTTCATGGGTCATGCCAGATGCCAACCATTGCAAAACATCATATACAGTTATGCGCGTGCCTTTGATAACCGGTTTACCAAACCTTATCTCGGCATTAACTTCTATATAATCTCTATAATCAACTTGCGACATATACAAATTTACTTATTTGTATTGAATATTTGCAACTATCGGATATACTACAATTCCCCCAACTTCACCAACGCATAAAACAACCCCGTGCAATGCAGCGATTGCGCTATCTTATTATCCGCTAAAAGTTGTTTTATTTCGGCAATTGTATATTGCTCCACAACTACCTCTTCATGTTCATCCAGATCCTGCTCCTGCACCTTCTGGCCGCCTTTCGTAAGGTAACAATAGGTGTGGTTATTGGCAGTTGAGGGATTGGCATAAACGGTACACAACAATTCAAAATCGTCAAACTGGTACCCTGTTTCTTCCAGCAGTTCACGCCTGATCGCCGCTACGGGTTCTTCACCGCTATCAATTACCCCACCGGGTATCTCTAACGATACAATCCCTGCCGCATGGCGATATTGCCGCACCATTAAAACCTTGTTGTCATCGGTAATGGCAATGGCATTTACCCAGTTAGGATATTCAAGCACATAATAATCGTCGACTATCCGTCCGTCGGGCATTTCGCATTTATCAACCCGCATGGTCGCCCAGGGGCCTTTATGGATGTATGAGGAGGAGAGTGTTTTCCAGTTAAGATCGGGCATGTTTTATAAAATATTCACGGATGTTATGCTGCCTTGCAATATTATCAAAAGTTTGAAAATGATATTGCTGCTCCAGCACGTCAAAAATAATCAATACCTTCTTTAAAAGCGATGCCGTTTCAACATCATCATTAAAAGGCTCGGATAATACATAAAGCAATTGGCCAAGGGCATTCAGCTTTTCCTTGCTATAATTTAATTTTTGCAACTGAACTCTGAAATCATCTTCGGGCAAATTGATCAGAAATTCAACTGAGGTGTCGTACTCATTCTGCAGAAGGTTCTCAGCCTGCTGATTAAATTCCGCTATCTCACCCGAAGCTTTCAGGCCTATAAGCCTGGCCAGCATTTCGGCAAACTTGCGGACTTCGTTCAAAAGAAGATCGTGCTGAAACATAACTCACTCAATAAAAAACTTACCAGCTGCCGCTTGCGCCGCCGCCGCCAAAGCTGCCGCCGCCAAAACCACCGAAGCCGCCTCCGCCGCCGCCACCACTGCTTCCGCCGCCCCAGCCGCCGCCACCTCCTCGACCACTGCCGCCGAGTATATCGCCTGCAAGGAACCACCAGAATGGGCTTGCGCTGCCACGCCCGCCAATGATTTGGCCGCCACCACCGCCACGGTTACGGAATATAAATGCCAGGATAAATACGACAATGATAATAAGTATTATCACACTGCTGCCAATGCCACCTGAACTATCATCATCGGGTTTTTTATCAGCCTTGTATTCGCCTTTTGTGTACTTGATTATGTCAGAGGTAGCCAGATCCAGCCCGCCATAGTAATCGTTTTGCTTAAAATGGGGGGTAATGTCATTATCTATTATCTGTTTGGCAGTAATATCAGGTAACGCACCTTCATCGCCATAACCTACCTGTATAGTTACTTTATGATCGTTCATGGCGGCCAACAGCAATATGCCGTTGTTTTTGCCTTTTTGGCCAATGCCCCACTTACGGCCAAGCTGAACGGCATATTCCGCTATATCATTATCACCTACCGATTTCATCAGCACAACCGCTATTTGGGTCGATGAGGTGTCATCAAAAGCTACCAGTTTGCTTTCCAACTGCTGCTTGTCGCCCTCCGAAAGGCTATTAGTATAATCAGTTACCAGCGTATTTGGCTTTGGCGGATAATCCTGCGCAAAGGCTGTGTAGCCTGTTATTAGGAGAGCAAAGAGGATGAATATTTTTTTAAACATGATGTTGTTTTTTTATTCGCCGTCCATAAAGGCAATGTCATCAGATAATTCGTTAGCGGCGCCGTTATGGTGCGGGAAATACTTTTGCAGGTGCTCGCCGGCAATTTGCAGGCCGGTAACTATGCCCTCAACCAGATCGCCCAGTTTAAAGTGCGCCAGCATGTCTTCTTTGGTGCTATCCCAAAAATCAGCCGGAACAACCTTGTTTATGCCCGCGTCGCCAATAATGGCAAACTTGCGGTCGACGGTAGCCAGGTATATTAAAACACCATTACGGTGCTTGGTTTTGTGCATCTCAAGCTTGTGAAAATATTTTGCTGCCCGGTCAAGCACATCTTCGCTGCAGCTTTTCTCAATACACACGCGTATCTGCCCTGAGGTGCGCTTTTCGGCATCCTCAATAGCTACGCGTATACGGTGCTGCTCATCTTCGTTAAATAAGGCCATTTGATTTAATTAGTGAGTTGGTGAATGAGTGATTGAGTGAATTAGAAATTTGAGCATAAATTCACTCAATCGCTAACTCACTCATTCACTCAATAATTAAAACTGTACTGTTGGCACTTTATTAGCACCGGCTTCAGCCTGGAAGTAACCTTTTTCGGTAAAACCGAACATTTTAGCTGTAATATTTGCCGGGAACGAACGGATCTTGCTGTTGTAATCCTGTACAGCCTGGTTAAAATCTAAACGGGCCACATTAATGCGGTTCTCGGTGCTTTCCAGTTGTGTTTGTAAAGCAGTGAAGTTTTCGTTAGCCTTTAATTCAGGATATTTTTCCGAGGCTACCAACAACCTGCCTAAAGCAGTACTCAATTGCCCCTGTGCAGCCTGGTATTTCTGGATGGTTTCAGGGGTAAGTTTGGTTGGGTCAACAGTTATGGCAGTAGCCTTGGCGCGGGCTTCGGTTACGTCAACCAGGGTGCTTTTTTCAAAGTTGGCCACACCTTTAACGGTGTTTACAAGGTTAGGTATCAGGTCGGCACGGCGCTGGTACTGGCTTTCAACGGCACCCCATTTACCCTTTACGTTCTCGTCCATTTGTACCATGCTGTTGTAGCTGCATGAGCTTAAGCTCGTTATGGCTACTATTACTAATATTGCTGAAAATAATTTTTTCATCTTTTTAATTGTTGATTATGTTTTTTTGATAGTTAGAGCACAAAACACATACCGATGCTACAAAATGCTTTAGGGCGTGACATATTGGCAATGATTTGTTGGTATGTAAATATAGTAAAAGAATTAGCTTACATTAATTGACAAAAACTTATCGAGCAGGATATTTTCATCTTCGATAGTATTTTGCTTGTAAAGAATTAGCTTTTTTAATTGGTGGTATAGATGCTGGTTAGCAATCCAGAAATTGGGTGGGGTATCAATTACATTTTTTAGCAAGTCTCCCGGATAATAATCTCCTTCAGCAAGGATATCATTTTGTAACATTTCCAAGGCTAATATTATAAGATATTCTAAGGCAAAACCTTGCCCTATCATCAGTCGCAAGTCCTCAACCGTAAAATCGACAAGTGGAATTTTTGATAGCTGAAAGCATCGTTTTACCAGGTAGGAATCAAAATTGGGTTCGCCCCAATCTTTCTTTTCTAAAGCCTGGATGGATTTATTTCTCCAATTATTTTCCAGCTTCATACTGATGTGCCTTAATCATACTGCGGCACATACTGGTCGAACATCTTCTTCCAGTACATATAAGCAATTACACCCACTATCAGTACCGCCAATATAATAAAGCCTATTTTGCCCTTGCGTTTATCCTGGCGCATAAGCCATGCTAAAAACACTATAAGCGGTATTACGAATACGATCCAGAAAATGTAAGTAGCTGCGTTCATTTGCCCCCCAACCCCCTAAAGGGGGAGTTAGTAGTCGCAAATTTAAAATAAAATTTTTAAGTTCCCCTTGCGTCACCGCTAAAGCTAAGGCGGCACGCGGTCAGGGGGCTAAAGGGATGGGCATCCTCGCCAGCGGCGCTATATCCTGCCCCACAAAATCCCCTTTCAAATATTTGTGGTAACCGGCAATAGCTATCATAGCGGCATTATCGGTGCAATATTCCAGTTTGGGGATAAAGCAGTTCCAGCCATTTTGCTCGCCCATTTGCAGCAGCCCCTGGCGCAGGCCCGTATTGGCCGATACACCTCCTGCCAGTGCTATGTCCTTAATGCCGTATTCATCGGCAGCCTTTTTAAGCTTGTTTAGCAGTATGGTGGCTATGCGGTATTCAACCGAAGCGCAAATATCGTTCATGTTTTCCTCAATAAAATTGGGGTTTAGCTTAAGGTTATTCTGTATAAAATAAAGGATGGCAGTTTTTAACCCACTAAAACTAAAATCGAAACCCGGTATCTGCGGCTCGGGGAATTTATAGGCATGGGGGTTACCCAGCCGGGCATATTTATCAATAAGCGGTCCACCGGGGTAGGGAAGGCCGAGTATCTTACTGGTTTTATCCATGGCTTCACCGGCTGCATCGTCGGTGGTTTGGCCAATCACCTGCATATCAAAATAATCTTTCACCAAAACTATTTGCGTATGCCCGCCCGATACGGTGAGGCAAAGAAACGGGAACGACGGTTTTTTTTCGGCAATAAAATGGGCCAGCACATGGGCCTGCATGTGGTTAATTTCGATCAATGGCAGGTTTTTGGCAAGAGCAAACGCCTTGGCAAATGACACCCCAACTAATAACGACCCTAAAAGACCCGGCCCACGTGTAAAAGCCACGGCATTAACATCATTTTTGCTTACTTTTGCCAGCGAAAGCGCCTGTGCTACCGCCGGAACAATATTTTGCTGATGTACCCTTGAGGCAAGCTCGGGAACTACGCCCCCATAAGCCTGGTGAATGGTTTGATTAGCAATAACATTGCTCAGTATCACACCATCAGCACAAATGGAGGCTGAGGTATCATCACATGAAGATTCAATGGCAAGTATTATGGGCACGATTTTTTAAATTATTGAGTTATAGAATTATTGAATTGTTGATTTTTTGAGGCAGGAAACATTTAAACCAATCGGTACAAATAATGTTTAACCATTCAATAATTCACTCAATCACTAATTCAGTAATTATAAGGGGCAAAGTTATTAAAAAAGTACTCAAAATAGCGTTCGGTATAGTCCTGGTCATTTTTTTGACGTTGAGCATACTGTTGCTTATTTTTCAGTACAAACCCGTGCAAACCTGGGCGGCCAAAAAAGCTGCGGCCTATTTATCCGAACAATGGCATACCACTGTGAATATTAACAGCTTGTATCTTCAGCCATTTACTTCGGTTGTTTTAGAAGATTTTTATGTGCTTGATAAGCGTAAGGATACGCTCATAAATATGCCAAAATTAACAGTGGGCATCAGTGGTTTTTCGCTTTTTCACAGCATAAAACAGCGTACCCTCGATTTTAGCCTGATAAAGCTGGATAAACCTTCCATTTATCTTAAGCAATATAAAGACAGCACATCCAACCTCAAATTTATACTTGATTATTTCAGTTCGCCCGATACCACTAAATCAACCGGTAAACCCTGGAATGTTATTTTTCAAAAGGTGGTCATTAACAAAATGCATTTCCGCTACAAAAACTACCTGGTTGATACTGCCGTTAATGGGGTGAATTTTGATGATATTGATGCCACTAATTTTAGTGCGGTTATAAAAAATATGGATGTTATGCATCATATTTTTAAAGGCGATGTACACAACCTTACGCTGCACGAAAAGAGCGGCTTCTTTATCCGTAACCTTACCACCAACGCTACGGTTGACACCAATATGATACTGGCGCAGCACCTGTTTTTGCGAACCGCCAACTCCGAGGTAAAGGATTATTTCAGGATGAAGTTTAAATCGTTTGCCGATTTTAGTAATATTGAGGACAGGGTAATGATGGATGCCGATTTTAAATCGTCGCGGGTTTCATCAAAAGATATTTCCTTTTTTACCACCGGGCTCGAAAAAGTCAAGTTCGACTTGGGCGTAGACGGTAAAATACACGGCCTTGTACGCAGCCTGAGCGCCAAAAACCTGCTGATAACCGGCGGGCAGGCCACCTATATACGCGGCGATTTTGAGCTGCGCGGTTTACCCGACTGGGACAACACCTTCCTTGATCTGAATTTTGAACAGATAGCCACGAATAAAAAAGACCTGGACTTTCTTTACAGCAACTTTACCGGCACAAAAAATGCGCAGGTGCCCGATATCATTGCCAAATTCGGTAATATCAACTTTACCGGCAGGTTCACCGGTTTGCAAAACGACTTTGTGGCGTTCGGCACGTTCAAAACCAAATTAGGCAGGTTCGATCCCGACATCAACCTAAAAATAAATAAGAAGGGTATACCTGCCTATAGCGGTAAGCTCAATACATCGAATTTTGACCTTGGCGGCCTGCTTGGCAATGATGACGTGGGCCGCGTAACACTATCGGCAAATGTTAATGGTAGCGGCGATGAATTTGATAATCTTAGTGAAGTACTGGATGCTAAGCTGGCTTACCTGAATTACAAAGGTTACGATTACCACAACCTCACCATTAACGGCAACCTTGCGAAAAAAATAGCCAGCGGAAAGGCCACGATCAGCGATAAGAACATAAACCTTATTATTGGTGGCAGCGTTAACTTTAACCCCACGCTGCCGGCATATAGCTTTACTGCCAGTGTTAAAGATGCGCATTTGCACACCCTGAAACTGATAGATGATACCATTACCATAAGTACGCAAATGAAAACCAAATTTGCGGGTAACAGCCTCGAAAACTTCGACGGCCATATCGAGCTTTCGCCTATACGGATCATCGACCCCCGTAATAATTACCTGATTGATTCGATTGACCTGTCATCGAGCGGGAAAGGTAATGACCGGTTGCTTTCATTAAAATCAGATATTGCCGAAGGCAGCATAAAGGGGAGTTTTGACCTGGCCACGTTGCCTTCATACTTTAAAAAAATAGTAAAAAAATATATCCCATCGTTAAAGGTTGACTATGTTACACCCAAACCGCAACACTTTGAGTTTAACCTATTACTCAAAAATATCGACCCGTTGACGGCCATTTTTGTTCCTGACCTAAAAATACCGGACCAGGGTACGTTTGTGGGCGAATTTAATACCGCCAACCAAACGGCAACACTAAACGGATACATTAAAACTATAAAATACGGCACCACGGTTTTTCATGATCTTATCTTAGATGAGAATACCAGCACATCGGAGTTAGGCCTTAATATTTCATTAAGCCGCGTAAATTTTAGCGATAGATTATTTATCAAGAACATTGATATATCGAATGTACTTAAACACGACAGCCTTAATTTTAACGTAAAACTGGCCGACAAGGACGCCACCAACCAACTCGATTTGTATGGCCTTGTTGAATTTGGGCGCGATACTACAGCCAAGCTAAAGCTGCTGCCCTCAGACGTTATACTGGAGCACCAGGACTGGAAACTACAGGAGCAAACGCGGATTAGGTTCCTAAACAACAAAATACAGGTGGAAAACTTCCAGCTATCCAACGGGCGGCAAAAAGTGAAAATCGACGGACTGATATCGGACAATACAGAAGACAAGCTAAAGGTGAATTTTGAAAAGTTCAGTATGGCTACTTTTGACCAGCTCACCCGGCATTCGGGGCTAATGCTGCAGGGCTCGCTGAATGGCAACATTATTTTAAGTGCAATTACCAAAACCCCCGGAGTTGATGCGCATTTGAGCATTGATTCGTTAAACATGAATAAAACACTGGTGGGTAATGTAGATATTGTATCGGCACTTGACAATGAGCGGAAGGAGGCTGATGTAAAAATGAGCATCCATAACAGGGGGACCGAAACCATGAACATTACCGGTGCGTATTCGCTTGCGAAAGATGCCGAAGACCATGCCCTTGATTTTAATATAAAAATGGACCAAGCGCAGGTAATAATATTTGATCCGTTTATAAACGCCCTGGTATCAAACCCTAAAGGAACGGTATCAAGCGACCTGAAACTTACCGGGCCAATAAGTAAACCGCAATTGAACGGTACTGTTACTTTAGATACTACAAGTGTTACAGTTAATTACCTTAAAACCAGGTATACGGTTAGTGACAAGCTAACTGTAGTAAACAGTGTGATAAATATTGATAACATGGTTATTAAGGACCCGCACGGCGGCCAGGGCACCGTTTCAGGCAAGGTTGACTTGAATAACCTGCAAGATCCCGATATTGAAGCCACCGTACAAGCTAAAAACCTGATGGCTTTGAATACCACTTTTAAAGATAATCACCTGTATTATGGCACCGCTTATGGTACGGGTACATTTTCATTTAATGGGCCTGTTAGTACCATGAATATAAATATTAAGGCGCGTACCCTGGCAGGCACCGTGTTCAATATCCCTTTAAATACATCGTCAACCGTTGGGGAATATGACTTTATAAGATTTGTAAACCATAAAGACAGCACTAAGCTTGCCCCAGTTAAAAACGCGTTTGATGGCGTAACACTTAACCTTGACCTTAATATAGATGAAAAAACTATAGTTAAAATAACCACGGATTACGGTGTGCTTGAAGGTAGCGGCGTTGCCAACAACCTGAATTTAAATATAAACAGCCTGGGCGACTTTAACATGTTCGGCGACTTTTTGATATCGACAGGTAAATTTGAATTTACTGCCAAAAACTTTATAAGCAAAAATTTTGTGGTGAACCAGGGCGGAACTATACGCTGGACCGGCGACCCCACAAACGCCCAGATAAACTTAAATGCTGTTTATGAGGTACGTACAAATGTGGCCCCGCTTTATGTTGCAGCCGGCTTGTCATCGCCAAAAGGTAGCGAACAGGTATTGGTGCAGGCCGAACTGGTAATTACCAAATCACTATTACAGCCAAGCATCGACTTCGACTTTAATTTCCCCACCGATCCGAGCATAAAAGATGACCTGGGCACATACTTAAATGATTATAATAATCGCAGCCAGCAAGCATTAAGTATTATTGTACGCCGAAACTTTACGTCAAATAACCCCAGCAATTTAACAAACCAGGTTTTAAATACGGCGGGCGAAGCGGTAAGTGAATTTGCCTTTAATAAGCTCAATGCGTTTATTTCGCAATCGAACATCAAGAATTTCGACCTTAGCCTCCGGTCATTTAACGATGCCAGCGCTACATTAAGTTTGCTGAAAAACAGGCTGGTGCTTACGGGTAGTTTGTTTACCAACACCGGTACAAGCGATCTGTTTAATAATAACAATACCAGTTTATTTAATTCCAGCTTTAACGACCTCACTAAAGATTTTGAGGCGCAGTACCTGTTGCGGCCCGATGGTGCACTTACAGCGCGCTATTCGTACCGGGTACTAAATTCAACTACCCTAAATAGCATAGGCGACCAATTGGGTGTACAGTATGTAAATGGCCTGGGCTTGGTTTACCAGAATGATTTTGATACGTTCGGTGAGTTTTTTAAGAATATATTCAGGAACACCCGCCGTAAAAGCGCACTAACACCTGCACCGATACCAACATCCACCCCGTCAAAAACGCCATCAACTACTGATACACCGCCTTTAACTGAAAAGCAGGATAGTAGCAGCAAAAGTTCGCAGGAAAAATCAGGCGGTGGTGGCGGCGATGATCAATGATCGCGCAGTATAGCGTGGTTCATCCTGTCGCGTTTGGTTTTAAGATAAGCCTCGTTATGCGGGTTTGGAGCAATCTCAATAGGCAGGTTCTCAACCACCTCAAGTCCATAGCCTATAAGCCCCGCGCGTTTTTTAGGGTTATTGGTTAACAACCGCATTTTTGAAACACCCAGGCTGCGTAATATCTGTGCGCCCACGCCGTAATCGCGCTCATCCATCTTAAAGCCGAGCTGAATATTGGCGTCAACAGTATCAAAACCGTTCTCCTGCAAATGGTAAGCTTTTAATTTATTGATGAGCCCAATACCCCGGCCCTCCTGGTTCATATAAATAATAACGCCTTTGCCTTCCTTTTGGATTATTTCCATAGCCTTGTGCAGCTGTGGGCCGCAATCGCAGCGGCATGAGCCAAAAATATCGCCGGTAACACATGAACTGTGTACGCGTACCAAAACAGGCTCACCGGGCTCCCATGTGCCTTTTACAAGTGCAAGGTGGTTCTCCCCGGTATCTATCTGGGTAAAAGCTATCATATCAAACTCACCCCATTCGGTAGGCATTTTAACAGATACTTCACGGGTTACTAACGACTCGGTGCTTAACCGGTAATCTATCAGGTCTTTTATCGATATTATTTTAAGGTCGAGCTCTTTAGCCAGCGCCTGCAGATCGGGCAGGCGAGCCATTTCGCCATCTTCCTTCATTATTTCACATATAACGCCTGCAGGTTCAAAACCGGCTAAAACGGCCATGTCAATAGCGGCTTCGGTATGCCCTGTTCTGCGCAACACGCCACCATCCCTTGCTATTAGCGGGAATATGTGCCCCGGGCGGCCCAGGTCTTCGGCTTTAGTAGCCGGGTCAATCAATGCAAGTATGGTTCTTGAACGGTCTGATGCAGATATACCGGTAGTACACCCGGCAAGCAAGTCGACCGAAACCGTAAAATTTGTTTCGTGCGACGTAGTATTGTGGCTCACCATTGGCTCAAGGTCCAGCTCACGGGCTCGTTTTTCAGTAATGGGCGCGCAAACCAGACCACGGCCATATTTAACCATAAAATTTATGGTTTCGGGCGTAGCATTATGTGCGGCAGTTAAAAAGTCACCTTCGTTTTCCCTGTCCTCATCATCAACCACTATAATTGTTTTGCCTGCCTTTATGGCTTCTATTGCTTCCGGTATGGTATTTAACATGTTGTATGGTTACGTGGCAGTTTGTAATGGGGTTGCCTGCCTTGTTTTTTATGTGTGCAAATTTACACCATAATATAAACAATCAGGTCGGTGCTTTGTAAAATCTATCCGGTTGTTTTACGCTTAAATATTTTGTTTATCATGCGTTTATAAGCATCAGCATCAAACAACGATGAATCCGTAGCTGCTTTGTATGACAGGAAGAAACCTATTGGTGTTAATATGATTATGGCTATCCACATACCTAATATGGGCGATGTACTGCCCTCCTTTACTGATTTTTCACCAATGGTTGATATGATATAGTAAATGAGGAAAAAGGCCACCGAAATAACCACCGGCAATCCCAAACCACCCCTGCGGATAATGGCCCCGAGCGGTGCCCCTATCAAAAACAGCACCAGGCAAACCACCGAAAGGGTGTATTTTTTGTAATACTCCACCAATGATTTGCGTATGCTTTGTGCATTGTCCTTATTGCGTTGTGCATTATCCCTAATAACGTTCTGGATGTTACGTACTTCGCCCATCGCATTTGATACGGCCATTACTTGCATATTGAGTGTTACTTTACCGGTATCAATCTTATTTAGCGGCAGATAATTTTTTATTTTTGCCGATTTTTTGGGTACAGCGAAATACCTGATATAGGGTGTAATGGATCTGAACCCAACTTGTACCGAACTATCAATACTATGCTGGGTGGCTTTTTTATAATCGCGCAGCTGCTTAATGTCCATCATCTGGAAATTATTGGCAAATTCACCCTGCGGTGTACGTGATAATTTAAATGCCGAGAGATCAAACCGTTGCTCCATGTCCTTAAAGCGAAAGCGGACAAGCCTTTGGCGGCTGTTGTAGCCGTTCTCGCCTGGCTGTTCTTCATAACGCACGCCATCTTTTAGCTTTAATACCAGGAATTTGTCGCCGGGGGTGCGGTACATCCTGCCCTCTTTGGCAAATAGCACCGTATTATTATCACCATTAACTTTCTGATAAATAATAATGCCATATAGCGCCTGGCCGTCGGCGCCTTTTTTTTCAACCCTGATAGTATAACCCGGGAAACTATTGCTGAACACTCCCTGAGGCAACAGCGTTGCCGAACGCTGCTGCCTTACGTCGTAAAGTAACGAGAAGTATTTAAGATTGGCAACCGGGAGCATATAATCAGAAAAAACAAAGGCCGCTACACTTAATATCGATACAATAATGATCATGGGGTACATAGCCCTGGTAAGCGATATGCCTGCCGCCTTTATGGCCACAAGTTCATAGTTTTCGCCCAGGCTGCCATAGGTCATGATGGTGGAGAGCAGCACCGATAGTGGCAGCGCCATAGCCACGTTGGTTGCCGATGAATACATCATCAGTTCCAGTATAACATACCAGGCAAAGCCCTTGCCTATCATGTCGTCGATGTATTTAAATAAAAACAGCATCAGCAACACAAACATTACTATAAAGAAAGTAACAATGAAGGGCCGTATGAATGATTTAAGTATGAGAAGATGAATTTTTTTCATCAAGTATCCTGTATTTAGCGCTTATAAAACTTGCTCCGCATTATTAAAATAGCGGTATAGTTTAAAAAACGTAAAATTAACGAAAATTGTATTAGCTCAGGCACCTAATACGCTAACCAGGTATTCAATTTGGTTATCCCATATCTGTTTGCGCTCCACTATGGTTTCTTCAGTGGCAAAATCGGTTACGCTAAGGGCTACATCGTTGGTTAGTTCATCCTGCAATATCTCCATTTCAAAGTAGCATTGCGGCTCGTCATCTATCCATTTAAACCTAACCAGTTTATTTTCCTTTAGCATAAGTAGTTTGGCTTTCTGCTGCTCATCGTCCCAAGTGAAGGTATAAACCTGGTCGCGAACGGTTACGTTATCTGCAAACCATTGCGTTAAGCCGTTAGATTCGCTCAAAAAGCTATATAAAATGCGCGGAGATGATTTTATTTCATACTCAATATTAAACTTTTTCTTTTCGGCCATACAGGTTTAAATCAATAGAAGAATGCCAACAGGGGGCAAATGTTAACATTTTTTCTAAAGAAAACGAATTTCTGCTATATTTGCAAACCTTTTTGGTGTGGGTTACTAACATAATGCAAGCCAGCGTTTTTATAATGAGGCTGCTATGGTTTAA
>CAIWRU010000016.1 GCA_903915155.1 uncultured Mucilaginibacter sp.
GCTAACACTACTATCCCAACCAAAAAATCTGAAACATTCTCAACTGCATCTGATAGCCAGCCATCGGTAGAGATCCACATATTACAGGGCGAGCGCCCGATAGCTTCGGGCAACCGTACTATAGGCCGTTTCCACCTGGATGGTATACCACCGGCACCAAGAGGCGTTCCTCAGATCGAAGTAACTTTTGATATTGATGCCAACGGTATATTACACGTAGCTGCCAAGGATAAAGCAACCGGTAAAGAACAGAAGATACGTATCGAAGCATCTTCGGGCTTAACAGATGCTGATATTAAGAAGATGAAGGAAGAAGCTGAAGCAAATGCTGACTCTGACAAAAAGGCAAAAGAAGAAGTTGAAAAACTGAATGGCGCCGATGCCCTGATCTTCTCGACTGAAAAACAGTTGAAAGAATATGGTGACAAGATACCAGCTGATAAGAAAGGTGCTATTGAAGAAGGCTTAACAAAATTGAAAGCAGCTTACTCTGCCAAAGATTTTGATGCTATTGAAACTGCACAAACTGAGCTGAACACAGCTTGGACAGCTGCATCAGAAGACATGTACAAAGCTGCTGCAGATGCAGGCCAGCCACAACCAGGCGCTGACGGACAGCAAGGCGGACCAGAAGCACACGCTGAAGGCAACGCTGACAATGTTACTGATGTTGACTTTGAAGAAGTGAAATAATGCCCCCAACCCCCTAAAGGGGGAGTTTAAAGGGAATATACACAAAGCCCTGCCGGAAATTCCGGCAGGGCTTTTTTGTTTTCATGGTGCCGCGAGAGGGTCTTTAATATTTTACACAGGCAAACAAAGAGCGAAGCCCGGCTGGAAACTTCCCAGACCGGACTTTCACACCCAACTAACCTGTTTATTTTGAATAACGCATTGGCTTTGCGTTTGCTTTGATAGCGTCAAGTATTTTCCCTTTTAACGAATTAAGTACTATAGTGCCGGTGTAAGGGGTAGATAACAGGTCCGAATCGTAGAATATACGGGTTGACCCGGCCGGCTCAAGTTTAGTAGTAGGATCGGCGCCTTTTGACGCGAGGTAATCTGTGAGCTGGAAATTGGCAATACCACCGCTTGCTACTTCACCACTTATTACTTCAAGGTTAGTATAGTTTATACCCGATTCAACACCCGAAGATTGCGCAAAAATGGTGAACAATTTCCCACTACCCGATATATAGGTAGCTGTTGAATCGGTCCCTACATCGCCACCGTGCGTATCAGCATAATCTACCCTTACGGTAAATTTACCGGTGTTTTGATTGCTGAATTTATACACATAATCGTCAAAAGTACTTCCCGCGAAATTTTCACCTGAATTGTCGTAAGTACATATATCGGGCGACAGTACGAATGACCCGGAAACAGTTGGCGGCGTAGTGCCTTCGTTAATTATGGTACCATGTTTTTTCAGCGTGTCAATTTGCGCCTGGGTTATGATGGTGTTAATTACGGTTGGTAAACCGTTGGGATTAGTTTTTTTCTCTTTCTTACATGCTGTGAGTAAAACCGGGATGGCTAACAAGGCCATTGTGATGATGCGTAAAATGAGTTTCATTTGTGGGTTAAGATTTAATGTAAATAGTTAATGTGTTTGTTACGATATAAAATTGCCCCGTTTTGGCCGGGTTATCAATAACACATATGTAGTATTTTGCGGATAATAAGTGAGTTATAAAAGAGATACAGGTTGTATTGTTGCCGATTTATGCTAATTATCTATATTTAAACAATGAAACTTAAATTCCTAACCTTACTACTTCTTATATCGTCAGTTGTAAAATCACAACAAATACATTTACAGGCTACTATAGTTGACGCACAAACCAACCGGCCCATACCAAATACATTTGTAAGTATTAAACTAAAACCTAATGCTTACTATTGGCAATCTGATAACTCCGACAAAAGATTTTATTATAAGGCTGACACTGCCGGCAAAGTTGATTTTACTACTAATAAGATAACCGTAGAGGATACGCTCACCATATCATGTTTCAATTATCAAACCCAACTTTTGAAGTTGAAAGATGTCACCGCAAGCCATATAATTAAATTGATACCGATTGATAAGCCGCTAAAATATGAGGCTGATCATAGCGAACTGGTTAGCGTCGGCAGTAAAAAGAAAACTTCCAAATATTATTCTGCGATGGTAGACCCCGGGTATGAACAGGCGATGTTTATGCATGGGTCACAGGATATACAGGGCGTTGTACAAACTGTCGGGTTTTATTTAGGCGATGGCAGCGGCAAAAGTAAAGGCGATGCGACCGCTTCTTTCAGGATAAGACTTTTTAAGATCGATACCGCAGCAGGGCCGGGTGATGAATTGACAAAAGACATTATCATCACCTCTGCAAAAAAGGGCGATGCCTGGTTTGATGTGGATATTTCGGCGTACAATATCGAAAGCCCTTGTGATGGTTTTTATGTTGCGATCAGCTTTTTAGATTCAGGATATTATAAAATAAAAAAAGACGCTCCAACGCTTAATTTTCTGGGCAACCCTTTAGAGTATGGTGCAAGTCCGCCCAATATCATAATGCCGAGATTAGCGTATACAGCCGATGAGTTTGAGCGGCCGAGAACTTACTTTTCCATTAATCGCTCCGGGGAAAACATGACACGGCATTGGGTAAATGACTATTACAATAACAGCTATATGATACGTGCGACTATTTTGGTGCCAAAATAGCGGTGGGTTTAAAACCATGAGCGTTCGGAAGATATAACCAGGGGTCATGCTGAGCTTGTCGAAGCATAGGCGTAAAGGCCTTTGCCCGCATGCTTCGACAAGCTCAGCATGACCCACAAAAAGATCAATATTTCACACTTATCACCTTCGCATCATTAGCAAAGGTGGCGTAATCCGTACCATCCTTTACGTTAGGGTATAGCTTAACAGGCTGACCGTTCACTTCAAAAGTTTTGAATTTGCCTTTAAAGCCGTGCAGTACCAATTCTATCTTACTATATTTTGAAGTGAAAGAACCTTCCACAGCCGACAAGCTGATCATGCTTTTTGAAGGATCGAAATTAATATCGCGTTTGTAATAAGCGCCGTTTTGATAATCGTATGACGAACCGTCATCCTCATAATAAGTAAAGGAATTGCCTTTTGTATCGTACCAAATATTGATCTTCAATATGCCGTCGCCTTTTTCATTGGTGCTTTGCACCAGGTTTTGCATCGGGATAATTGCACCGGCCTTAACGAATACAGGCAGATCAGTTAATGGCGATGGTGCTTTAACCACTTTACCACCCTTAAATTTCGCATCCGAACTTAGGCGGTACCAATCGCCTTTGGGCAGGTAAACATCAGCTATTAGTTTGGTGCTTTCCACAGGGGCCACCATTAGGGCATCACCAAACAGGAACTGGTTCTGGAATTTTTCGTTGTAGATGCTGTCATCCTGCGTATAGTTTATGGCCAGCGTACGGCTCACAGGCAGGCCCGTTTTGTGCGATTGGTAATAACTGCTGTAAATATATGGCATCAGCTTGTAGCGCTGCTCAATGTCCTTGCGGATGATGGCTTCATTTGCTTTGCCCCATTTCCACGGTTCGCGGTACTTGGTACCTTTGGCGGCATGGTTACGGAACATGGGGGTGTATACACCAAGCGAGTTCCAACGCACCATCAGCTCAGGCGTAGGGTTGCCCGTAAAGCCACCAATATCCACCCCGACCAATGACATACCGGTTATACCCAAACTGTTCACCATGCGCTGCCCTAACAACATATGCGCATCATACGCCGAGTTATCCCCTGTCCACACGGCCGAAAAACGCTGCGTACCCGAATAAGCCGCGCGGGTAAGCACGAACGGCCGCTTGTTACCCAATATTTTTTTAGTACCTTGGTAAGTAGCCTCGGCCATTTGCATACCATAAGCATTCCGTATCTCAGGCATATAGTATTTGCCGAATTTCACCATGTAGGGGATGTTTTGGTTCCAAACGGCAGGTTCGTTCATATCGTTCCAAAAACCTTCAACACCCGGCTCGGTAAGGGCGGTGAATGATGCTCCCCACCAATCGCGCACTACTTTATCAGTAAAATTGGGGAAATGACAACGGCCCGGCCATACGCTGCCGATGTATTTCTCACCATCGGGATAAGTAGCGAAATAGTTATTGGCTACCCCTTCTTCATATTGCTTATAGCCCGGCTCTACTTTAATACCCGGGTCTACAATAGTAACCAAATGAAAGTTCATGCTTTTCAGCTTGTCTATCATCCCCTTCGGATCAGGGAAAGTTACCGGATTCCAGGTGAAAATCTTATAGTGGTCCATGTAATCAATATCGCAATACACTACATCGGCGGGTATCTTGTCTTTTCTTAACCTATCAGCAATGCCTAAAAGTTCGGTGGCGCTGGCATAACTCCAACGGCATTGCTGGTAGCCCAGGCTCCATAGCGGCGGCATTTCCATCCTGCCGGTTAACCAGGTATAATCTTCAATTATCTGCGCCACACTCTGCGCTCCGAAGAAATAATAATTCATATCGCCGCCATCAGCACCAAACCAGCTCATTGTATCATCGGTCGAAGCGCCGAAATCAAAATAGCTTTTGTGGGTATTATCCAAAAACAGGCCATAGGTTAAGCCCCCATGCATCCCCACAAAAAACGGGAAGGTTTCATACAACGGGTCGCTGGTTGGGCCATGATTGGGTACATCGCTATTCCAGTTTACATAGGAGCTGCCGCGACGGTTAAGGTCGCCCGTTTTCTCACCCAAACCAATAAACTTTTCATCGCTGTAAAGCTTACGGAAATTCACCACCCTTGTGCCTTGCCAGTTGGTGCCAAAGCGTGGGTCGTCTTCGCTTAAAACTTTACCATCTGCTGTATAAAAATTGAACCGCAACGGCGATTTATTGATCACCAGCTTTAAGGCTGATGTAGTTACTTCTATATTGCCGTTATTATCCTTGTATTGCAGATCTGCAGCAGGCTCCTGTACCACGGCAAACGAGCTATCTGCACTGTGTTGCTTGCTGATGCTAACGCGAATTATTGTCGGGCTATAAACCCATATACGCGCCTCTGCTTCTTTGCTTTTTATCACCAGCACGTTATCGTTCTTATTTACACTTTCGGCATTGCCTAAAATTTCTGTATCCATGTGTTGTTGCGCAAACAGGTTTGATGAACATATTACTAACAGGATAACGGGTAAAAACAGATAACGTTTCATTTTTTACTAATTGGTGATCAAATGTAATAATTCTTCGGGAACGATGCCGGAATAATTTCATGTTAAAAATGGTTAAATGTTTTGCCTTTAGAATTAGATAGAGATATTTTTATAGATAAGATGCATCCTAAAAAACTTATTCTAATGCTTTTATTAATAAATAGCTTTTGCTTTGTTTATGCACAAGCAAGCAAAAATCAACAAGGGCTATTATTAAAAGCAGGCAGTAATATAAGATTGGGGAGCATACAAGTTTTAAATAAACGCAGCCAGGCAAGAACGAAATCAAATACCGCCGGTGTTTTTTCTATTACCGCTTTACCCGGCGACACATTAGCGTTTAGCGGCGACGGATTTGAAAACAATATTTTTTTGGTAACCGACCTTACAGACAAAGTAATTTATCTTAATCCCATACGCCAGCTACCGGAAGTGCAGGTAAAGGAATATTCATTAAAA
>CAIWRU010000017.1 GCA_903915155.1 uncultured Mucilaginibacter sp.
CAATCCAAAACTTCTAAACTCTTCGCTGATATAACGGGCGGCAATATGTATTTCAGGGCGGGTAGTGCTTCGGCCCATTAATTCATCCGATGCCAAAAATCGCAAGGGTGCCAGGGCAAGCTCGGGTGTATTGGTTTCATTGATATGCTTTACCGTAGATGGTTGCGCGCAGGCGCTGATCATGATCAGGCAAATAAGGAGGGTGCAGTTGAGTTTTTTCATTTGGGTAAAATATATGGTGAATGCAGATGACAATATAACAAAATCCAGCGCTTACTCCGCCTTGTTTGTCGCATTACGCCATGGTTGGTCGCCTTCGCCGCAGTTGGTCGCCTTTCCTTTTGTTGGTCAGGCTACCAAAAAGGGCGAGATAATACAAACAATTTGCCTTAATGGAAGTTGAGAACTAAGAAAGAGAGATGTTTAAATAACCCGGCATCCCTGTCCCGTCAGGGGCAAAAGCCCTGTAACTACCCCAGCCCCCCAACACTCCCAATGCCCCATAGGTGCTAGCCCAATGGTTTACACCAGCCGACTGTTCGATCACCCCAAGGGTAGCCCCTATGGGACATCTAAAGTCATAGGCGCTGAGAAGTTACAGAGCGGTTGCCCCTACAGGGCATTGTTCTTTGCAGCTGCGCCTTTGTGGTCAACTAACAAGGGATAAGAAGAATGCTAAACGAATAGAAAATGTTAAATAAAAATTTGGCTAATTAACCGCCAATTGATTTAAGTAAATTGAAAATTATCTATTCCTATGAAATTGCTATTTACTTTTCTGGGCGTTTTTATTTTCGCTTTTGTCATCGCTCAAAAGCGTTATGATTGCATTCTATTTACAAACAAAAGATCCGATTCCGTAAAACATCGTTTTGTGGGCAGGCTACTGAATCTTACAGACTCCTCTATTACACTTGATTTACACAAAAAAGATACAACTATTTATTGGGGGGATATTTCAACGATTAAGTTTAGAAAGCATAATGATTTTTTAAGAACCATTTTACCCTCTTCTATTTTATCTGCCGGACTTTTAACTGGGGGGATATTGTATGTTTTTCCTTTTATTAACTATTATATCTCTACGTCCACGTTCATGATTGTAGGAACCGCCTATTTTTCAATTGTGTATACCATTCCGATAGGTACCATTTATTATTTTATAAGCCGGAATGAAAAGTTTAGAATCAAAAGCTATCAAAATTATCAGATGCTCAAATTATTTTCAGAAAAATATAAGTTTATGGTAAACGGGCATACTTATTCATCAGGAAAAAAGAGTTAGAGATCGTATTGTTTGCCATTACTAGTCGTCTTTCCAACATATTCCGCCCAACCATTTTTCAAATTAATACTTAGCTGTTTTATTTTATGCTTTGTGCTGTTGTTGGTCAGGCTACCAATACTGGCGCACTGTTTTGCAGCAAACGAATGTTCGATCACACCCAGGCTAGCCCCGATGGGGCATCTAAAGTCATAGGCGCGAGGAGGGTTACAGGGCGGTTGCCCCTACAGGGCAATCTTCTTTCCAGCAAACTTATTTTACCACTAGCCTTTCTCGGTCATCTAACCAAACTTCATAATTCCTTGTTCAATATTCGATATTCAATTCTTCGCTCTCTCTTCGACTCTTCTTCGCACTTCCTTATTGTTTGATTATTACCAAACTCGCCCTTTGTTCGACTCCGCTTCGGCATTTCTTCTACACCAGTCGAAGCCGCTTCGACCCGGCTTCGACAAAATGGATAGAAAAGAAGAAGCCAACCAAAACCAACCCCGAATGAAATAATAACCAAACACAAACAAACCCCGAATAGCTGTCGAACCCCTCTCGAACAAGGAGCATGTATTTAGATTGATTACCAAAGTCCATCTTTTTTTTTCGCGCTAATCCTATCACTATCAATTACTTAGTCCGGGTTGTACAACCTGTCACCACCCAAAATGCTTTGTTCGTGCTACTAGTTTTGTTCCCGTTAACATCACCGGTGAACCTGCTGCAGCGGGAACAAACAAAACAATCATTATTCAATCTAAAACAAAAACTATGTCAACTTTTAATCAGGGAATCCTGGGTGGATTCTCAGGAAAAACGGGTTCCGTTATCGGCGCAAGCTGGAAAAACAAAACCGTGATGCGCGGACTGCCCAAACTCAAAAAAAACAGAAAAGCCAGCCAGTTTCAGCTTGACCAGCAGGAGAAGTTTCGACTGATGATCAATTTCCTGAGCAGTTTTCAGGAATTGTTGGGTATTACCTACAAAAGACGTTCTACCGGACAAACCGGTATCAATGCCGCTTTATCGTATAACCTGCGTAATGGCATTACCGGAACAGAATCGCCTTTCGGACTCAATTATGAAAAATTGCAGTTTGGTTATGGCAATGGTATCCTGCCCAATGCAGGTAATCCAACGGTTACGGCTGCTAGCGGCAACACTTTAGATTTTGAATGGTCTAATAATGCCGGAGCCAGCAAGGCCAAAGACACAGATAAAACCATACTGATTGTGTATTGTCCGGAGCTGAACCAGTCATTGTATTTCGTAGATACGGCTCTTCGCAGTGCAGAATTTTCGAATGTAGATAGTTCGCTGTTTGCCGGTAAATCAGTAGAAACCTGGATGCTGTTTATATCGGAAGATATGAACCTGGTATCCGCCACTGTGTATACCGGATCTGTAAACCTGCTTCCATAATCCCTTAACAGTGATCCCTGCCGGACCCCGATACCTGCTGCCATGCAGCCAAACAGGGTACTGATTACCCGTTGCATTTTTATCCGATACCCGGCAGGGTAACTGTTACTGCTAAACTGAAATTTATGGAACTGATACTAGAACGTAATTACCTGCCCAAGGGCACTAATGGAAAACTATACCTAAAGGGCCAAATCATTCCTTTCTGTTATACCATCGAATTACCCTGGCAGCAAAATGCACCGCAACATTCCTGCATACCCGAAGGAACCTATACCGTGGTATTGCGTAGCTCTGAGAAATTCAAAACCCATCTGCATATACTGGATGTGCCAGGCAGAGAATGGATCTTGATTCATCCTGCCAATGATGCCCTGGCAGAACTAAGGGGTTGTATTGCCCCTGTTAGTGTGCATACCGGCGAAGGTTCTGGCACACTCTCCCGCAGGGCTTTTGAAAAACTCATGAACAAAGTAATGCGTGCATTTAACAAACCCGAACCATTATTATTAACCATCACGCAGGCAGATGCTTTGCGTGAACAAAATATGATCAATGAAAACGATCTTAAAAAGAGCGAGGGCTGAAACCCCATCCTTTTTTAAAAAGCTGCGCAATATTGCCGCCACATCAGCAGCTATAGCAGGCAGTTTATTGGCTGCTCCCATTGTGTTGCCTGCAGCCATTACCACCGCAGCCGGTTATATTGTTGCGGCAGGTAGTATGGCAGGTATTGTTAGCCAGTTAACGGTTAAGAATATCCGCAAACTCGGCAAACAAAATCTTAAAAAAGGGTGTGGCTATGGCAAGCGAACCGAACTATAAAAGCACTTTATTCATTACCCTGGGCGGCACCATTACCGGACTAGGCAATGCATTGCTCGCGAATGATGTTTTACGCACTTGTTATTTGGCGGCAGTAGGTGCTTTGGTAAGTTTTTTGGTGACGGTGATTTTGAAGAAGGTGTTTGGGAAATGGATGAAATAGAAAAAGCCCCTGAGTAATCGGGGGCTTTTAATTGTTAGCTTTCAATTAGCAGTATTAAAACAGTCAAACAAATTTTTAGAATAATTAATCTTTCGATTAACATCTTATCTTTTATAAAAAATATTTTTCACAATGACATGCGTACAAATCCTTAATACCCCACAGTATTTACCGCAAGTATAAATTCACTCGTGATATTCAATTCATTACACACTCAATTCACAAACCCCCGTGGATAAATTCCTTGTTATAAGCCTATTAGCATTTAGGCTACTAAAAATAAATCACTAGTTATAGTAATTTGGTTTTTCAATCAAATCCTATAACTATGAATTACCAATCATTATCCCCACAAATGTTTGAAGCGATCACACCTGCAAAACTGATAGACCATTCAGTAATTGCAACTGAAACCAAAACGCAGGTATTAAAAGATGCGGCAAGACTAACCGTAGATTTAATGGAAGCATTACTCCAGGCAAAAAATCAAAAAACACAAGTAGCATTTATTAATGCCACAAAGATATTTGTGGTTACCCTTTGCGCTAAAATTGAAGCGTATCGAAAAATGCTGAAAGAAATGGACATGGAAGAAGCGGTTAAACAAGACTGCTTTCAATTTTACCAAGCCCTCGAAGCAGATTTATTATCCCTGATGGCTTTTCTAGAGAAGGATTGCAGGGTAATAACCGATGGTGCCCAACCAGCAAACAGCACCAAGCCTATTCAAACCAATTTAAACGTGGGTCAGTTGGCCCTGTTTCTGCGGCTGCAGGTTGAAGCCGGCATTATACAAACCGAAAACAGACAGGAAGTAATTGAACAAACCCGTACCTATTATAAAACCGTGCGGGCAAAATCGCTTAGCCAGGAAAGTATGAGTAACAAATTCTATACACCCGATCCGGCTGCTGTGTCTATTTTGCGCACTTATCTGGTAAACATGCTGAATGAATTAAAAAGATTGTAAAACTTGTTTAGGCCATTTTAAAGGTTGCTATCGAGCTCATTAACTTACTGAATTTACTTGTGTGAGTCAACCGCTCTGTAACCACCCCAAAAACTACCAAATTATCATTAGGAACCAGGCCCAATGATTTGCACTATTTTCTATGGGTCCAATCACTCAAGGATAGCCCCTATGGGGCATTGGGGTACATAGGGGTGGGTATTTATACAGGGCGGTTGCCCCTACGGGGCATGGCGCTCCGATAATGCATTTTACAAATTTGCATCGTTCTTTGTTCAATATTCTCTTCTCTCTCCTTGTTCATTATTCAATATTCCCTCTCTATCCTTCATCATTCCTTGTTCGTTATTCGATATTCAATTTCTGCCAACGCATTAATTCACAATCCTTATCTCCGTTTCATGACTCAACACCATTTCCGGTTTCCCATTATATTCTTTAACCAGCCCTGTGGCACATACTTTTTGGTTATTGTAGTATAGCTCAGGTTTCTCTTTGAAATTAGAACGGTCAGATCCGAATATCACAATCGTGAAGGGACTGGCCGGATAAGCAGCGCCAAGGTTGAGAAAAGTGGGTTGGCCATTGGAACTTTCCAAAAACCGGATTCCGAAAACCTTATCACATACCGTGATTTTTTGACCCATATGGTCTTTGGCCTCGGCGGCTGTTAGCTGGCCCTGGGCAGGTGCTTGTGCTGCAGTTTCCCTGGCTTGGGGTGTTATGGTATTCACCGCCATCACTTTTTCCAGGATAGCAGCCAGGCGGATAGCGGCTTTTAATAACTGATTCTCGATAATAGGTGTGGCTTTTTGAACATAGGCTTCATCAAGTGTGCTATTTGAAAAAGAATAGATCTGGTCCAGATAGGCGCGGGATTCTGCAATCCAGGCTGCCGGATTGGTAGGTTTCAGGCTATTCACCTGTGCGGTACTTAGTTTGGCATATTGGCTAAGGATGGTTTGCGTGTTAATATGCGCTAATTGTATAATACCGCCATCCCATACCGAATGCAGGTTGGTGTTGCGGCCCTCTAAGGAAACGTTTATGCTATTGCCGCCCTTATCGTTGCCATAACCATCATGCAGCGGTTGGTGTATATCGCCCACCAGATGTATCAGTATCTCGAGGTCCAGCTTAAAATCTGTCGGGGTTTTCCCTTTCTCCAATTCATTAATCACCGTATTGAGTTCGGTGTAAATATTGCCTTTCTGAAAAGGGTCCAGCTTATCACCTTTCTCTATATTAATATAGTGGGTGGGGCTCAGGTATTGGTAGGCATTATTACCACCCCGTTGCTCATCCATCCAGGTGGCGGCATCATCAATGGAAGTATTACCCAGGGCTTCTATTAGTTTCTCTTTGGCTCCTGGACTGAGTAGTTGGAAAGCTACTTCAGCTACCATATGGTGGCCGTCTCTGCTCCAGGCAAATGATTGGGTTTGAAGAATAAAGGTGAAAAATGCGAGGGTTAGGAGTTTGATTTGTTTCATTACAGGGTTATTTTTCTGACTGAGCGGTTCGAATTTAGATTTTGTTGTATCTCTGTTTTAAATTAAATAAAAGTGGTTTACTTTTATTATTGGGGTAGATGAAAAAATTTAATCTTGCTTTATGATCGTCTCTTAAAATAATCCCTTGTTTCCTCGTCCACAAAATATACATAGCAACC
>CAIWRU010000018.1 GCA_903915155.1 uncultured Mucilaginibacter sp.
GGTCGAAATCTTCGTAGGTCATCACGGTATCATTAGCATCCCACAATTTTTCGGATAGCACCTGCATAGCCGGGAATACCCGGTCGTTTACATCTTTTTCGGTAACGCCATTGCCAACAATATCGTTCCAAACGGCGAACGAACCGCCGGAAATAGTGGGATCGCCTACCGGGAATTGTACATCGCCGATGAGGTATGGCGTCCAGTTGTTGTAAAGGCTTTTGGTATCGAGGTAATCGTAATAATAACCGGCCATCGGCACAATATACAGCCAGCCATCGGGTGTGCTGATCTGGTTGTAGCCCAGTTTCTTCATCTCAATAGGGTTAGCATAGCCGTTATACCAGGTATTCATCGTCACGTTTTTTACAGTGACCGGGGTTGTACCTTGCGCGTGGGTTAGCGCCCCCCAAAGCCTAACGTTTTTGCCAAAACCCTGTACATATTTTATAAGATGATCGGTAAAAGCGCGGAAGGCTTCTGCATCCTTTTTATTATACTCGTCGGTACCGATATGTACTTCTTTACCTATAAACACCGGGTGGCGGCCCGAGAGGTATTCTTTAAAAACCTTGTCAACCACTTTATAGGTTAGCGGGTTGTGCAGGTCGAGATGGTCCATGCCGTACAATTTGCTGCCAATTTTGGGAATGGCCTTTGTAAAAGCCAGAGCATGTGCCGGTACATCTATTTCAGGAATAATGCGTACGCCGTAGCTACTGGCCAATTGTTGTAAGGCTATGAATTGTCGTTTGGTGTACGAACCATCCTTAGCAGTAAGTTTTGGGTAGGTTTTGTTTTGTAAACGAAAAGCACTATAGGTTTTATTCCAGTCATTACCGAAATAGCCTTTAAAACCATTGTCGCTTAAATGGATCTGGAAGTCATTCATTTTATAGTACGACATGAATTTTACATAATCGCGCAAAAATTTCAGACTGAAGAATTTCCGCCCATCATCCAGCACAAAACCACGCACTTTAAATTCGGGGTAATCGCGTGCTATACCTTTAGGGATGGCGTTCCCCTGTGCTAATAATTGCAGTAAAGTGCGTGTTCCCCAAAACAGGCCCTGGTATTTACAGGCACTAATGGTTATAAAGTTTTTAGCCTTAAAGTAATAACCTTCTTCGCCTATTGAAATATCCTTTTCGGCAAGTGTTAGGAATATATCGCCGCTGCGCGGCTGGCCTGTAGCCTGATGTAAACTGTAGCCGGTTGTTCCTTTTATTTCCTGTTGCAGAAGCGCGGCTACTTTTTGTAACACATTTCTATCGGCCTTATTTATAACTATCCTCGCCGACCTTTTTAAAACAAAATTGGCCGTATCGCCATGCCATTCGCGCAAAGACGGGATCACAAATGGTTGTGGATTAACGCCCTTATAGCTAAATACCCCCGGTATGGTCATTTCCCGGTTAACATCGTATTTATTGGTATCGGTTTGGTTATTTATTAGCTGGAAATACAGGTTTACTTTGGTGGTAACCAGTGGCGTAACAATTCGCCCGGTACTATCGACCACAGGGTTATGGTCGCTGCCTTTCAATACCAGGTGATAGCCTTTTGGGGCGGCGGGCATCAAAATTTTAACATCACCCGTTTTTACAGGGGTTAACGGCATAACCGACTGTACAATTAAATTATTGGTTTGACCGAATGACAGACCATACATGAGCACAAATAGGCAGGTTAAAGGGAAGAGTTTTAGCAAGGGCGATGCTATTCTTTTCATAACGGGTTACAAGTAGCTATAAAGCTAATTTTAGTTTTGCTTAAAGCTTGTTTTTTTATAACACAATCGTTTGATATGGGTGTTAAAGCCTCATGGATTTGTATCTACAATAATTTAGTCTGGAACATCCGCACTAACGGAAGGGCAGACATTTAGAAAGGAATCTCACACGATAATATAGCCGACTTCAGCAATCCTGCTTTTTCGTAAGTTTGCTCATAAAAACCCGAAGCATTGAGGGTTAGGAGAGTAGTCCTTTTATTTTCAGGGTCTATCATAAAATATTCCTTCACGCCAACTTTTTCGTAAAGCGCCCTTTTTCGTTGCGTATCATAAGCACGGTTGGTGGAAATGATCTCAATAATTATAGCCGGTACACCATACACTCCTTTTTTCTTTATCAATTGTTCATCTTCGTTCAGCACAATAAATAGGTCGGGTTGCACCACAGACTGCTCCTGTTCAAAATAAACATCAAATGGCGCGGTTAACAGGGTGCCCGTTTGTTTTTCGTTTAAAAATTGGAAAAGCAATGTTGTAAGATGAATTAATATAAACTGATGTTCGCGCGATGGGGATGGTGACATATTTAGTTCGTTGAAAATAACTTCGCAGCGGGTACCTTCAGGCAGCATGTGGTAAACTTCCATAGCAGTAGAAGGTATTTCGGATATAAGGTTTTTATATTTATGCTGATCGTTCATGCTTTATAGCCCTGTTATTACAAATATAACTTATTCGGGATAAAAAAGTTATTGCGATTTTTAAATTATATCGCAAGAAAAACAAGCGGGGCACAAGTAGCATTTACCCGCTTGCCTGCCCGACATACTTGCGCCAGTGTGAGCAGTAATGAATATATTATAATGAAATTCCTTTATAGTTTCTTAAAATAAAGTGATCTTCAGAATTTTCATTTACAACTTTTTTCAGGAGTTCTTTATCAGTACTTAATAAGTCAATATCACTATGGTGGGATATTTTTATAATAAGTGGTAATTCACCATGTGAAATATCTAAATCGTTATATAGCAAACCATCTTGCTTAAATAAAGCAAATGGATATGTAATTAAATCCCTTGAATATTTTACGAGATCCTTAGTAGTTAATATTAAAGCGCCTTTGAATTTATTAGGAATATTATTTTGTTTGAATAATGCTCGTAGAGAAGGCAAAGTATCCTCTTCATAAGGAAACCAATCCATGTCTTTTGTATCATGGTTTACAATCCAGCAAGCACCATTATCCAGTTTTTGTATTATGGTTTTGAACCAGTTTTCATAAGCTTCAAGATACTCCGTTAAACCTATTTCCCTACCTTCATATCCACCGGATAATTGAAATGAAACCCCATACCATTTCGGATATTTATAAAACTCATAACCTAAGTAATCGATATATACCTCTCTATCATAAGGCAATAATGTTTTAATATTTTTCTTAAACTCTACCATAGATTATCAATGCGCCTCCAACCAATTCAATCCCGTCCCAATCTCCACCATAATAGGCACGGTAGTTTTAATGGCGTTTTTCATGTTGAGTAGAATGATGGGTTTTACGGTTTCCACTTCTTCGTTGGGTACGTCAAACACCAACTCATCATGCACCTGCATGGTCATGCGGGCGTTTAGTTTTTGGGCCACAAATTCGCGGTGGATGTTGATCATGGCTATTTTTATCATGTCGGCAGCCGAACCTTGTATCGGCGCGTTGATGGCATTTCGCTCGGCGAAGCCGCGTACGGTAGCATTGGCCGAGTTAATGTCGCGCAGGTAGCGGCGGCGGCCCATGAGGGTGGTAACGTAGCCGTTCTCACGGGCAAAGTTCATGGTATCGCTCATGTAGTTTTTTATGCCGGGGAACTGCGCGAAATAGTTGTCGATAATGTCGGCAGCTTCCTTACGCGGAATGCCCAGGCTTTGCGACAAACCAAATGCCGACTGCCCGTAAATGATACCGAAGTTCACGGCCTTGGCATTGCGGCGCTGGGTACTGTCCACCTCGTCCAAGCCTATGCCGTACACATTGGCGGCAGTAGCGGTGTGGATGTCGAGGTTTTTAACGAAGGCCTCCATCATGTTAGCGTCCTTGCTTATTTCGGCTATGATACGAAGTTCGATCTGTGAATAATCCGCAGAAACGATAACATGCCCGCTGTCGCGCGGGATAAATGCCTTGCGCACCTCGCGGCCGCGTTCGGTACGGATAGGGATATTCTGCAGGTTGGGATTGGTGGAGCTTAATCGCCCGGTGGCAGCAACCGCCTGGTTGTAGGAAGTATGCACACGCCCTGTTTTGGCATTCACCATTTGCGGCAGCGCATCAACATAGGTTGATTTTAGTTTTTGCAGCTGGCGGTAGTCTAAAATATCGCGCACAATATCGCTCTTTGCGGCTAAAGCCAACAGCACATCCTCGCCGGTTTGGTATTGGCCTGTTTTGGTTTTTTTAGCTTTAGGGTCGAGCATTAATTTCTCGAACAATACCTCGCCCAGTTGTTTTGGCGATGCAATGTTGAAACGTACACCCGCTTTTTCATAAACTATTTTCTCCAGTTTGGCTACGTCGGTTTCCAGCTCTTTTGAGAATTCTTTTAGCGTATCGTGGTCTATTTTTACGCCTTCGTATTCAATATCGGCTAGAACATAGATCAGCGGGTTCTCAATTTCGTGCAGCAGCTTTTCGGCCTCTACGTCCTTTATTTTTGGCTCGAAAATTTGTTTTAATTGCAGGGTGATGTCGGCGTCTTCGGCAGCGTATTCTTTTATCTTTTCTATCTCCACATCGCGCATACTGCCCTGGCCTTTACCCTTGGCACCGATAAGCGCGGTGATGGATACCGGTTTGTAACCCAAATAATTTTCCGACAACACATCCATGCCGTGGCGGGTATCAGGGTCGATGACATAATGCGCCATCATGGTATCAAACAAGGGGCCTTTTACTTCAATACCATACCATTTTAGCATCAGTATGTCGAACTTCAGGTTCTGGCCTATTTTACCTATCGCGGCATCTTCAAGTACATCCTTAAATTCAGCTACTATTTTGGTGGTTTCGTCCTGGTCAGCAGGCACAGGTATGTACCATGCCTCGTTTGCTTTTATGGCGAACGACAGGCCTACCAATTCGCAAAAATTAGCGTCGGTGCCGGTTGTTTCGGTATCGAAGCAAAATTCCTTTTGCTTTTTTAGCAGGGCAATCAGTTCACTACGTTTCTCAAACGTATCAGCCAAATGGTATTCATGCGGTACACTATCGATATTTTTTGATGGTGCCGGTTCGTATGCAGGTTCGCCTATGTCCTGCACATCTACCGTCATGGTGGTGCGGCCGGTGGCTACCGGGTTGCCAAATAAATCGGTTTGGATGGAAACTGCTTTTAGTTCGGTAACGCTGAAATCATCGCCAAACACGCGGCGACCCAATGTGCGGAATTCCAGTTCGGCAAACAGAGGTTCCAATAGTTCCTTACTTGGCGCACACATTTCCAACCCGGCTTCATCCAGTTCAACAGGCGAATTCAGATTAATGGTGGCTAACCGTTTCGACATTAGTCCCTGCTCGGCAAATTGCTCCACGTTCTCGCGCATTTTGCCTTTTAGCTCGTGGCTATGGGCGATGATCTCTTCCACCGAGCCGTATTGTTTAATAAGCGCCTTGGCCGTTTTTTCGCCAATGCCGGGGATACCAGGGATGCCGTCGACCGCATCACCCCACAGGCCTAAAATATCTATCACCTGTTCAACACGTTCAATTTCCCATTTGTCCAGTACTTCCTTCACGCCCAAGATCTCCATTTCGTTACCCATGCGGGCAGGCTTGTAAATATGAATATTGGGCGATACCAACTGCGCGAAATCCTTATCGGGGGTCATGCAGTAAACCTGGTAGCCTTTTGCTTCGGCTTTTTTAGCCAGGGTGCCAATAATGTCATCGGCTTCGTAACCATCAGAAGTTATGAGTGGGATATTGAAACCCAAAACCACCTTAAATATATAGGGTAACGCTTTGGACAGGTCCTCAGGCATAGCCTCACGGTGGGCTTTGTATTTTTCGTATTCAGTGTGGCGTTCGGTAGGGGCGTCGGTATCAAAAACCACGGCCATATGGGTGGGTTTTTCCTTCTTCAAAACATCCAACAGCGTATTGGTAAAACCCATTACAGCCGATGTATTTAACCCGCCCGAAGTAAACCGCGGGCTTTTACTCAAAGCGAAATGCGCCCGGTAAATAAGCGCCATGCCATCCAAAAGAAATAGTTTTTTCATAATCTGATTTCACCGATTTTGATTTGATTTCACCGATTTTGGGTGGTCAAATTTTTAACGGGGTGTTTCAAAAATACGATTTATGTTGGTTTGTATTGTAGCTGAAAAAAAATGCCTGTGAAGACACAGGCATTGGGGCATGAGGAAAATCAATCGGTGAAGTCATTCGTCCAAATCGGTGAAATCATTTGAAAGAGCAATCAGGCAAATGGTCATTCACCATGCCGGTGGCCTGCATGTGGGCGTAGCAAATGGTGGTGCCGAAGAATTTGAAACCGCGCTTTTTCATGTCATTGCTGATGGCATCGGATATGGGGGTGCTGGCAGGGGTAATACCTGTAGGGTTGTTGATGGGCTTGCCATCGGGCATAAAGCTGTAGAGGTATTTATCGAATGAGCCGAATTCTTTTTGCACATCGATAAACAGTTTGGCGTTGCTGATGGACGAGGCTATTTTCAGGCGGTTACGGATGATGCCTTCATCGTTTAACAGGCGCTGTACATCTTTATCATCAAAGTCGGCTACTTTTTTTACGTCAAAGTCGGCAAATGCTTTCCGATAGTTCTCACGGCGGCGCAGGATGGTTATCCAGCTGAGGCCCGCCTGGGCGGATTCGAGGATGAGGAACTCGAATAGTTTTTTATCGTCGTGGGTTACTTTGCCCCATTCTTCATCGTGGTATTTGATGTATAGCGGGTCGGTTCCCGGCCAGGTGCAGCGTTTTAAGTCTTGAGTCTTAAGCCTTGAGTCTTGAGTCATTTATTTGAATTTATCGGGATTGTTCATCATATAAATAAGTAACCGTGTGATTTCCTCACTTTGCTGGTTTAGTTCTGCATATTTTTCATTTGAAATATAGTTACATGCTAAGGAGGCATCAAGCCATGCTTGGGTTTCCCCATTTTCCATATCAGCATCGCTAAGTTTACTAATCAAATGATTGGGGTATCTTCTCTTTTTATAAGCTTCTGCAACTGATGCTAATACTGATCTTGAAGACCGTCTTATTTGATCCACCAAACTATATGTTTCTTCTTTGGGAAAATTCTTTGTTAAAAAGAATATTTCCATTGATAATGAAAAAGCTTTCTTATAAACTATCAAATCTCTGAATGAACTCATACTTTTTGGCTTAGGACTAAGTGCTCAAGACTTTGGACTAAATTTATAAATCTTTATTGTAAAAATATTTAAATTGCTAAAAATTTTATCAAAGCATTATGGAAAGTTTATCGCCAAATATTTTTGTTCGGGACATGAATAAAACTATTGAATTTTATAAACAATTAGGATTTGCAGTAACCATGAGCGTACCTGAAACAGGTAACGAATTGGTTTGGGCAATGATGACTAACAGCAGTGTTACCTTTATGTTCCAAACTTTTGACAGCCTGGCCGATGACCTGCCGGAGATAAGCCGACAAGATGGCGGATCACTTTTGTTGTACATTAACCTGAAAGGAATAACCGCGTTTTTTGAGTCGGTAAAAGACAAGGTGCAGGTGTTAAAAGGGCCTGAAAAAACTTTTTACGGCGCTACCGAGTTTTCTATTTTGGATAACAACAATTATGTGTTGACTTTTGCCGAACATGAGTAGCCCTATTATATTTAAACGTGTTGACCACATCCACATTGCCGTACCATCTGAGAAACTGGAGGAAGCGAAGAATTTCTATACCGATGTAATTGGTTTGGAACTGATCGACCGGCCGAACCACCTTTTTACCACCGCGGGTTATTGGTTCAATATTGGCAATGTACAATTGCACGTTGGTGTCGAACCGCAAATGCCTGTTTCAACCCGGCATACAGCTTTTGAGGTGGCTGATGTGGATGCGGCGCTAAATTACCTGAAAGATAAAGTGCAAATACTGGCAGAGCCTGTTATCCCCGGTCGCAGGCGCTTTGCGTTCCTTGATCCGTTTGGTAACCGAATAGAATTGCTACAGTTATTGGGCTAATGCTTCCTCCAATTGCTTTATCAGTTTATTTCTATCCATTGGGTAGCCCGCTTTTGAAAGTTCCCAGGTGCCGTCCTTTTTAATGATTACATAAGTAGGGTAACCATCTCCTTTAACTTTTGTCATAATGTCCTTGCTTAAATTGCTGTTTGCCAAAATATGGGTACCTTTCATATCAAAATAAGCAATCAGGTTTTTCCACTCGGCCTCATGATCCAGATCTCTATTGGCAATATAAAGGTAATCCAACCCCTTGCCTTTAAAATAGGCTTTTATTGCAGGGCCATTATCATGTATCTCATTGCGGCAGGGGCCGCACCAGGTCCCCCACATATCAAGTAATACGGTTTTTCCTTTGGTTAGCGCCAGTACGTCATCAAATGTGTTTAGCTTAGTACCATTGTCAGGCACAAAACCATATCGGCCGTAAGTGGCTTTTTTTCCATTTCCCTAATAGTATCTATTGAAGGTTGGAACCAGCTTATATATTTACTGCCGGGATATTTCAGTTTAAAACCATCAAAAATCGAAACCAAGTTTTTGGGGTTATGCTCGTTCAGTGCAACATCAAACAAAATAGCATATAAAAACTCTGCAGATTGACCTGTAAAATAATGCTTGATGATCTTTTCCTGAAGTAAATTTTGCACATCATCTTCAAATTCCTTTTTTCCGGTAGTTACATCGGTATTGTACCACTGTTTAAAAAAAGCTTCGGGGTTTTTATAGCTGTCCATCCAGAGCCTTTCCTTTTCGCGCCCCAAAAAGGTCCGCAGCAACAGGGTATAATTAAAGGATGTTAAAGCTTCGTCGTTGTTTAATTTAATGGTTGCAAATAAGCTATCCTGTATAGCCTTCCATTTAGGTTCATTATGGGCATAAGATTGCTGGATCCCGTATTTGTTATTTTCTTTATATTGATAATATTGATAAACAGCATCATATTTTATATTGATCTCTTCATTTTTAATGAAATCAGGCGTGGGTTTATACAAGCCAATGTATTTCTTTAAAGCAACTTTAAGGTCATTCTGATGCTTTTTTGCTAAAACTATGATCCGGTTGGGCAGGGTGTCGCCCCATAATGACTCCAAATGCTCGTCGGCCAGCAGCGCTAGTAACGGCTGGTTATTATTACTGCCTTTGCCGGTGACCGCTATACCGTTGTCTTTATTTTTGAGATCGGCCTTAAAGTTAACGTCATTGCCGGGCGAGAGGTATAACATATAAACGATTGTTTTTGCACTATCAGCATCGCTATTGCTGTACATTAGGTAAGCGTACTGCGGCTTTGTCAGCTGAAATATATGCGATCCTTTCCCGGCTTTCAACGGTATGTCGAGCGTTCCCTTTTTTAGATAATCGTAAGTCAAAGCCATATCAGGCATCCAGATATGGCAACTTGTTGAGGTTGAATTTGTTAGCGAAATATTTAGTTTAGCATCTTGTGCAAAAATCACAAGCGGGTAAAATATTATCAACAATAAAAACAGTTTTTTCATACGGATGGATAAAGTACAGATGTTATTGGTGACAAGTTACTTCTTAAAAATCTCATTATATAATAATTAACAAGATTTAACAGGGTAGTCATAAAGCCAGTTCAACCTCGGGATCCCAAAATACTTGTTTAAAGTTTTGTATTTGGTCGTCTACTACCTTTATGCCTTCGCTTTCTAAAAGTTCAGCCATTAAGTTACCGCCAAAGTGATGTTTGGCAGTCAAGAGCCCTTGCCTGTTAACTACCCGATGTGCGGGAACGGGTGGCTGTTCGTTTCCGCAGGCCTGCATGGCATAGCCCACCATGCGCGATGAGCCTTTAGTGCCGAGATAAGAGGCAATGGCGCCGTATGAGGTTACCCGACCTTTGGGAATGAGCCGGGCCACCTGGTAAACTTTATCGAAAAAATTAATATCATCCATTTGCGCCTGCTTATTACATTTCCCCGTTTGGGAATGAGAATTTAAGGTAGTTAATATTCTTATTATCCTTTAAATATTTTTTCTCGTAATATGTTTTGATCGATAGTACCTCATCGGCATAAGGCGAGTGGTACAGGTCCTCGGTTTTTATATGCAGGCCCAGGTTTAGTTCGGCTATTTTTTCGGCGGTGAAGGCGTAAAAATCATCGTTATCGGTTTTTAGGTTTATGTAGCCACCGGGTTTTAAGAACTGTTTATACATATCCAAAAAGCGGGGCGATGTTAAGCGTTTCTTTTCTCGGCTAAGCTGGGGCTGCGGATCGGGGAAGGTGATCCATATTTCGTCAACTTCGCCGGGGGCAAAGTAATCGAGGATATTCTCAATTTGTATGCGTAGAAAAGCCACGTTAGGCACGTTTTCTTCCAGCGCGGTTTTGGCGCCCCGCCAAATGCGGTTGCCTTTATAATCAATACCAATAAAGTTTTTATCGGGGAACAGTTGCGCCAGGTTTACCGTGTATTCGCCTTTCCCGCAGGCCAGTTCCAGTACAACGGGATGGCTGTTTTTAAAAAACTCACCGGCCCAGGTACCTTTTAATGGTTTGCCTGCGTCTAATTGAAAAACATTGCTGAAGGTATCTATTTCGGCAAAACGCCTTAATTTATCTTTTCCCACTTTAAAAAATTAAAGCGCAAAAATAATAAAAACAAGATGATATGGGGAGACGCGGATTAAGAGACGCAAGGTATTGCGTCTCGACAGTAGGATTACTATAAACCGTAAGGATATCTTTGATCCACTTTGTCTTTTTTGCTGAACAGGTGCTTTACTTTATCCCAAACACTCACCACCGAATCTTCGTTAATATAGCCCGAAGCCTTTTGCGATACAAGGCCAACCAGTGCTTTTATAATAAAGCCCGAATTTTTGAACAATGTTTTGTTAAGGGTAAGCGGTATAATGAAGCGCGACAGGATGCTTACAAAGTCCTGGTTAAAGATATTGGTTTTGTTTTCGCCGGTGTTATTGGCTTTTGGGAATAAGGAATACAAGGTGGTAAGCACCGTTACAGGGCTGCTAAAGCGTGCTTTTAGTGCAACACTTTTCTCCTCCTCCAATTGCCGCAAACGAACAATTTCTTCTTTTAGCTGCCAGCTGTTAGTAATAGGTTGATCCATTATTTTAATAACTTTTGAATAAGGGCATTAATAATTGGTTTTTCAAGGCGTTTTTTATTTAGCTTAACGACAACCGCTATAAGCAAATAAATTAAGGCAACGCAGCCGAAGCCCTCCCAAAGTGAATCAAACTTATATGCCAAATAAAACCCGAGCGTAATACTGGCAAATATGAAGGCCATTACACTACATAACATTACCACCACATCAGCTATCATGCTGGCGGCGACAGATGTACCCCCTTCAATAGCCCTAAGCTTGGCTAATTTAAGGCGTATCTCGCCGTACTCTTTTAGCTGATCGAGAATTGGCGGCGGTGTTTCTTTGTTAGGCTCTTCCATGTATATATTTTATGATCCCGGGCAGTGTAGCCACCCGGGATAAAGAAAATTTAAGCGTGTTCCAGGTCATCCTGGTACTCTGCTTCAGCACCGTTTATTTTGGTTTTGATGTTGTCGACTATCTTGTCTTTTAAACCCACCAGGTTATCAATTTCGGCGGCGGCTGTATCTTTTATCGAGTCGCCAAGGTTTTTTAATGATTCGGTAAGCTTATCGCGTGTTTCGCTGCCTTTTTCGGGCGCGAATAACATACCTAATGCGGCACCTGCAGCCAGCCCGGCAAGCAGTGCAACTACTACTTTTGTGTTATCATTCATAATACTATAATTTTTAAGTTGATGATTTGTTTTAAAAACGGCTAAATATCTTGCCAAGTATCGTTAAACCGACAATCTGGCGGTAAATTTTCACTTGCTAGCCCTGTTATTCATCAAATATAATCATTTATCGCTTTTATATATCAGTTTCACTGCCGGTTCTTATTCGTTCCAACCGGTCGGCCGCAAGCCTGTTGGTTTCGTATATTTCAACCAGTATTAAAAAGTACGACAACAGCACCGGGCCAAAAACCAGGCCCAATATACCAAACAGCGGCAAACCAATAAACACGCCAATTACCGATATAATAGGATGCGTATTGCCAACGCGCTTGTTAATAATCACACGCAGCACATTATCAACATTGCCAATAAATAATAAGCCGTAGGCCAGTATCAATATCCCTTTTATGGTATGATCATTAGCTATAAATATAAGGCCGGTTGGGATGCACAATGTAGGTGCGCCCACTACCGGTAAAAATGACATGAATGAACCGATAACACCCCAAAAAACGGGATCTTCTATTCCAAACGCGTAAAAACCCAATGCCAGCAGCGTACCCTGAGTAATAGCAATTATGCCCTGCCCCAATACATTTGAGTAGGTTGAATTGCGCATGGCTTCGGCAAATTTAAGTGCGTGCTGCTCGCGGAAGGGCGCATATTTTAGCAGCCCCGACTCGAAAGCATTGCGTTGGGTAAGCATAAAGTACAGCAAAAAATACAACACAAGCAACGTTAAAATTATACTGGCGGCGCTACTTAATATCGACGGGAACAGGTCGGCGGCGAAGGTGCCGAGTTTTTGCAGCGTATTTTCGGCAAAGTGCTGCTGACCTAAATTTTTGGCAGCGAAGACATCGATCTTGGTTACCCACTCCTGTATGGGGAAGGTGTCTTTATTAATGCCCGATATTTTCCCTATCACCATAAAGCTTAGTGATAGAAAGGGGATAACGATAACGATAAGCGAACTGAAAATAATGAGTAGTGCTATAACAGTCTTATTCCAGCCTTTTTTATCAACCAGGAATATATATAGCGGCCTGAAAATGGTAAAAAGCACAATAGCGCCGAGTATAGAACTGAATAAACCGCTTAAAGCGTACACTAAAAAGCAACCCAGCGCAATTATGCTTACCAGGATAATGTTGTTACGTTGCTTATAATTAAAAATCGACATGCAGGCAGATTAGTGATAACGCTATCACATAAACAAAAAAAGCCTGAATGTTTTGAGGATGAAAAGAAATTTGGTTAAGGTACAGTCAGGTATTTATGACCCATAGGGTCAACCCCTTTGTAGAAACAGCCGTGCCGTATTTTTTGCCTCGTAGAGGCTACCCTTTATTCAACCGCTAAGCCATTAAGATATTAATTAAAACAACCTCCGGGTAGGGTAGCTCCTAAGGAGCAATAGGTTGTTATTTATTTTTTCTACTACAAAGGGGTTATCCCTACGGGATATTTTCATTCAATGCAATAATTGCTGACCTATTTTATTCCCCACACGACGAAACTGCATACAACCAAATAAGATAGGAGTCGAGATGTATATTGTTACAGTCACGGCCCTGGCTGCTAATCTCTATTCCTTATCCTTCAACAAAGCATTTATGCGGTCGCAGCTGGAGACTATGGTTTCGATAAAAAAAGCAATATCAGGCGATTCATCGGGCATTTCGTACTTCAATTCTTCAACAGACAGTTGTATGTTGGAAAGTTGATTGCGTATATCGTGCCTCAGGCCGCTCAAATATAGCTTGAGTTCGTGTTCGTCCCTTGGCGGCTTTTCCATTTTTTACTTAAGGTTGATGGCCTTCATTTTATTGTACAAAGTTTTACGGTCGATATTTAGTATCTCCGCAGCTTTGGTTTTATTAAAATTAACCTCTTTTAATACATTTAAAATAGTTTCGTATTCAGCCTCAAGTGCGGCGTTTTTAAGGTCGTGGCGGTTCTCTTTCGATTCAGGAGTTTCAACCGGCGATGAAGATGCACTGCTGCCATTACTCCCGTAATCAAAAGCCATCATCCGGTTCGATATTTCGAGCGGCAGGGCCTTCATCATAATTTCGTTGCCTTCGGTAAGCAGGGTTGCGCAGCGTACAATATTTTTCAGCTCGCGGATGTTACCCGGCCAGCGGTAGCTCATAAAGCACTCCACAACTTCGGGCGAGAATGAGGTTACGTTACGGCTCAGTTCCTGGTTGGCTATTACTAAAAAATGCTCGGCCAGCAGCATGATATCGTTCCCGCGATCGCGCAACGGCGGCATGTAAATACTGAATTCGTTAAAGCGGTGGTACAAGTCTTCACGGAAACGGCCCTTTTGTATAGCTTCCTGCAAGTTTTCATTGGTCGCAACAATAAGGCGCACGTCAAGGTCTATTTCTTTGGTGCTGCCTATCCTTTTTACTTTACGTTCCTGCACGGTACGCAGCAGCGCAGCCTGTATATCGTACGACAAGTTGCCTACTTCATCCAAAAACAAAGTACCGCCGTTAGCCATTTCAAAGTGGCCTATTTTGGTATACAAAGCGCCGGTAAATGAACCTTTTTCATGGCCAAAAAATTCGCTGGCTGCAAGCTCCTTTGTAAGCGAACCGCAATCCATAGCCACAAAAGGGTGGTTATGCCGCGGGCTGCTCAGGTGGATGCTTTTTGCAACAGCTTCCTTACCGGTACCGCTATCGCCTATAATAATTACGCTGTAATTTGTAGGGGCCACCAGGTCTATCTGCCTTAATATCTCTTTCGAAGCACGGCTGGTGCCAAAAACAAACTCGCCATTTTGAACAACTTTTTTATTTTCTTTTGATTTTGAATGCGTGATGGCCGGTTCAATATCATCGCGCATATCCTCCGATAAAGCGTATTGGGTTTCAATAGCTTTATTGATGGTGTTCAATATTTCGTCGGGATATAAAGGCTTGGTTATATAGTCGTACGCGCCCATTTTAATGAGCTCCACAGCCATTTTAATATCAGAATAGCCTGTAATGATGATAACCCCGGTTTTGGGGTATTGCATTTTTATATTTTTAAGCATTTCGCGGCCGTCGGTATCTTCCAGCCTGAAATCGCACAATACGAGGTTGAATTCCCCATTTTTGAGGAGTTCCATACCGGCATTGCCGTTTGAGGCCGTTTGAACGTCGAATCCGTTACGGGTTAAAAACTTTGACAGTAATAAGGCAACGTTAACCTCATCATCAATGATGAGAATCTTCTTCATAATTACATAACTGTTAACAGGTAAATGTATTTAATCTGTTAAGTTACACAAAAATGCTAAAAGTTGAGAAATATTATGAAATTGTTGTTTTTTTTATTTTAGATTGAAGCCGTAAGCCACCCTAAAGCCCCAAAAGGTATTGTAGTTACCATCGCCATAAAAGCTTTGGGTTTTTTGCAAGCGTATGCCACCGTCGATAAAATTATGGTTAGGCAATTTAAACAATATACCCATTTGCGGGGCCCAGGTAAACGCATTGCCATTAATGCCATAAACAGCTGTACGGTTTAATAAAAGCGTTTCGCCGGCTTCGCCCTGTATGTAAAAGGTGCGGATAAGATAAAATTTTAACCCCAGTTTTAACGGTGCGGCACTCATGTTTGGGGTTTTAACGCCCACTATATACTGCGGGTTTGAACTTGAGTTGCTGGCCGAAAACATGGTATAACCTACATTACCTGTAACATAAAACTTTGGGGTAATGGGTACATCGAGCTGAACCGATGCGCCTATTCCGTATTTATATGAATTATTAAAATTACCTGTAGGGAATGAAAAATCAGGACCAAAAGTTATACGTGCGGTATCGGGAACGGCATTGTACTGTGCTTTCGCGGCATAGGTAAAGCTGATAAAGGCTATTAAAATAAACAGTTTTTTGTAAGCAATCTTCATGTTATGTGGTTAGATTAATGGTGTTAGAACGTACAATGCCGCAACAACGTATATGTGGTAAAAATTTTATTTAAAGCAATTATACACTTTTTGTGCAAAGCTAATATCAGTTTTGGTTTTATAAAATGCTTTGTAATAATATTATTGCGCAAGAGTTGGGTTTAAAGCTCACATAAGAGACCCAAAGTGTTGAATCCCTTATGTGAGTTTATCTTTTTACTGTCCGTCCGTTCTCGGTGCAACACTATAATGTCCGGGTGATTAAATCACCAATGAATTATCACCCGCTTTAAGTACGTATTGCTTGCCTTTCCACACAAAAATGCCTGTTGTATTTTGAGGCAGGCTTATTTTTACCTTGAATTTGTTGTTACTGATTTTATAATCAACGGCCACTTTTCCATTTGGATGCGGTATTTCGCCGCTAACTTTTGTTAATATGCCTAAATGCGGTTCGATCTTTATTTTGCTGAAACCCGGCGCATAGCTATCAATACCCAATACCGTTCTGAAAAACTCGATGTTGGGGCTGGCTCCCCAGGCGTGGCATTCCGACCGTACCGTACCCAAGCTTGAATCTTCGGCCCAGGTGGTCATTCCTACGGCTATATTCTCGCGCCAAATGTCGAGCCAGTTCATGTAATCATCGCCTTTTCCTGCTTTCGTCAGCGCCTGGTTCAGGTAATATTTAAAATAAACGCTGCATTGGGTTAAGCTTTTATCGTTCAAAAGGCTATCAACTACAGCGGGCATATCAGCCTGGCTTACCACGCCTGTAAGTATAGCCAGCGAGTTAGTATGTTGCGAATACCCGTTTTTATCTTTTGTATCGGCATATAGTTTTTTAACCGGGTCCCAATATTTGCGTTGTATGGTAGCCTTTAGCTGTGCCGCTTTTTGGTTGTAGATAGTTGCATAATCATGCAAGCCTATCTTAGCCTCCATTTCTGCTGCCCATTGGTAGGCCCAAAGCAGTTGCAGATCGTAAATAGCCGCGCTGCCGTCGGAGCCTTTCACCCCTCCCCCAAAATTACCCGCCCAATCAACAAACGCCCAGTATGGGGTATTTTTTAACGAACCATCAGCCTGCTGGTATTTGCTGAAAAAATCAAGAATGTCCCTTTCGCCAACCAGCTTATCTTTTATAAATTTATTATCGCCCCGGTACATCCAGTAATCATGCAGCATGCAGATATACCATAAGGAGAATGTGGATATGATCTGCGTACCTTTTGTAGGGTAACAGCTACGGGTAACGCCTTCAGCTATGCGCGAATGATCTATCTCAGTAAGGGCATTTCGCGCCAGGCGGTCATCGCTGGTATTGTAGTATGATATCAGGGCCTGTATGCGGGTATCGCCAATATATTGCAATTGCTCGTAATACGGGCAATCGGTGTAAGTTTCGTATGCGTTGAGGCGGGCTGTGCGCCAGCCAATGTCTAATATTTGTTTTATTTCGTTGTTATCGGTGTTGAATACTGCTGTGCGTTTGAATGGATAGCCTGTGAATGTGCCATACAGATCATTAATAACCAGCGGATCATTTTTGGTTTGTACAATTACCTTTATATAGCGATAGGTACGGAAGTTTAACGTAGTAAAGGTTTGCCCATTACTGCCGTTGGAGATGAGGCTGTCTATGCGGCCTATGAATTCCTTGCCATCTACATCATTGCGGTTGCTTTTGCGATGGGTGCCTTTATCATAAAGTGTTTCGGCGTAGCCTAATGATATACCCGCATCTTTTCCACCACTAAAATTGAAGGTTATATAGGCGTTTGTTTCAAAAGTTTGGTCGAGCAGTAAATATGCGGTGGTGTTAGCCGGTATAGTTACCGCTGTTTTTTCTGCCGGGAAAGTTGCCGGTACATTTACACCGATAGCACTGCGCAATTTGGGGATGCGCTGGTAGGTCATTTCTCTTGGCGGGAGCGTTGATGGCACTAAGGCCCAATCAATACCCCACGACATCCCTTTAAGTGTGCCGTCCATTATTTTGCCTGCAAAGGGCCAGGCGGTATCGTCATAATTTGCAGCAGTCCAATCGCCTTTAACGGTTTGGTTCATATCCACCATTTCGCCTTTGCTGGCGGCAAAAAAGAAACCGGGGATGGGTTGATGGCCGTTATCACGAATACATTTCCAGGTGTTATCCGTATTCAGTATCTCTTCGCCGGTGGTGTTGCCTTGTATGATGAACCCGGTGCGCACGCTGATTATTGCTTCCGGCCGATATTGCGCTTCATTCCATACCAATGCAGCTACTATGTTTTTACCTGTTGTGAGATAGGGTGCAAGGTCTACCGTTTCATAATTCCAGAAATAGGTATCCCCGCGCGTAGGGCCAAGCGAAACCATCGTGCCGTTCACAAATAATTTATAGCGGTTATCGGCTGATAAATGAATAATGAACGATGCCGGTTTGGCAGCCAGGTCAATGCTTTTACGGAAGTAGTAAATGCCGTATTCGTTGCCGGGATCATTTTGGGCGGCTATCCATTTGGCGTTCCAGGGCCTTGCTTCCTGTAAATTTGTGGATTGCGCATGGGTTGTTTTTACAGCGGCCATAATTACTATAGCTGTGCATAATGTAAAAAGGTATTTCATTTATCTGTTAATGGTTTAAACTAAAAGGTTATCGCAATATCAGTAAAAAAATACATTTTTTAATAGTATAAAACAATTTAGCATATATGTTACAAGTGATGTGTTCGTTCTCTCCTAGTGTAACAATTGCAGAACATCTGCCAGAACAAAAACAAAAAAGGCCACGGGGTTATACCGTAGCCTTTTTGAATTGTTGTGTAAATGTGCTTAAAAACCGTAAGCTACACGTAAGCCAACAAATTTAACTTTGCTGTCGTTTACGTTAGTTACAAAGTTGGTGGTCGATTCGTAACGTACACCGGCATCGATATAATTACCGCCGCCTAACTGAAACTGGTAACCAATTTGTGGAGCCCAAACAAATGCGTCTGATTTATCAAAACCTACGTTGCTTTTGTTTAATGCGAAAGCTACACCTGCTTCACCCTGGATGTAAAAGTTACTTACCGGGAAGAATTTTAAACCGGCTTTAACAGGCAATAACTGGATGTCGGGCTGTGATACGCTTATACCATCGATAGTTTTCTTTGCAAAAAAGTTATCGTAACCTGCGTTAACAGTAACAAATAACTGGTTGCTTACCACAGGGATATCAGCCTGTACTGAACCGCCGACGCTCCAGTTGTATGCGTTTTTAAAGTTGCCTATTGGCAGGCCTCCGTCAACACCTATGCTATAACGAATGCCGGATGGGGTAGTTGTTGTAGTAGATGTTGTAGTTGTAGTTTGTGCTTTTGCACTGAATGCGAATGCAGCAAATGCTAATGCTAATGCTGAAATTTTTAATGAACTTTTCATGTTGTTATAATATTAAGTTGTTGTGTCTGTTTCTAAAAGACGCAGCAAAGTAACATCACAAAAACAGAAGTTTTTTCATCCTAATGTCACCATTATTCAATCGATTGATTAACAGCAAGATAATTTTTGTGCTAAATCGGTTTATTGTATCCCTATGACACTATTCTGACTATTTTCCTTTAAATTCAGGCTTTCTTTTTTCCATAAATGCGGCCACTCCCTCCTTAATATCCTCAGTGCCAAAGCATTTTCCAAACTCCTCAATCTCTACCTCAAAGCCGTTTACACCCGGGGTGGATGCAGCATTTACCGCCTTAATAGCCGATGCCAGCGCCAGCGGCGCACGTAGCAGCATTTTGTTCAGCAGTTCCTCAGCTTTGGCCAATAGTTCATCCTGGCTCACTACATGGTTCACCAGGCCAAATTGATAAGCATCATCAGCAGTAATCATATCGGCGGTCATGATCATTTCAAGGGCCTTGCCTTTGCCCACTAAGCGGGTAAGGCGCTGGGTGCCGCCGTAGCCGGGTATCAGGCCTAAAGTAACTTCGGGCAGGCCCATTTTGGCGTTGGTTGATGCTATGCGTATATGGCAAGCCATCGCCAGTTCTAAACCACCGCCCAGGGCAAAGCCGTTAACGGCAGCTATTACGGGTTTTGTTCCGTTCTCTATCACATCAAAAACTTTACTATGGCCCTCACGCGCCAAATCCCGACCCGCATCGGCATCCAAAGCTACAAATTCGCTGATATCGGCACCGGCTACAAAAGCTTTTTGGCCCGCGCCAGTGATGATTAAGCCGCCTGTCGAGGCATCATTAAACGCATCGGTAATGGCGGTATGCAGCTCGGCAAGGGTGGCTTTGTTCAGGGCGTTGAGCTTGCTTTCGCGGTTGATGATGATATATTGGATGCGGCCCTTTTGCTCGATCAATAAATTTTCAAATGCCATAAACTATCGGTTTAAAAATTACGGTGCTGGTGTACCCAGTTGGTTATGTATGTCACAATATCGCCTGTGTTGGTGCCGGGTGGGAACAGCTCGCCAACGCCCAGTTTCTTTAGCTCGGTCATATCTTCGGATGGGATAATGCCGCCGCCGGTGACCAGCACATCGTCCATGCCCTTTTCCTTTATCAGGTTGATGATCTTGGGGAAAACCGTCATGTGGGCGCCCGAGAGGATGGATATGCCGATGGCGTCAACATCTTCCTGCAGGGCCGTGTTCACCACCATTTCGGGGGTTTGGCGCAGGCCGGTGTAGATCACTTCCATGCCCGCGTCGCGCAGCGAGGTGGCGATGATGCGTGCGCCACGGTCGTGCCCGTCGAGCCCAACTTTAGCAACTAATACACGGATCGGCCGGTTAAAGGTATTACTCATGGTAAGCGCCGGGGTTTATTTTGTGAGGTAAAAGTAAGAAGAAAATGTGGCGTTTTTACCGATTCACATTTTGCTGAACATCCACATTTTACCATAACTCAAACACAGCATAAATGAACCCAAACAAACCGAAATTAGCCTAAATATCCCCAAACACTTTCTCAATACTTCTTATAAACATTATACAACACATTCAGATCCAGCTGCGTGAGCTGCGGCGTGTAATCCGTTTGCACAAAATGCCGCTTAAAGGCGACTATTGCGGCGCTTAGGTTGCGTGTATCGTAACCTATCAGGCGCAGGGCAGTGTTGGGGTCGAAATTATCTGGAGCAAGTTCAAGCACATCATCGCTCCAGTAGCCGAAACCGTGCTGCGCCAGTATCTGCCACGGGAAATACGGGCCGGGGTCGGGTTTGCGACCGGGGGCTATGTCCTGGTGACCAATGAAGTTAGCAGTTGGTATATTATAAGCCTTTTTTAACTGCGCCAGCAGTGCCAGCAGGCTGTTGATCTGCGCGGGGGCGAAAGGCTCGCTGCCGTTGTTATCCAGTTCGATGCCGAGCGAGATGCTATTCATATCGGTAATGCTGCCCCACTTGCTTATGCCGGCCTGCCAGGCGCGCAGGTAATCGTTCAGCATATGGTAAACATGCCCATCCCTGCCGATAACATAGTGCGCGCTTACCTGTGTGCTGGTTACGGTGAATGTTTTAAGGGTTTGCGCAGCGCTATCCTGCGCGGTAAAGTGGATGATGACGTAATTGGGCTTGCGCGCGTTTAAGTTTACCGTACCCACCCAACTGCTGGGGATTGGTGCGCCGGTAGTGTCGGCAAGGGCTACGGGTTGCTGGCGTTGCATTACGTTGAGCACAGAATCGGTTTCCTTTTTATATACTTTGTTGGTAACGGCGTAGGGGCCTTTGGGCGAACAGGCGCTTATGAATAAGGTGAAAGCTAAAAGGTAAAAGGCGAAAGGTATTTTAAAACAGGTGAAAGGCGAAAGGCAAAACCTAAAAGGTAGCGTGGTATTGGTGAACTTGTTTTTCATACGGGCAAACTGATACTGCTAAAATACGCAATGTATTTTAGTAATAGGCGTTGGCCGCTTATTGTTTTAACTATGTATGGCGTAATGGAATAATACGAATATCGCTACGGCTACATCAACAACTATAAAGCCGTCGACCAGGATATAGTGGGCGGTGGTGTGCTGGCCGAGCGCCTTGTGGTAGGCCTCATCGCGGAAGGCTTTTACGTAGGTTGAGTCTTGCAGCAGCGCGGCGTTGGCTGTGGTGGCGGTTGTGGGCTTAAAAAAGTCGGATGTGGCGTTTTTACGGTTTTGGCGGAATATTTTGAGGTCGGCTTTGCTGAGCTTGAATTTATGGGCATCCTTTTGGGCCTGTTTTACCGAGGCCGAGGTATCGCTGCGCAAGGCCTCATTACCGGTGGTTTCGGCCAGCAGGCTGCCGGTGAAAAAGGTAAGCAGTATGATTGTAAACAGTGCTATTTTTTGCATGATGATCAAAAATTGAATCAGGTTTATGGGTTTATACGGGGTTGGTGGGATTTTGTTTTGGGGTTGATATTATCTTGTACTGCGCAACGTGGTCGGCGAGTGTGGTTTCCTTATAATTAATAATTTTACAATTGCGGTACGGTGTTTGCCTTTAATGCGCCATGAGTAAACTATTGGTGATTGACGATTGTGAGACGGATCATTTTATTATGGACAGGATGTTGGGATTGCACGGGCTTTTCCCGGGTAAGGAGTTGTGTTTTGATGCCGAAGCGGCTATAAACCAATTGGAAGATGATTGCCTTGACGAAAGTAAATTGCCCGACGTTATTTTCCTGGACCTTTTTATGCCGAGATTTAACGGCTTTAATTTTCTGGACAGGTTCAGAAAACTATACCCTGCTATCGACAAAACTATACACATTTTTATTATCAGCTGCTCCATAAACCCGGCTGATAAAATAAATGCGGAAAAATACCCCTTTGTAAAAGGCTATTTTTTGAAGCCCGTAAACATGAATACTTTAAAAAACATTGCACTGGCTTATGGCCAAACCCTGCAATCAGCATAATATATTATGGAGTACATAAATCATTATTTTAGCGCCGGCACCTGGTACCAAAACGTAATTATGTATGCTTTACTGGCAGGGCTGGTTTATGCTAACATTGTGTTGATTAAAAAGGGTGAGAAGAAAAAGGCTGGTGTAGGTGTGAGGAGAGGTGGGTGATAAGATGCCGGTCTCTCTCTTTAATTTTATACTAAATGAATTGCAATGTCGAAGCATTTCATAAATAATGAATATCTTTTATAGCTATAATAGCATCATATCTATTCATAAGTTGGATGTTAGAAAAATCTTTTTTGGAATATCCGGAGTCCAAAAGATAAACCCGAATCGCTGCATTTTTATTAATGGCTTTTAAATTTCCTAAGTGTAAACTATTTTTATAAATAGCAAATAGTGAGTTTGTCAAATCCTTATTCATTGGTAATTTTTAATCAAATATAAAAATAAATTGACACTTATAGTCCGTTGACTTATAGTCAACAAAATACCAACTTGCTCAAATGAGCATAAAGGTCAAAGTCGGCTTGAGGATAAAAGAACTCCGAAATAAAATTGGTATCTCCCAAGAGGCTTTAGCTAATAAGGCGGAAATTGACAGAACCTATGTTACCGATGTTGAAAATGGCAGACGAAATATATCTATTGAAAATCTGGCTAAGCTTATTAATGCTTTAGAAATCCCATTTAAGGATTTTTTCGACTCCCCTAATTTCAATAAATAATGGGAGCATTTTATTCAAATACTCTTGTCGATTTTATTGATGATGATAATGATTCAATTATTGGTTCTCTCACTACACAAGCTGGTGCAGCAGGTTTTCATCAACAACTACACACCCAAACTTTTTCTTGGATTGAAGAAATTAACATTCTAAAATCTTCATTTATTAAGTTGATTAGTGTTAATCCCAATGCGTCAACTTTTGGAATATTATTAGAATATCCAATTGCAAGAAGGGATAAAAGGATAGATGCAGTAATTATAGCTAATAATTTGATAATAGTAGTTGAATTTAAAGTGGGAAAATCAGAATATATAGGAATAGATAAAGAACAATTATTAGACTATTGTTTAGATATTAGGGATTTTCATTTTGAATCGAGAGATAAAATAATTGTTCCTTTATTGGTGGCCACTACAGGCAATTCATTGTCAACTGAACTAATTAAAATTGAAAATTTTGTTCAAAATATTGTGTTCGCCAACTCGGAAGATTTAAGTGACAAGCTAAATATTGTAATTAACAAGTTTAGTGATAGTACTTTCTTAATTAATTATATTAAATGGAATGAAAGTGACTATTCACCTACTCCAACCATAGTTGAAGCTGCTCGAACTTTATACGCTGGTAAATCTGTAACTGAAATAACGCGATCACATGCTAAAAGGATCAATTTGACCAAAACTACAGATGCTGTTATTAATGCAATAACTTTAGCAAAAGCCAGCAATCAAAAAATTATTTGTTTCATTACAGGGGTACCAGGTGCTGGAAAAACTTTAGCCGGTCTTAATATCGCCCATCACAAAGATTTTCAAAATAAAGAGGGTTCCTTATCAACTTTTCTTTCAGGCAATGTTCCCTTAATTAAAGTCTTGCGTACAGCTTTATCGCGTGATGCAAATAAGAAATTAAAAAAAGCAGGATCTTCAGCTAAAGTAAAAGAATCCGAAAGAATTATTGCTTTCATAGAGAATGTTCACAATTATTTTAAGTTGTACTATACAGACGAAAAAATACCGAATAGAAAAATTGCTAATAATAAAATTGTAATTTTTGACGAGGCACAAAGAGCATGGGATGCAGAACAATCGATGAAAAAATTTCAAAGAAATTCTTCAGAGCCAGAAATGATGTTTGAGATTATGAATAGGCATGATGATTGGGCTGTAATTGTTGCTTTGGTTGGCGGTGGACAAGAAATAAATACTGGTGAAGCCGGTTTACCGGAATGGGGAAGAGTTATTGAAGAAAAATATAATAATTGGAAAGTATATATATCGCCTCAACTCAAAATTGGAGATCATAGTACCGGTAACCTTACATTATTCAACATCCTGCCAAAAAATGTCGAAATTATTGAAGATCCATCATTGCATTTAAATGTATCCTTACGCTCTTACAAAGCCGAAGATTTATCTAATTGGGTTAGTCTTGTCTTGACAGATAAATCAAATGAAGCAAAAGAAATTTTTAAAAATAAATTATCCAAATATCCAATAGTGTTGACTAGAGATTTAGAAAAAGCAAAAAGTTGGCTTAAAGATAAATGTCAAGGTTCAAGAAGAATGGGCTTAGTTGCGAGTTCAGGTGGTAGGCGATTAAAAGCAACAGGCTTAGATGTCAGGACAGAATTCGAACCTGCTGAATGGTTTTTAAATGACCGCAATGATGTGAGATCATCCTATTATTTAGAAATTCCGGCTACTGAATACAAAGTGCAAGGATTAGAATTGGATTGGGCGGGCGTATGCTGGGATATTGATTTATTCAGGGATAAGAACAAATGGATTTTTAAAACTTTTTCAGGATATAAATGGAATAACGCAAATACTCTTGAAAAGAGGAAATATATAATTAATAAATATAGAGTTCTGCTAACAAGGGCAAGAGAGGGAATGATAATTTTTATTCCCAAAGGAAGTAGTGACGATCATACGAGAAACCCAGGCCATTACAATTCGATAGTGGATTATCTTATTTCCTGTGGGGTACCTGAACTATAACTCCTCGTTTCCTTACTGTGTACATCGGCCATAGTGTAAAATTAAACAACATTTTCGTGGTTTGGTTCGGGGTTCCTGGCCCGGGTTGCGCGTGGGTAGTAAAAAAATCGCGTTCACGGTTATTCACCACTTTTGAACGCTGGAAAATGTTTAAACTTCTGTTTATTAACGCCTTAAGTGTTTGGGGGTGTATGGGTAGCGTTTATGTTTGTTTCGGTTTGTTTGGGCTCGTTTGGGTACTGTTTATGGGGTGTTTAGGCCCTGTTTAGGTGGTGTTTGGGTTCGTTTAGGCTATGTTTGGGTTATGCCAATTTGCTGATATCCAATGAAAAGTGAACGCGCCAAAAAGCATTCAAAACAGGCAGTTTGATAGTTGGCGGTTTGCGTGCATCGGCTTACCTTTGCATACCTTCAACTCCCCCTTTAGGGGGTTGGGGGGCTAATGATACAAGTATTCGCAAACAACCCCTACCAGGAGAACACCATAGTTTTATACGACGACAGCGGCGAGTGCGCCATCATCGACCCGGGTATGTACACGGCAGCGGAACAGAACGCGGTGGTGAACTTTATCCGCGATAAGGGCCTTAAACCGGTGCTGCTGCTCAACACGCATTGCCATATTGACCATGTGCTGGGCAACCGCTTTGTATTCGACCAGTATGGCCTCAAGCCGCAATTCAACATCGGCGAGCAGGAGATACTGGATGCCGTGCCTGCCTATGCACCGAGTATGGGGTTCAGGTATGAACTATCGCCACTGCCCGAGGTGTATTTGCCCGAGACAGGCACCATAAGCTTTGGCAACACTACTTTGGAACTGATATTCGCGCCGGGGCACTCGCCCGCGCATTTGTGCTTTTATAACCGCAAGGATAATATACTGGTGGGCGGCGATGTGCTGTTCCGCGGTAGTGTTGGTCGCAGTGATTTGCCGGGCGGCAATCATTTGCTGCTGTTGAAGAACATTGAGGAGAAATTATTCACACTTCCGGGTGATTGTACGGTGTATCCTGGTCATGGCCCGGAAACAACTATAGGTTACGAAAAAGAAACCAATCCCTTTTTTTAACTTAGCGGGGAGAAGTTAAAAGTAGAAAGTCAAAAGTTCTTTGCGCTTTAAACTTTCGACTTTGAACTTTAAACTTTAAACTATACAATTTGAATACATCGGTCTATATAGCTAAGCGGTACCTTTTTTCGCGGAAGAAGATGAACGCCATTAATATCATCTCGGGCATAAGTATGCTGGGGGTGTTTATCGGCAGCGCGACGCTGGTTATTATTTTGTCGGTTTTCAACGGTTTTGAGCATGTGATACTGGGGCTCTACAGCAACTTCACCCCCGAACTAAAGATTGAACCTCGCCTCGGTAAAACCTTTGATCCTACTGCACCATATTTCGCTCAGATACATAAGGATGCACACGTATTTTCCTATACCGAGGTCTTGCAGGAAAAGGCGCTGATGATGTACAGCAACAAGCAGTTCATCGGCACCATAAAGGGCGTTAGCGACGATTTTTTAAAAAATAAACAACTCGATAGCACTATACAGGATGGCTCATTTACTTTAAAAACGGGCGGTTTAAATTACGCGGTTATTGGCGGCACGGTAGCGGGCAGCCTGGGGGTGAATTTGAACAGCCCAGACCCATTGCGCATTTACGCGCCAAACCGTAACGCCATGGGTGGCTCCGACCCGCTGAATGAGTTTGTGGTGCGCAGTATTGATCCCTCGGGCGTGTTTACCATTCAGGCCGATTTTGATGATATAGCGGTTACCCCCATCAGTTTCGCCCGTGACCTGTTGAAGCAGCCCGTGAATGTAACCTCGATAGAAATTAATTATAAAAAGGGCACTAACCTGGATATTGTGCAACAGGAAGTGCAGGATAAAATAGGCAATAAATATACGGTGAAGAACCGCATTCAGCAGGATACCGAATTATACAAAACATTAAACTACGAACGTTGGTTTATATTCATGATACTGGTTTTTGTGCTCATCATCGCCATATTCAACATCATAGGCTCGTTAACCATGCTGGTGATAGACAAACGGAAGGACATAGCCGTATTGAGCAGCCTGGGCGCAGGGAAAAGGCTGGTGCAGGGCATCTTCTTTTTTGAGGGAATGATGATATCGGGCATTGGTTGTATAGCGGGGATGGTGCTGGGGTTGGCGTTTTGCCTTTTACAGCAACATTATGGTTGGATAAAAATGGGCGGCAACATGACCGTAATTGATGCCTACCCCATTGAGCTAAGAGCCACGGATTTTGTGATGGTACTGTTAACAGTTGGGGTAATAGCAGTAATAGCATCGGGCATTAGCGCCAAGTTGAGCGTGAAGGGATTGGATGATATTAAAGGGGAGTTGTAGTGTTGAGGTGAAAGCTGAAAGGCGAAAGGTATTTAATTTAACAGTTGAAAAATAGAATAAACAATATATATTGCAGATGCGATGGGGGATTAGAATTATCGGCTGTAAAAAAGCTTTAACCTTTCGCCTTTAACCTTTTACCTTCAAAAGACATGGAATCAAAACGTCAGCAAAAATTCGCCGGGGTAATTCAACAGGACCTGGCCGCCATATTTCAGCGCGAGGGCAACAATTATTTGCCAAATACAATGGTTACCATAACAAAGGTTCGCGTAACGCCCGACCTGGCCATAGCACGCATATTCTTAAGCTTTTTTGGTAATGCCAACGCACAGCTGGCTTTGCAAACCATTAAACAGCACGCATCAGAAATACGCTACAAATTAGGCTCGCGCATAAAAGACCAGGTGCGCATTATACCGCAGCTTGAATTTTTTGTGGACGATACCAGCGAATACGTCGACCGCATGGACAAGATATTCGACAAGCTAAACAAAGAGGAACGCCAAAAAGATCCGGAGTAAGTCTTACTATGGATGCTACTTCGCGCTTGGCAATATGGCTGAATGACCACCCGCAGCACATAAGCAATGTGGTTGACTATAATGCGGCTACCGACAAGCTGTTCAAATTCGACCTTACAAAAAGTAATGCCGAACTAAGCCCGGCACTGGTTAATGATACAGCGAATTTTAGCGCTTGGGTAAATAAAAAACTGGCGGATAATCATTGTCGCTACGGCATTGGCGGCTATATGGAACTGCGTACCATTTATGATAACCGCGAACAATTTGATACCACTGATGAACCCCGTCGCCTGCATTTAGGCGTAGATATCTGGAGCGATGGCGGTACGCCCGTTTACTCACCGCTCGACGGAAAAATTCATAGCTTTAAGGACAACGCCAACTTCGGCGATTATGGCCCGACCATAATCGTAGAACACCATCTGAACGAACGAACACTTTATAGCCTGTACGGGCATTTAAGTCGCGAAAGTTTAGCAGGCCTAACCATCGGTATGCCTGTAACGAGCGGGCAGCAAATAGCAACATTTGGCACAGCCGAAGTAAACGGCAACTGGCCACCACATTTACATTTTCAATTGATGCTGGATATGGAAGGCATGGCAGGCGATTATTTTGGTGCGTGTAAACTATCTGAAAAAGAGAGATACCTGAAGAATATCCCTGACCCGCAGCTATTATTAAGATTTGCTAAGGCTGTCAATGAATCGGCTTAAACACCCGGTTCCATCTTATCTTGCTAAAAAACGACCCGGTGCTATCAACGCTCATCCAGGTGAGTATAGCTTTGCCTACTATGTGATCCTCGGGTACAAAGCCCCAATAGCGCGAGTCTTCGGAGTTATGGCGGTTATCGCCCATCATCCAGTAGTAGTTCATTTTAAAGGTGTAGGTGTCGACTTTTTTTCCGTTTATCAAAACATCGTTGCCAAGCACCAGTAATTTATTATTCTCATACACCTGTATGGCCCTACGATAAAGGGGTAGCGTAAGACTATCGAGTTTTACCGTCCAGCCTTTTTTGGGGATGATGATAGGCCCGTAATTATCTACGTTCCATCGGAAATTCGGGTCGCGCGGAAATATATCTCCATCGTAAACGCCGTTTAATTGTGTGCTTTCGCGTACAGAGATGACACCTGCATTCGTCTTTATTTTGGCTGCAGCCTGGCGGGTCATTAGCATTTCATAATCCGTGGTGGTAAATTGCTGGCTTATAGTAATGCCCAGTGTTTTTATAGTATTGGGGGCGATTGTTGTTCCATCCGCATGAACAATATAGGCCGACTGTAAATATTGGGGAATGCCTTCAGGTTCGCCATTAATAAAAACACGGCCATTCCTTATGGCCAGCGTATCGCCGGGAGTACCCTGGCAGCGTTTGATGTAATTCTCCTGCTTATCTATTGGGCGGTACAGGGGTGAGTCAATATCCATAGGGTAATTGAACACTACTACATCACCACGTTTCACATGGCTAAAGCCCGGCAGGCGGAAATAAGGTAATTGTATGCCATCCCAATAGGAGCGCTTGCCTGTTAACGGCATAGTGTTTTGCGCGAAGGGAAAAGCGATAGGGGTAATGGGTGTGCGTGCGCCATAATTTACCTTACTTACAAACAGAAAATCGCCCACTAAAAGCGTGCTTTCCATTGAGCCGCTTGGGATAACATAGGCCTCGATAAAAAAGGCCCTGATAACTATAGCAACAATTACGGCAAAAAATATGGCGTTTATCCATTCGCGTAAGGCGCTTCTCCTTTTTTGGGGTTTGGGTTTATTCTTTTTCCAAAATTTCCAGTTCATGCCTCACCCCTAAAACCACTAATGGATAAAATTAAACAGCCTGCTCCAGCGTATCTTGTGCAGAAAGCTGGCGTTATCGTCAAAGCTCATCCATATAAATACAGCCTTACCCACAATATGGTCTTCGGGTACAAAACCCCAGAAGCGCGAATCTTCTGAATCATGGCGGTTATCGCCCATCATCCAATAATAGTCCATTTTAAACGTATAGCTATTTGTTTTTTGCCCGTTGATGAATATATCATCGCCTTTAACCTCTACCTTATTGTGCTCATAAACTTCAATGCAACGCTCATATACCGGGAAAGTCATGCTGTCGAGTTTTACTGTCCACCCTTTTTTCGGAACGATAACAGGCCCGAAATTATCTACGTTCCATTTGTATTGTGGCAATTTACCATTCAGCATGGCATACGCCGGGTAATTGGCTACAGCACCACGGGGGAAAACCGGGTAAAGCGGATCAGATTCGCCTCTCGGCGCAATGATCGGCTTAAGGTCCTTTACATTTGAATACCCACCGAATATTTTGGCTGATGCTGCGGTCATAGTAGGGACAGGCGGACTATATAAAGTGATATTCAGTTCGTCAAATACATCAGGATTAACTTCTGTGCCGTTTGTTTTATAAGTGTACTCTGTTTGTTCGCCGGGCGGGTTTGGCATTGCTTTGCCGTTCACATAAACCTGCGCGTTAACTACGCTTAGGGTATCGCCGGGTGTGCCCTGGCAACGTTTTATATAATTTTCCTGTTTATCAACCGGGCGGTATAACGGCGAATCAGCATCCATCGGGTAATTAAAAACCACCACATCACCCTTTTTTACCTCTTCAAAACCGGGTAAGCGATGGTAACCCAATTCCCAGCCATCCCAATAAGCCTTAGTGCCTAACACGGGCATGGTGTGGTGTGCGAAAGGGAAAGCAATAGGTGTCATCGGTGTGCGGGGGCCGTAGTTAAGCTTGCTTACAAATAAAAAATCGCCAACCAATAATGATCGCTCCATTGATGGTGTGGGTATGGTGTAAGCCTCGATAAAAAATGTGCGTATCAAAGTAGCCGCTAAAACCGCGAAAATAATAGCCTCTGTCCATTCGCGGGATGTTGATTTTTTCAACGTTTTTTGATGTTTCTCCTTAAATTCAGGAGTAGCCGATGGGCCCACATATTTTGTTGTACTATCAAATCCCCATTTAGGCAGGAATATAAATGGTAGCAGTATGCCGGCGGCCTGTTCGCGCAGGCTGAATTTACCGAATGATTTTAAAAGATCGATAGTTAAGCCAATGCAAACAAATACGTTTATTAAAGGCACAAACAGCAATATTGTCCACCAGGCGGGCCTGCCGCTTAGTTTTGTGGTTATATAAAAATTATAGATGGGTATGATAGCCTCCCAGCCCGGGCGACCGGCTTTTTGAAATAATTTATAGAGCCCAATATACGGCAGTATTATTAGAACAATAAAAAAGAGGAAGAAGCCGGCTATATTCATTATGCAGGTGGTTGTTAAATATCGAAGTTAAACATGTCGTTTATAGAATGGAAACCGGTATTATCATTCAGCCATTCAGCCGCCAGCACTGCGCCAAGTGCAAAACCATTGCGGTTATGGGCAGTATGTTTAAATTCAATACTGTCAACTTCCGAGTCGTAAATTACCGTGTGGGTGCCGGGTACGCTATCCATGCGGTATGATTCAATAAGCAGGGCGCTGTTGCCAACATTATCATCGCTATCTTTTCCATCGGCAACCAAAACATTGGCCCAATTTTTTTTGGCATCAAGGTTTTCAATTATGCCTTCGGCGATGGTGATGGCGGTGCCACTTGGCGAATCAAGCTTTTGCGTGTGATGAATCTCCTCTACCTGTACCTCGTAGTAGGGATAGTTGTTCATTAGCTTTGCCAGTATTTTATTTACGTGAAAGAAGATGTTTACACCTACGCTAAAATTGGTGGCATATAGCAAGGTATGGTTACCATCTTCGCATTGTTGTTTTATTTCGTCGAGCTGATCATACCAGCCGGTTGTACCCACAACCACGGGTACGCCCGCATCAAAGCACACATTAATATTTGATATTACCGATGATGGCGTAGTAAACTCAATAGCTACATCGGCCTGCTTCAGGTTTTCGGCAGTAAGCTCGTGCAGGTTATCGAAATCAATTTTTAACACAATCTCGTGTTTACGGTCGGTGGCAATCTTTTCAATTATCTTACCCATTTTCCCGTAACCTAATAATGCTATCTTCATCAGTATAAATATTTTTTGTGGCGATAAACTAATAATTATTGGACTGTAAAGGTAAGTTTTATACCGGGAATAATTGAGCCATTTTCACATTGTGCGCAGTACATTAGCTTAAAAATTAATGCTTTGGCCGGATACTATTATTAAAACGACATGGTAAGCTTTACGCCCGGGATATAAGATCCGCTATATAAAGCATAGATGGGCTGCTGCTGGTTAATTATTGCAGGTTGTATCCTGAATGAGAAATCAGTATCCATGGTGTAGGAGTGCTGGAATTTAGCATCAATGTAAGCATCAACCATTTGGATGCCCCAGGCGCCTAAAAAGCCTAAAATGCTCAAATCGCGGTTACGGCGGTAGCTGTCAACCAAATTATATACGGTTTGCTGCGGCACGTTATAGGTAATATAGGTTTGATAAAGCGCGGCCTGAGGCAGACTCGGAGAATACGGCGTACCATGCTCATAGTATTTGGCTACTATGAGATTAGGCGCATAATAACGCTGGTTAAAGGCAATAGCATCAGCCAGCAGGCCAAGGCCGGCATAAATTATAGGTACTTTCCACCATTGGTGGTTATATATCTGCCCCCAGCCGGGTATCATTAATGAGCGCATAACCGCCTTATGCGGGCTGTGGGTGCTATCGGGATGATATATCTTATCATCGCCGTGTTTTACTTTGGGTGCAAAGCGTTTGGAGGTAACCGAATCAGATCGCTGGTTAATGCTATCCCTCGGGGTAGGTTTTGCATTAAGCACCGGGCCCTGCGCCATAGCCGAAAAGGCAATGCCGGCTACCAAAAAAACTACGAGCAGGTATTTACACATTTTTACCAATCCAACATTTCAAGGATGCGGCCAAGGTCATCCTCTGATAAAAATGGTATTTCAATAGTACCATTTCCCTTGCCGTTAACTTTAAGTTTAACCCTTGTACTAAACTTTGATGCCAGGTCATCCTCTATCTTTTGTAAATGATAAGCGATAGGCTCCGGCTGTTTACCTTCTTTTTTTACCGGTAGCTTTTGCATATCGCGTACCAGTTCTTCAACCTTACGAACGGATAAACCTTCCTTTTTAATATGCTGATGGATAAATAATTGTTTAGCGGGGTCGTCAATACCTATCAATGCGCGGGCATGGCCCATGCTCAAAGCGCCGTCGCGGATGGATGCCTGTATGGTTGGCGGCAGCTTTAACAGGCGCAGGTAATTGGTAACGGTCGAGCGGTTTTTGCTTACACGTTCGCCCAGCTGTTCCTGTTTAAGGTTGCATTCTTCTATCATCCGTTGAAAGCTAAGCGCTACCTCAATTGCATTGAGGTTTTCGCGCTGTATGTTTTCAATAAGCGCCATTTCCAGCATTTGCTGGTCGTTAGCGGTACGTACGTAGGCCGGTATCTGGGTTAAGCCTGCCAGTTTCGACGCGCGCAAACGGCGTTCACCCGATATTAACTGGTAGCTATGCGCGTTAACGCGCCTAACGGTTATGGGCTGTATAAGGCCCTGTAGTTTTATTGATTCGGATAATTCCTGTAATGCCTGCTGATCAAAATCAGTGCGCGGCTGAAAAGGGTTCACCTCAATTTCGGCTATCCTGATCTCATTAACCGAACCCATATCATTTACCTCGGGCGATGACCCCATTGGCCTGCCTTTATCGGGCATAACGCTTACAGAATCATTAAGCAAGGCGCTTAACCCTTTCCCCAGGGCATTTCGTTTTTCTGCACTCATTTGTTAAGCTGTTTCGGTAGTTGCCGCGGTTTGGTCCTCAACCAACCCGTTTTTGCGTATAATTTCGCGGGCAAGGTTCAAATAATTTATAGCGCCTTTGCAGGTAGCATCATGCATAATAACTGATATACCGAAGCTCGGGGCCTCGCTCAAACGTGTATTGCGCTGTATGATGGTATCAAATACCATGTCTTCAAAATGATTGCGTACTTCCTCAACCACCTGGTTGCTCAGGCGCAGGCGCACATCATACATGGTTAATAAAATGCCTTCTACCTTTAACGTGGTATTTAAACGGGTTTGTACAATTTTTATGGTATTGAGCAATTTGCCCAGGCCTTCCAAAGCGAAGTATTCGCACTGCACCGGTATAATTACCGAATCGGCGGCGGTTAATGAGTTAATAGTGATCAAACCTAACGACGGCGAGCAATCGATGATGATAAAATCATACTCATGACGAAGTCCATCCAGTACTTCCTTCATTTTAAACTCACGATTCTCGAGGTTGATCATCTCTATTTCGGCACCCACCAGGTCGATATGCGCAGGCAGCAGATCAAGGTTTGGGGTATCGGTGTGCTGTATGGCCTCGTGCGGATCAATATTATTGATGATACACTCGTAAATACTATTTTTTATATTGCGCGGATCGAACCCTATGCCCGATGTTGAATTGGCCTGCGGATCGGCATCAACCAATAGTGTCCTGTATTCTAAAACGGCTAAACTTGCTGCCAGGTTAATGGATGATGTAGTTTTCCCTACGCCGCCTTTTTGGTTGGCTAAAGCAATAATTTTACTCATTGTGTATATTAAATTTTATTATTGAGTTTTATAACAAACGGCAATTAGAAACATAAATTTCTAACTTCGTTAAGTTTTAAAGCGGTGCTAAAATACAAAGTTAATAATTGCTTGCATTTTGCACCATGGGTTAAGCGGTTAAGGGATGTAATTTTACTCACATTTTTTGGCTACTTACACACAATATCCGGCTTAAAAAGTTAATATGCACGGCTTTATATAAACAGACTACAAAGTATTAAAAGCTTCGTATGTCACATAATATTTTCAATAACTATAAATTAAATGATCACCATTATATCATCAACCAACAGGCCCGGCAGCACAACGCTTAAAGTGGCAAAATACTACCAGAAAAGGCTGCGCGAAAAAGGCGTGGAAGCGGGCCTGCTATCGCTTATCGACCTGCCGCCCTACCTAATGGTGACCGCATTACTTAAAGGGCGTAACGAAGCGTTTGAGCCAATACAGCAAATTATTACCCAAACCGATAAATTCATTTTTATAATCCCTGAATATAATGGCAGTTACCCCGGCGTTTTAAAGGTAATGATAGATGCCTGTGCGTTCCCCGAAAGCTTTTATGAAAAAAAGGCAGCGTTAGTGGGGGTGTCGGCAGGTAAATACGGCAACATACGCGGCATAGACCATTTTACAGGCGTATGCCATTATTTAAACCTGCATGTGCTGCCGCTAAAACTGCATATCGCTAACACCAAGCAGGAAGTAGATGCGGATGGTAACCTTTTTAAAGAAGATACCCTGAAGTTTACTGATGAGCAGATGGATAAATTTATTTTATTATGATTACAGCGGTTAGCTGACAAAAACTAAACCGAGAGTGCCTATATTTGGCTATATGAGCACAGTAACCGTTTCCGCCCTAAAAGCTTTTGAAGCATTACAGCAAGTTCCGGATGAGCAATTGCAATGGCTTATTGACCACAGCGAGAAGCGGACAATACCCGATGGCGAACTATTGACAAGCCCGGGCCTGCCAATGACGGGGCCGCACTTTATTATTACCGGGCAACTGGAAGGCTCGTTAATACAAAACGGCAGCAAGCGCGAACTGGCTATTTTTGAAGCCGGTGATATAACAGGTTATCTGCCTTATTCAAGGGGAATGGTTTCAAAAGTTTATATAAGGAGCATGGGCGATGTGCTGGTACTTTCATATCCTACAGATAAGATAAGGGTAATGATAGAAACCCAGTTTGAGCTTACCCAGGCGCTGGTGCATGAAATGAGCAACCGTGTACGCAGCTTTACAACCATGCAGCAACAGAACGAAAAAATGATGGCATTAGGTAAGCTTTCGGCCGGGTTGGCGCATGAGCTGAATAACCCGGCATCGGCCATTGTGCGCGATTCTGTATCGCTGCGCGAACATTTAAAAATGCAGCCCGAAGGCTTTAAAAAAGTAATAGCCATACAAATGGATGCCGAGCAGGTAGATGGCGTACAACAGGAACTTTTTAAAATATTAACCGAAAAAGACAGGCCTGTTTTAAGCCTGAAAGAAAAATCAAAACGCGAAGACGAACTTACCGATTGGCTGGATGAACATGGCGTGGAAGACAACTATGACATAGCGGAAAATTTTGTCGATTTTAATTTTGATGTTGACAGCCTTGAACGCTTTAGTAAGCATATACCCGATGCTTATTTAGCCCCGGTTTTTAACTGGATAAGCGACCTGCTGGTTACGGAACGAATGGTGGAAGATATACAGGAATCATCGCGGCGCATTGCCGAACTGGTAAGCTCGGTTAAAACCTTTACCCACATGGACCGCGGCGCTGATAAGCAATATGCCGATATTCATAATGGCATACGCAATACGCTTACTATGCTTGGCTATAAATTAAAAAAAGGCAATATTACTTTGGTTGAAGAGTTTGACAATACATTACCCCCGGTAAAAGCTATGATAGGCGAATTGAACCAGGTGTGGACAAACCTGATTGACAACGCGCTTGATGCCATGGAGCCAAACGGCAAGGGCACCCTAACTATAAAAACACAAAAGGACCGCGAATTTGTACAGGTTTGCATTATGGATGATGGCCCTGGCATACCTGCTGAAATAGTATCGCAGATATTCGACCCATTTTTTACAACCAAGGAAATAGGCAAGGGCACAGGAATGGGCCTTGAAGTGGTACAGCGCATTGTACAACAGCACAATGGATCAGTAAAAGTAAAATCAGTACCGCATCGTACAGAATTTGAGGTTTGTTTTCCCATCGATGGCTAAAAAAGAAATTCATCACATTAACCAAACAGCACACAACCCATGGAACGCCCGATAATTTTTTTGATAGATGATGACCCCCAGGTTTTACGCGCCATAACCCGCGACATTAAAACCAAATTTGGCAAAGAATATAAAATTTTAAGTACCACTTCGGCAAATGAGGCGCTGGAAACTTTTACCGACCTGAAAAACAGCTCGGACGTAATTGCCATGTTCATCAGCGATCAGCGTATGCCGGAAATGGAAGGAGTAGCTTTGCTGGAGAAGGCTATCAAAGTATTTCCGACCGCGAAAAGGGTATTGCTTACCGCCTATTCCGATACCGACGCGGCTATAAAAGCCATTAATGACGTGCAGCTTGATTACTACCTGATGAAACCCTGGGACCCGCCCGAGGAAAAACTATACCCCGTTATAAATGATCTGCTGGAAGACTGGCAAAGTGACTATATCCCCGATTTTAAGGGGATAAAAGTGGTTGGTTACCAGTTCTCGCCGCAATCGCATTTGGTTAAGGATTACCTGGCCAGTAACTTGGTGCCTTACAAATGGTTCGATATAGAAAAGAACCCGGAAGCACAGGATATTATCAACCTAAATAAAATAGCTACGGATCAATTGCCATTAGTGGTTTTTGACGATGGTGCGCTGTTAACACAACCTACCATACGGGCAATAGCCGAAAAAATCGGGGCCAATCCGCAAATAACTAATGATATTTATGATGTGGTGATCATAGGTGCAGGACCGGCAGGTTTAGCGGCGGCGGTATATGGCGCTTCGGAAGGGTTGAAGACATTATTGATAGAACGCAAAGCCCCCGGTGGGCAGGCAGGTACCAGTTCGAGGATAGAAAATTACCTGGGCTTCCCGGCAGGGTTAAGCGGCGCAGATCTTACCCGGCGAGCCATTAGCCAGGCCATGCGCTTAGGCGCGGAATTTTTATCGCCACAAGCGGTAAATGATATTAAACAAAAAGACGGCTATAAAACCATTATACTAGATGATGGCCCGGAAATTATCAGTCGGGCCGTAATTATAACCACCGGGGTTGATTACCGGAAGTTAGAAACCAAAGGCGTTGAAAACTTTACCGGCGCGGGCATTTATTACGGTGCAGCAACTACCGAGGCATCGGCTTGTAAAGATAAAGAGGTATATGTTATCGGCGGCGGGAACTCGGCGGGGCAGGCGGCGGTTTATCTTTCCAAATTCGCCAAGAACGTTTACATCGTCATACGTAAAGATAGCCTGAGCTATACCATGTCGGCCTATTTGATACAGCAAATTGATAACATCCCTAACATCACCGTTTTGCCCGATACTGAGATCATTGAAGCTATGGGTGATAATTCATTAGAACAATTAACGCTATTGAATGTAAAAACCAAAGAAACTGCAACTAAAGACGCTGCCGGGTTGTATATTTTTATCGGCGCCAAACCTTATACCGACTGGATAAAGCTTGATATTTTACGGGACAACAAAGGTTTTATTGAAACCGGGCGGGATTTGCGTGTACGTGACGAATTTGGCAGGATATGGAAACATAAACGCGACCCATTTTTATTGGAAACCAGTTGCCCCGGTATTTTTGCCGCAGGCGATGTACGCTCGGGCGCTATGAACAGGGTAGCATCGGCCGTTGGCGAAGGCTCAATGGCGATAAGCTTTGTGCATAAGTATTTGGCAGAGGTATAGAAAAACATAACCAACTACAATATAAAACTAATTTATTAGTTTAGCTTTAAATCATGATTCATGAAAAAGCTGCTTTTAATTGCCTTACTGTCTTTTTTATCAATAAATGTAAAGTCGCAGGTACTGGAAAAGACATTGCAAGAAGTAAAAAAATATAAGAACATCAGTTACGACGATGTTTTAAAGTTTCAATTTTCTTTCCAGGAAAGCGCTTATATTGATACCACCCATGTACAAATAACACAAATGCCAAATGAGATGCAGATTGGCGGTTATTTTAAACTAACAAACAAAACAGCTACGCAAACTTTTGATGGGAACAAGACCATTGAACTGAATTTAAGTGATAGCACTTACAGCATTAGTACCGATGCGGTTACAAGTCAATACAGCAGAAATATTTTATATTGGAGCAAGCAGTTAGATAAGTATTTAAAAACACCATCTAAAATAAAAAGCCTTACAGATACGATAATAAACAATGTCCCTTATTACCATATAAATGTGGTTGTATATGATTCTGTAAAAAACAAGGAACACATATTTGATTATGTGAGCTTAACTATCGACAAAAAAACATTCTTGCCTTATTCTATTAGAGACAATAGCAAGGGATTTGATGATGCCGGTACGGTATTAAGCATGTTGGAGGAGCACACCTTTAAAAACTATCAGCTTAATCCGGCAGGGTTCGCTGATCTTTCAGTGGCTACCATACCCGGGTATTTCAAGTTGCCGGTTAGAAAAGTTTATACTCCCTTAGCAAACGGGACAAAGGCACCGCACATAAACCTTAATGACCTTGCCGGGCATCCATATCAATTTGACAATTTAAAAGGAAAAACGGTGTTATTAAGTTTTGACTTTGTAGGATGCCCACATTGTATCGATGCTGAACAAACGTTAATAAAGCTCCAGGAAAGATATAAAAACACCAACGTGGTTATTGCAATTTTATACCCGATAGATAAAAAAGAAGCCGTTTTAAAACACAATGCAAACAGTAAAATTACCTTCACAAGTTATACCACTGAAGGAACTGTACAAAACCTTTACCAGTATGAGGGTTACCCTGCGTTTTATATCATTGACAAAAATGGCAACATTGCAGGAAATTATTGCGGTTATACTAATGAACTGCAAGATAGGCTGACTGCAATGATAGATAGCGCAAATAAATAACGCTATAAACCGCCGCCACTTACCCACTTAGCAATGATGAATGCTGCCGCTGCGGCAAGGGCGCCGATAAACAGCACTTTAAAGGCGCCACTTACAGCTGGCTGCCCGGTTACCTTACTTTTAAAATATCCGAACACAAACAAGCAAACCAAAGTAATAGCACATGAATAATAAAGCGCCGTTTGGGAGTTAGCTACAAAAAAATATGGCGAAAGCGGGATGATGCCCCCCACTATGTATGACAGCCCAATGGTAACTGCGCTCTGAGTGGCACGGTTGGCCTGTGGTTTTTCAAGCCCCAACTCATAGCGCATCATAAAGTCCACCCATTTATCTGTATCCTTGGCCATTTCATCAGCCACCTGTTGCTGTAATTTTTCCGACAGGCCAAAATCGGCAAATACCTCCATTACTTCTTGTTTTTCCTGTTCAGGTACGCGTTCAACCTCATCATATTCACGCTTTAGTTCCGAGGCATAATGGTCGGCTTCGGTACGCCCTGCCAAAAAACCACCCAGGCCCATGGCTATGGAGCCGGCAACAATTTCGGCAATGCCGGCCGTTACTACTATACCGGATTTTGCAACAGCGCCGCTTAAACCGGCTGCCAACGCAAATGGAACTGTTAAGCCATCGCTCATGCCTATAACAATATCGCGAATGGTATCGGAGCTTTTTAAATGCTGTTCTTTGTGCATGCCTTAAAGGTACATGGTAAATGGGGGTCAGTGTCAATAAAAAAACAATTTGTTATTAGTCTTAATTATATATCGGTAAACAATCGCTTAAAGGCTACCGTACCACAACTACCCAGCCCGTCATTAAAGGGGTGTTGTTTTTAAGGTCGAGGACATAGTAATAAGTGCCTGTAGGCACCTGCTCGCCATTATATTTTCCGTTCCAGGGCTTGCTATACCCAATATCGCGGTATACCTGTTGCCCATAGCGGTTAAAAACTGTCATGATGCTCTGCGGATAAGTAATTAGGGCATCGATATTCCACAAGTCGTTAATACCATCGCCATTGGGCGAAAACGAATTGGGGATGGTTATTTTCTTATAAACCTTCACAAAAACCTCGTCGGTGCTTGTACCGCAATTTTGGGTTGATGTTGCGTGCAGTGTATAGGTAATATCATCCGTAGGGTTGGCGATTGGGTTTAATATGTTGGGATCGGAAAGGCCTGTAGTTGGTGTCCATGAAAAAACATCGGCATACTGTGCGGTCGCAGTTAATTTTACCGATTGGCCTTCAAAAATAACCTTATCCGGCCCCGCATTTGCAATGGGAGCCTTTAACACATTAATGTTTACAGATGTAGTGTCGGTACAGCCGTTTTTATCGGTTACAGTAACTTTATAAGTTATATTGTCGGCTGGAGTTGCCACCGGGTTCGACATGGTTGAATCAGACAACGTTTTCCCGGGCGACCAACTATATGATACTCCTCCGGTTGCATGCAGGTTGGTGTTAGTGCCTTCGCAAATAGTAAGATCAGCAGTAGCGGTAATTACAGGTGTTGGGTTTACGGCAACCTGTACCGGGTTTGATGGCGGCGACGGGCAATTATTTTCATTGTACGCTACAACCGTATAGGTGCCTCCGTCCGCAGGGCTTGCAGCAGGAATAATTAATGGGTTATCGGTGCTGGTGCTTTTATCGGGTTTGGTCCATACGTAAGTTACACCGCCTGTTGCAGTTGCGGAAAGTGTAAAAGGCTGGCCTTCGCATACTTGGGTTGGCGCAGTGATAATTGGGGGCGCCAATATTTTGGGGCTAACAATTACTTGAAGCGGCGGCGAATAAACCCGGCATTTTTCAGAGGTGATATTCGCTGCTTCGGCTACACCTATACGGTATTGATAGGTACCTATGGTTGGTGTAAAATTCTGGGGCAAATTGGCCGATGTAGCGCCGGGTATATCTGTCCAGATTCCATTATTAATATTTTGTTGCCACTGGAAGGCCGGGGCAGTATACGAATTTGCAGGAATAGATGATACCAGTGTAAATGAAACCGGGTCGCCGGTACATGCTTGTACGGGAGTTGTTACATTCACACTATTGAACCCGGCGGAGATGGCCGGCCCATAAGCACGGAACGTAATATCGTCCAAAACAAGGTCATTACCATTACCACCGTTCGCATCATTGGTCATAGTAACTACAACGTTAGTAACACCGGCAGGCAGCGCGAATGCCGGTGTGGCGTAAAGCTGCCAGGGCGACTGGCTGGGATCATTCGGCAAAATATCGGGTGTAGTGTACTGTTCAAGCTGCTTACCGTCAGGTGTTGAAATAACAAATGTTATTCTGGGGTTGATAGTGCCTGCGCTTATGGATTGTTTAATGAGGTTACATATATAAACCGAAAACTGGTAAGTTGTTTCAGGGCACAAAGCGCCTGTGGGTACGGTGTAGGTAAAAAAAACGTTCGGAGGTGTGCCCGGCGGATTAATGGTAGCGTTTATCCACATCATATAACCGTTGGGATTACCGGTATGGTCATGCACAAGATTTTGCCAGGTATCCAAGTGGCAATTGTTAGTGTTGTCAATGCTGCTTACAATGCTATAATAGCCATCATTAGGGCAACCTGTAGTATAGGTCATATTAGTTTTAGCCCCCAAAGCCGGCCCCGGGCTTGGGCCCGACCCAAAATCTTCGGTATATATCGGGTCGCCGAGGCTGCCTTGCGCCGAGGCAGTAAACGACATGGCCATCATTACCACCACGAAAAAATATACAACAAATATGGAGCGCATTTAGTAGCCCGGGATTTATAAAGGATACCAAAAATATAATAATAAACCGATGATACGCCAAAACCACGCCGCGTAACGTATTTTTTGCATAAATGATAATTATAGCATAATTAATAGAGCTATTTGGAATAGTATTTGCCGGCAAAATGATACTGATACTATTGCCCGCAACTAATTGTAGTAAAACAAATTGTATTTTTGCTTCACCTGATTAATTTGCCTGTGAAAAAACTTTACCTAACTGTATTTCTTGTTTATGCCTTTAGCGCGGTTTCGTTTGCACAAAAGCAGGTCGACTCCTTAAAAAAAGACAGCGCCAGGCTGCTCAACGAGGTGATAATAAAAGGCTATTTATCTGATCAGCCCGTACTGGCTGTACCCGCATCGGTTAGTGTGCTTAGCCCCGACCAGTTAAAATTACAACCTGCCAACTCATTAGTATCTGCCATGAATACCGTTCCGGGTGTGCGAATGGAAGAGCGTTCGCCGGGGAGTTACCGTTTATCCATTCGCGGCAGTTTACTGCGGTCGCCGTTTGGGATACGGGATGTGAAAATATATTATGATGAGTTGCCTTTGACCGACGCTGGCGGCAATACTTACCTTAATGCTATCGATTTTAATAGCGTACAAGGCGTTGAAGTGCTGAAGGGCCCAGACGGTAGCTTGTTTGGCGCCAACTCGGGCGGCGTGGTTCTCATCAGCCCGGTAAGCCGTTATGCCGACAGCAGTTTTGTATCGGCGGGGATTGACGGCGGGTCGTATTCTCTTGTGCATGAAAATTTAGCTTACCAAAACCACACCACAAACAACCAGTTTAATTTTAACCAGGCTTACGAAACTTATGGCGGTTACCGGCAAAACAGCAGCATGCACCGCAATTACTTCCAGGCTACTGACAAATATACTTATGCTAAAAATGCTGACCTGAAAGCGCTGGTTTTTTATTCAGACCTGTTTTATAAAACGCCCGGTGGATTAACCTTAGCCCAGGAAGAAGCCGACCCACAGAATGCAAGGCTGCCTACGGCGTTTACGCCGGGCGCTATTCAACAAAAAATTGCTATCGGCACAAAAATGTGGTTTGGCGGCCTGGTTAACGAGGTGCATATAACCGATAACATTCGTAACGTGCTGGCTGTGTATGGCAGCTATGTTAATTTTTATAATCCCTTTATCACCAATTATGAGAACAGGTATGAGAGCACCTATGGCATGCGTACTTATTTTGAAATTACGGGTGATAAAACCAAAAGCTATTTTTGGAAAGCCTATGTAGGGTTGGAATGGCAGCAAACCGATGCCGACATAAACAATTACGGCAACGTAATGGGTGCAAGGGATACCGCACAAACGCTGGATAAAATCAACACCAACCAACATTTTATTTTCGGCAGATACAGTGCCGACCTGCTTAAGCACCTGCACATTGAGGGCGCTTTGAGCTTGAATTATTACGATTACAAATTCAGGAACGTATACCCGAATAATGAGGCGGGATTTACCAATCGGCCGTTTAACATGGAGTTGATGCCAAGACTGGCTTTATCGTACCAAATAACTAACGACTTTGCCTGGCGGCTATCGGTTAGCAGGGGATATTCAACACCTACTACAGCCGAGATAAGGCCTACCGACAACGTGATCAACACCAACCTGCAGGCCGAATATGGCTGGAATTATGAAACCGGGTTCAGGCTACGCAACGAGGATGAAAGTATGTACCTGGATGTATCGGGGTTTTTATATAAACTGCAAAACGCCATTATACTGCACATAAACCCCGATGAAACGGAAACTTATCTAAACTCGGGTGGCACCAATCAACCGGGCTTTGAGTTGTTTTTTACGGATTGGCTGATAAGCCAGAACAGTTCGGGATTCGTAAGGGGGCTGCAGTTTAATGAATCGGCTACGTATGATAAGTTTACTTTCAGCAATACGCATAACCAGCTTACGGGCGTACCGCAACAAGTATATGTTACCAGCGTACAGATAAAATTACCGCAGCAGATCTATTTTTACGTTGAACATAACTACACCGCCCGCATACCATTGAACGATGCCAACAGTGTTTTTGCCCCGCACTATAATTTACTAGCCGCCAAAGCCGGATGGCAGCATGTGTTTATAAAGACAAGGCTTGAACTATACGGCGGGGTTGATAATATTTTGAATGAGAAATATAGTTTGGGTGATGATTTGAACGCGGTAGGGAACAGGTATTATAACCCTGCGCCTTTGAGGAATTATTTTGTAGGGTTGAAGGTGACCATATAAGGTCCGGCCCCCTGATTTTGTCATGCTGAGGAACGAAGCATCTTCTACGCCATGCATATCGTCTACCTATTTTAGAAGATCCTTCACTACGTTCAGGATGACAAACGAGTGTGGGTGGACGTGGTTGCGTTAGGGATTGCAGCGGATACCGGCCATGTGGCTAAGGCCTTGCGCAGTATGAGCGGAAAGCCCGACCCGTAGGGTAACGCCCAAATTATCATTCAATTAACAAACCCGCATTCTTCTCCAAAAAGAAAAACACAGAAGATAATTAAATGAAAATTTCAATAGGATAGCAATAAGCGTATCTCACGACAAAAATACGCTTATTGCTTTGATGGTACTGTTTCTGAAACGTTACTGCCGCGGCCTTTATTATCAAAAGCGCGGAATTTTACATTGTGTCCGGTTACTGTAACACCATCGTTATATACCTTGCTTTTTGCATCCGGGTCCTTGCCATCGGTGGTGTAACGGATGGTAAACCCGGGGAATTGCATGTTAGCCAGGTACTTGCCATCCTGCAAAATTACTCCTGGTTTTGGTATGCGATAGTTGTAGCCGCCGCTGTAATAAGTTAGGCGCGGCAACTCGCGTTTGCCTAAAATATTTACAAAATTGGCCCAGGCCTGTTGGTAGCCAGCGTTGCTTTTAGTGGTATCAGGTTCGGTGGCCCAATCAGGGTTTGGCGCCCAGCTGCGTTCGGCAAGGCTAAGCAGCGACGGGAATATCATGTATTCGGCACGTTCAGGCGTTTTGATATTCTCGCCCCATAAACAACCCTGCAAGCCGAGGATATTTGTTTTGCCGTAATCGGTTAAACGTTGTTTGCCAACAAAAATATTGGGGTTTAGCGGCTGACCGTTTTTATCGAGCTTGGTATTTTTAAAGTAATCGAAAGGGATGAAAGAGAATGGCTTATCCACATCAATATAAGCGCCCCAGTAATAGCCAGGCTCGTCGAACGATTTGTAGTGTGCCATATCGAAATACAAATTGGTTACCGATGCCAGTACTACTTTGTAGCCGCCGTTAGCCAGTTTGTAAGCCAGGTCTTCCTGCCCGTCGCCTAAAACGTTGTTCCAAACTTCGGACTGGATATGGTTGCCCTCAAAATCAGGGTTGGGGATGTTGTAAGGTTTGCCATCGAGTATGGTTTTGCGCAGGGTCATTTCTTCCCAGCCGGCCAGCTGCAGGCCACGGGCTTTTAACATTTGCCCTAAGCGTCCATAAAAGTAGTACCACATATCGTTTGTACTTTGTATTTCGGGATGGGCGGCTTTTAGTGTTAAATACGCAGGAGACTTTTCCCAAACATGGGCGGGCACTTCGTCGCCGCCAAAGTTGATGGTGGTTAAAGGCGCGCCGGCTTCTTTATAAGTAGAAACGATGTTATTGATGATTTCATCAAAAAAAGTATAGGTTGATGGCAGCGAAACATCGATCACATTGTCGGTCCATGATTGTACCGATGCGTATTCCGATTCGTCCTTCATATCATGCAGCGAATATTTTTCAGCTTCGGCCTGTTTGCCTTCGGCTGCTAAACGCGCGTAGCGGGAGTTCATTGATTTTACAGCAGCACGGGCATGGCCGGGCGACTCAATCTCGGGAACAACCATAATATGACGCGCGGTAGCATATTTCAATATCTCCACATAATCTGCATGCGTGTAAAAGCCGCTGCCTGCCAGTTGACCAACATCGGGCCCTGAACCATGCGATGCAGGCAGGTGGGTTTTGCTATCAAGCGTATGGCCACGCTGTGCACCTACCGAGGTTAACTCTGGCAGGGCTGGTATCTCTATTCGCCAACCTTCATCATCGGTTAAATGGAAATGGAACACGTTCAATTTATATAGCGCCATGGCATCCAGCAGTTTTAAAACTTCCTGTTTGGTTTGGAAGTTACGGGCAACATCAAGCAACAATGCACGGTAAACAAACCGGGGCTGGTCCTTAACTTCGACACAAGGTATTTGAATAGCTTTTTGCGGATGGGAGTAGGCTGATGCCGGAATTAATGTTTTGAGCGACTGGATGCCATAAAAAGCACCCGCCGGGGTTGACGCGGTGATGGTGATATGATCGGCAGTTACATCAAGGTTATAGGCTTCTGCACCCATGCCATCAGCATGTTTAAGGTAAATGTTATTGCTTACTGCGGCTGTTTTTAGTTCCGTGCCCAATAATTTCTTAAGATCCGTTTTTAGTCCTTCAACTTCGTTGCCAAAACCAGGATCGGCCATAATGGCTAATTTGTTGGTCAATACAAAAAAGCCGTCAGTTTCTTTATAACTAGCCGGTGTGGGAAATACTTTAGTTAATTGTGTTTCCGGTACATCGGCTATGGCTTTATTTTGATTATAAATGATTGCAGGAGTAACAAGGCCTATATAGCTCGGTGAGAATGGTTTAATACTGAAATTGCCGATTGCATAGCCTTTTTCGGGCTGTGCATCCCAAACCAGGTAAAAGCCCTCGGGCGAATCGCTGATGTTCACTACTTCATCGCCCAAAAATTCAATCCGTGCCGTTGCACCGGGTTTTAGTTCGGTAAAAGTGGTGGTTGGCGTTACACTGAACAGGTCGCCATTTAACTGGTTGATGACGGCATTGCCCGTTACGGTTGCCGGGGTAATATCGCGCGCCGAGTTAAAATATAGTTTCCATCCTGAAGAGGGAAGCGTTTGGCGACCATTGTTGGTAATATTGAGCGCGTTTAATGATTGGCCCTTGTTGTAATTATTTTGTACAGCTTCCCAGCTAATGCTGATATTGCGTGCATTGAACGCGGGTTGATTGGTTTGGGCCATTGCACTGGTACAAAAAGCCGAGGCAAGAAACAGGATAATAAAGCGGCGCATGAAAAATTTGATATGAGGTTCGACAATAAATTGCAAACTAAAATACAAATTTTAATATGACTACCCTACTTTTTAAAATATTTTAAAAAGAAAATTTTATCCAGCCGCTACCTTCATACCCAAATGTAAAGAGTTTTGGATGAATGATCTCGGCCATTATCTCGATCGAATCAACAATTCGCGGACCGGGGCGGTTAAAATATTGGTTGCCATCGGCAATATAAACCCGGTTGTTTTTTACGGCCTGCATATCGGCAAAGCCGGGCAGGTTTAACAACAGGTCTATCTCGCGTATGGTGCGTTCGATGGAAAAACCGCAGGGCATAACCACAATAATTTCCGGGTTTGATTGCTGTATATCCTCCCATTTTACAAATGGCGAATGTTTGCCTGCTTCGGCCAGCAGGCTATTTCCACCTGCAATGCCGACCAGTTCGGGTATCCAGTTGCCCGATACCATGAGTGGTTCCAACCATTCGATACAAGCCACAGTCGGGCGGGTCTCGACATATTTTAATTTATGGCGGATAATGTCGACACGCTCCTGTAAATTTTCGATCAGCTCATTGCCAGCTGCTTCAGCATTAAGGGCAGCGGCTACTGTTGCAATGTCGGTAAAAATATCATCAAGCTTATTGGGTTGCAGGGAAACAATGCGCGATTGTTTGTCAAGGTAATTATCCAACGCTTCTTCCACTTCCTTTAATGATACGGCGCAAACTTCGCATTGTGCCTGGGTAATGACCACATCGGGCGATAATTGTTTTATAACCTCGCGCTTTACAGTATAAACTGATAAGGCATCTGCCAGTATCTCCTTTACTTTTATGTCGATCTCGTTACTGCTTAAATTATCGGGGAAGTTGGCTTCGGAACAAACGGGCAGGTGTTTGATACTTTCGGGATAATCACATTCGTGCGACCGGCCCACCAGGCTATCTTCGAGGCCAAGGGCACAAACAATTTCGGTAGCGGCAGGCAGAAGGGAGATGATTCTCATTTTTTTGATGTGCAAATATGCAGATGTGCAAATGTGCGGATTTTATTAATTATTGAATTACTGATTTATTGAATTATTGAATGGGTTGGTGCCATTCCTTCTACATTACCAACCGTGAAATTCATCTGCACATCCGCACATCTGCACATTTGCACATCCTTCTTGCATATCTGCACATCCAAGCGCTATCTTTACAGGAATGATATTCCTTACCTTTTTCATAGGGCTGATAGCAAATTTTATTGGTTATATACCACCCGGGAACATTAACCTTGCGGTGGTACAGGTTACCCTGAACCGCGGGTTGAAACAAGCGCTGCAATTCATTATCGCTTTTTCGTGCGTGGAGTTTTTTTTTACTTACTTTATTATGCACGCCGCACGTTGGCTGTCGGGACAGGTGCATTTGGATACAGTGATAGATTGGGTGATGGTGATTTTGTTTACCGTTTTGGGTGTTATTACCTGGCTGCACCGTAAAAAACCACCGGAAACTAATTACTCCGAGCGTGACAGCATAAAATATGGCATACTGCTGGGTTTTTTAAACCCCATGCAGATACCTTTCTGGATGATAACAGGTACTTACCTCATCACCCATGAATGGATAGAAGATGGCAGGATAGCGCTGGTAATATTTAGTATTGGCAGTGCTGCCGGGGCATTTTTATGCCTGTTTTTGTATGCCAAGTTTGCGGAATATATTCAAAGCAAATTTGCGCTAAGTACCAAAGTGATCAATACGGGCATAGCCATCTTGTTTTTCTCGTTCGCGGCATATCATGTGGTGAAACAAGTTTACCTGGTGTTTTTTAAACATAGATAACTTCAAACAAAAGCGCCCCCTTTAGGGGGTTGGGGGGCTTTTCTTCACCCTCCTCAATTCCAATAAATTCAACGAATTCTTACTATACCCTGTTATATTATTCTGGTACAAGTTCACCAGCTTATCATAATATAAAATTACCACCGGCGATTGCTGCATAATGATATTATCCATCTGCTGGTAAAGGCGGTAACGGGCGCTGTCGTTGGTCACATGGTAGCTTTTCACAAACAGCTCATCAAACTGTTTACAATTAAACCCGGTATAGTTTGGGCCGTAAGGCACTTTGTTCTTCGAGTAAAAAACAGAAAGATAATTCTCCGCGTCAGGATAATCCGCTGTCCACGACCCACGGAAAAAGTTTACCCCGTTCTTCGAGATCAGTTCGCGCAAACTGGCACCCTGGGTTATTTCTACGCGTGTTTTTATTCCTACACGGTCAAGCTCGCCCTGTATATATTCAATCAGGTCGCGATAACTTGTGGTGGTAGTAAGCAATATCTCGGGCATCCCCTTACCGTTTGGGAAGCCCGCTTGCGCCAGCAGCCTACTTGCCTTTTCGGGGTTATAATTATAGCCGCATACCTTTTTATCATCAAAGCCCGGCATCCCGCGGGGGATAAAACCCGCATAACCCGGCGTACCTACATTATTGCGCAGGTACTTCATCATCTTTTGCTTGTCAATAGCGTAATTAATGGCCTGTCGCACTTTCAAAAACCGCAGCGGCGAATGTTTTAGTATCGGCAAATTGGTATCTACCAGCATCCCCAAGTATTCGGTATTTAAAAAGGGATGTATCACCATTATAAATTTACCCTTATACTTTTGGGTGATGTGGCCGCTCTTGGTCAATATATCATCGCGGTAACTGCCATCAATACCGTTAAAAAAATCAAGGTCTTTTTTTATGAAGCTCATAAAAGCAGTTTGCTTATCGGGGATGAATGTGGCCCGCACCGCATCTAAATAAGGCATGGAGTGACCAGTACTATCCTTCTCCCAGTATTTTTCATTTTTCAGCAGCACCAGTACTTCGCCCTCTTTCCAGTATTTAAACCTGAATGGTCCAGTCCCCACCGGGTGGCTGCGGAAATCCTTCCCATAAAAATCAACCACCTCATGCGGTACCACGCTGCAATACTGCGCGGTAAGCAGGCTTAGCAACGGCGGGAAAGGCTGCTGTAATTTTATAAGGAATGTACTATCGTCCAAAGCAATAAAGCCGCTTTTGCCGCATACCTTATCACTAAATATCCACGAACCCGATGAGCCAACACTTGGGTCTATTAACCGCCCGAAGCTGTAGGCAAAGTCGGCAGCCACCACGCGCCGGCCAATGCCGTTCTTAAATTGTGCAGCAGCATGGAAATAAACATCCCGCCGCAAATGGAAAGTATATTGCTCGCCGTTGGTACTAATATCCCAGCTTTTGGCAATGCAGGGCCGTATGCGCAGGCTATCATCAACCTCAACCAAACCGTTAAAAATTTGATTATCCATCCACAGCGCATTTTGGTTACGCGCAAACGCCGGATCGAGCGAACTAAGCCCGTCGTTTAAGTTTAGGTTAAATATAGTTTTGTTGCTATCGCGGTCAGAAGTATGGCAGGCGCTTATAAATAATTGCAAAAATAATATAGCAGGCAAACATTTTACAAGTTTATTCATGTACTGCTAATATCGTTAAAAAAGTGCTTTTTATACTTGATTTCCATCAGCTTAGTGTAACAATATTTATATAGATCGCCATATCTTTAATATTTATCACATAAAGTTATAGGCTTATTAAAAAATGATTTAATTTCGATGCTGTAAGTTTTTTATTTTTTCCTAACGAAAATGAAAGCTATTGAGAGGTATATGAGGCAATTAGTAGGGATGGTTATGCTGTTATGCTTTGCTGTACCAGTAATTGCCCAACCAAAAGCTGTCCGGCCAACAACCCAGCGCAAGGATTTTTACCAACTTGTAAAAGAGGCTAATCTTAATTTTACCTTCCCTACCGGCTTCCGCGAAATAAAAGCGGTCGATAACGAAGATTTCTCGTTCGACTATGCCATGGAAGTACCCGGCAAAAACTTTGAGATGTGGCTGCAGGTACGCTCACAAAAACAAAACTGGATAAGCTATGAAAAGGCCAGCGGTGATAAAAGAACCGAGCTTGCCAACCCGGATTCGATGTATATTTATATGAGCAAGGCCACGGCAACCGCGCTATCGGGCGACAATAATTACCTGGTACGCAACATCCCGCCCGATGTGCTGGCACGTTACAATGCCGATGCAGGCAAGTCGTATCTCCTGAACCTGCTCGATCTGCCTACAACAAAACATTATAAGTATGCATTGATTATATCGTTGCAAAAAAATCATACCGGCACGCTTATGGCCGTGTATTTTACCAACGATAAAGACGCCGACTTTTAAAGGTATGTGTACCGCGCCGGGCACTGCATGAAATTTAAACCGCCAACAACCGGATAATTGTTAATAAGTTGACATTATTCCGTTAGCATTTTGGCTTCATTATTCTATTTTTGCTGGTAAGGGGCATAACTCACCACTAACAATTTTTTGAATTTTTCTGTCCGACAGAAAAGCAGGTCGAGCGTGGCGACGACCAAAATACTTGCTACCTGATACTAAATACTTGATACTAAAAAATGGCTGAAGTAAATTACGATGATGATAGTATACGGTCGTTAGACTGGAAAGAACATATCCGCCTGCGCCCCGGCATGTACATAGGCAAGCTTGGCGACGGATCGGCTTATGACGATGGTGTGTACGTATTACTTAAGGAGATAGTGGATAACTCCATCGATGAGTTTGTGATGGGCTCGGGCCGCTCTATCGAAATAAACATGAGCGACCACAAGGTATCTGTGCGCGATTATGGTCGCGGCATACCGCTGGGCAAAGTGATAGATTGCGTTTCAAAAATAAATACCGGTGGTAAGTATGATAGCAAGGCTTTCCAAAAATCAGTGGGATTAAATGGTGTGGGTACAAAGGCGGTTAACGCACTGTCGAACAATTTCATCGTACAATCCTACCGTGACGGCCGCACCAAAATAGCCGAATTTGCCAAAGGCGAACTCATCCGCGACGAAGCCGAGAAGGAAACATCGCAACGCAACGGCACTGCCATAAACTTCATCCCCGATGATACCATCTTCCGCCACTACCGTTTTATACCGGAGTTTGTGGAGAATATGATATGGAACTATGTGTTCCTTAACTCGGGCCTTACCATCAACTTTAACAACCAAAAATATTTTTCGGAGCGCGGTTTGTATGACCTGCTCACCAAAAACACCAACACCGAGCACCTCCGCTACCCCATCATCCACCTAAAAGGCGAGGATATTGAAATAGCCATGACCCACGGTCAGCAATACGGCGAGGAATACTATTCCTTCGTTAACGGTCAGCATACCACCCAGGGTGGTACCCACCAGGCCGCATTCCGCGAGGCCGTGGTAAAAACCATCCGCGAGTTTTATGATAAGGATTATGATGCTTCGGATATTCGCGCCTCGATAGTTGCTGCTATCGCGATAAAAGTACAGGAACCAGTGTTCGAATCGCAAACCAAAACTAAACTGGGTTCGCAAAATATAGGGCCGGAAGGGCCATCGGTACGTACATTTATCACCGATTTTATAAAACGTGAGCTGGATAACTACCTGCACAAAAACCCGTCGGTTGCCGATGCGCTGAAAGCCCGTATACTGCAATCGGAACGCGAGCGTAAGGATATTGCCGGTATAAAAAAGCTGGCCAACGAACGCGCCAAAAAAGCATCATTGCATAATCGCAAACTGCGCGATTGCAAGCTGCATTTTGAAGATACCCACGAGCGCAAACAAGATACCACGCTATTCATCACGGAAGGTGATTCGGCCAGTGGCTCCATCACCAAATCGCGCGATGTACAAACCCAGGCAGTATTTAGTTTGAAGGGAAAACCACTCAACTGCTACGGGCTAACCAAAAAAGTGGTGTACGAGAACGAAGAATTTAACCTGCTGCAACATGCGCTGAATATTGAGGACGGCCTTGATGGCTTGCGCTACAATAACATTGTAATAGCCACCGATGCCGATGTGGATGGTATGCACATCCGCCTGCTGCTCATGACCTTCTTTCTCCAGTTCTTCCCCGACCTGGTAAAGGCCGGCCATGTTTTCATCCTGCAAACACCGCTTTTCCGCGTGCGTAATAAAAAGGAAACCATTTATTGCTACAGCGATGAAGAGCGCCGCAACGCCATAGCCAAACTGGGCGTAAAACCCGAGATAACCCGCTTCAAAGGCCTCGGTGAAATATCACCCGAAGAATTCGGCCTGTTCATAGGCAAGGATATCCGCCTCGACCCGGTAATACTGAAAGACGCTAACATTAAGGGCCTGCTCGAATATTATATGGGCAAAAACACCCCCGACCGCCAAAAACATATTGTTAACAATCTGCGGGTTGAAAAGGATGATGAAAGCATTAACCCATTGATTGCTGAAGACTTGGAAAGCGTGAGTTTGGATGTGGCGGTATAAGAGGAACCAGGATTTTTTAGATTAAATGGATTTTCAGGATGCTGATGACTTACGAAGTTTTAAAAACTAAGTTTGTTTTTTACGTTCCATCCCGCCAAAAATTTTCATCCTGTAAATCCGTTAAATCTTAGTTCTTATTTTAAAATTTCCCTATCTTGTATCCCCTTCTTTTATTTAGGGCAGATTAAATGATAAACCACGAAATAAAAATAGCTTTCCAGGAATACGAAACATTAACCGAGCTTGACAAGCCCGATCAGCTTTTATGCCTTGATGCTGTAAAGGCAATGGCCAATTCACATTCACCTTATTCAAAATTTCGCGTGGGAGTAGCCATGCGGCTACAAAGCGGGAAGATATTATACGCCAGCAATCAGGAAAATGTAGCCTACCCATCGGGCCTGTGCGCCGAGCGTGTGGCACTATTCAATTGGGGCGCAAACCATCCCGATGACCCGATCGAGACCATGGCCATAACTGCGCACACTGATGAGTTCGTTATCAATAAACCCATCACCTCATGCGGAGCATGCCTGCAGGTGCTGGCCGAATACGAGAAAAAACTGGATCGGCAAATAAACATACTGCTCTACTGCCAAAACGGCCCCGTATGGAAGATCAAAGGCATACAAAATCAGCTGCCATTTTTATTTTATGAGGATAGGCTGATCATACAATAATAAAATGGGAAAATACGCCAAATGGTTCCGTATTATTTTAATTAGTGTTGGAGTAATAATAGTTATAAGTTTAAGCTATACAACCCATCTTGCAAATGTTAAAAATTTAGCTTATAATTTTAATGGAAGGGTGGGGTTCGTTTCTTATGACGAAAAAAGAGAAGCCACAGTTTTTATAAATGACACCGATTATTACCTATCATACCCAAATTGGGACTTTGACCATGACACAATAAAAGTGGGTGATTCAATGATTAAAAAAAGAGGTTCGTGGGTAATAAAACTTATTCATAGAAATGGACGGATAACTACAGAAGGCGATGAAAAGCCTTAATACTTCTTTCCCAATAAGCGTAAAGGCCAGCCCGCATGCTTCGACAAGCTCCAGCATGACCCAACTCTATACGTTCTATAGCCAAACAAAAAAATATATTAACTTCGGGTAAAGTATAAATAAATGAAAATCCTCTTTTTCCTTATGCTCATTTGCCTCGTGCCCTGCTGTTTAAAGGCACAGGATTCAACCCTCGGCAAAACAAAAGACCAGATCAGGGCCATGGTAAAGCCATATCCCGCCATCAAATTGTCGCCTGGCGATAATGCCGACACCCTTACCATGCAGGGCGACCTTAAAACAATTGTTTTTTATAAAAACAATGTTTGCTATGGCTCCGAAAGCATTTTGCCACTAAAGTTGATGGATATGGCAACCCAAAAAATGACCAAAGATGGTTACAAAAAGATTAAAGATAACGTATGGATAAGCCCCAGCGGTGTAATAAGGGTTGAGCTAACGGTTGATCAAAAAAACAACGTATTTGTTACAGAGACTACGCGCGCTGATTCAACTGGTCCCAATTAAAAACGGCTCGGTATAAGCCACTATCCCCCATACTGCTCATCCGTCACATGCTCCATCCAATCAACCGGCGAGCCGTTAAGTTTTTCCTGGATGGCGATGTGGCTCATGGAGGTGGTGGCAGCGGCACCGTGCCAGTGCTTTTCACCGGGCGCAAAAAACACCACATCACCGGGGTGGATCTCTTCTATATCACCACCATCGCGCTGCACCCTGCCACTGCCTACGGTAACAATAAGGGTTTGGCCAAGCGGGTGGGTATGCCACGCCGTGCGTGCGCCTGGCTCAAAAGTTACCAATGCCATAGCAACACGCGCCGGGTCGGGCGGGGTGAAAAGCGGGTCGATACGTACAGTACCGGTAAAATATTCTGCGGGGCCTTTTCCCGAAGGCTGCGAACCGCTGCGTTTAATTTCCATAAAATTTATTGTTAGATGATAACAGCGTGGTTAATTAATTGTTGTTGCTTAGTTTATATACGTGTTAAGCTTGACAGGATACTCATAACAAATTCTAATCAATTATGTCATTTCGACGAGCCGGTTAAGGTTGTGCAAGAGGGGGTGAGGAGAAATCTTATACACTATGCACAGCGAACTTGCAGGCGTATAAGATTTCTCACCTGCCCTAAATCACGTCCCACCTCCGAAGGTTCGAAATGACATACACTTAGGGTGAGGTTACTTATTCCCCGTCGTATCCTTTTTAGCCGGACTCGCAGGCGGCAATTTTGGCGGTTGTATCGAATCCTTTTTCACACTCGAACCGGGTTTAAGCGCCGGTGCTTTTGAGGTGCTATCAGGCTTTCCTTTTACGCCCGGTAAGTTTTTAAGCGCGTTGGTAGTATCCTTCCCGGCAGTAATGCCCGGTGGTTTTTTAATGGTGCTATCTGCCGCGGCTTTTACATCAGTCGGCACCCTGCTTCCATTTTTGCCTGTGTACATTTTCTTTGCCCGTGGCTCGCCGGCGACCGGTGGTTTTACTTTTTGGGTAGTATCAGGTTTTCTGTTATACGATGGCAGTACCGATTCTTTCGATACCGGCCTGTCCTTAGGTTTCCATATAAAACCCTTCAATATTTTTTCATCCTCTTTAACCTTATTAATAGGGGCGTATGAGTGGTCGTCCTTGGTTAAATAGGCCAGGTCGGTCACTTCATTGTTTTTCAATAGTAAGCGCATTCTGCTGGTTATGGAATGGTTCATATCCGTTACCTGGTGTGTGGTGCTGTCGCGCACAAAATATATACTCTCCACGTTGCCGTCAATAATCACCCGCCGTAATTTGCTGTCCTTAAAAAAGCCCCGCATTTTTTTGCCCCCAACCTGGTTAAAATGCAGCGAATCCTCCTTTTCCACATTCACAATAAACGCGTTGGGAAACATATCCATCTTGTCAAGCTTTTTATTTTTCAATATCAGGTTAATGGTATCGCCCGATAATTGCGAACCCTGCGTCCATACCATAGGTTTGGTATAACATCGTATCGTCGAATCTCCATTACTGTAAAAAATCGAATCGGCTACGGCCTGCAGGTCTGATTTAAATATCTTGGCACTATGAAAGGCCATTATTATCCTCACTCGTGCCGTATCTTTCAGCGGTACCGTTCGGTCTAAAAACGTCGAGTCTATCTTAATATTCTTTTTAACTTTCGCTACTAAAATATCCTTTTTCGGCTTTGCCGCCACAGGCTTTGGCTTGCCAAAATAATCCTGGTGCCAGTATGTGGTATCCTTCGGGAACTTGGGAGGCGTAAGCGTTAATTCTTTGGGCGATTTTTTATAAACGATGTGCTTCACCGCGTTTTTCGATGTATCTATCCTGTGTGTTAACTTGTCCTCAAGCTGTATGCTGTCCAGTTCCTTAACGGTCAGTATGCGCGTTTCAATAGTATCGGCACTCATATAAACCGAATCCTTTTTTATTTTGCTGGTATCCTTAAGACTTACGGGTTTATTGGGCGATAAAATCTCATTGGTATCCAGCTTGCCCTTTTGCAGCCCTTTTGCAGCAGCCTTTAATTTGTTTAGGGTGTTTTTATCCAGTTTTTTACTCTGTGCCGATAGTATCTTCCCTGCCGAATCAACCGTCATGTTTTTAGGCAATTTTTTACTGAACGAATCTATCACCGGCATAGTTAACCCCTGTGCTGCCGCCGCGTTTTTCAACCGAGTACTTTTGCTGAATGAATCTATCACCGGCATCGTCAGCTTCCTGTTTGCCGAATCAATTAAACCTGTCTGCCCGGCTTGTCCCTTAACTGGTGGTTTTACTTTAGCGGTAACCGTTTGTTTTTTATCGTTCCCCTTACCCTTTTTTACAAGCGAAGGCATGGGCTTGTGTGCCGTATCTTTTTTGGTGGTGTCCTTATCTTCGGTAACCATTATAACATAAGGGTCGCGGGTAACTATAGCCAGGTCGTTCTTTTTAAAATAGGTACCCAAACCGCCTTTAATAGTTACTTTTTGTTCGTTATCATTAAATGTAACATGTTTTACCGCACGGCCAAAGCCTTTCAGCCGGTCATAATACAACGTATCGCCCACTAATGATTTTGTCCCCTGTTTGTATAAGTTATTTTTGTTGAACAGTGCTATTTCGGTTTTGGTGTCATACGTGCCGTTTTCGGTTAACAGCGTGTCTTTATCTTTGGTACCGCAAATGGTTGTAGGGCCGTAAAAGTAATTGATGCGCGTTTGCGAATTATAGCGCATGGTATCCGTATTTATAATCGCATCATTAGTGGTCGATACTACATTATACTTAAAATACGCATCGTGCGAGCCTGCAAAATAATAGCCGTTTTTGCTTGTCAGCGTATTGGTTTTGCTAACCAGCTTGCCGCCATTAGTGTAAGTGCCAATTTTGGTGGCTGTATTATAGGTAAAAAAATTAGTGGTTAGGGTAGCATCCTTATCAACCATTTTAACATTGTCGGTTAAAATGGCTATTTTGGTGTTACCGTTATAGTTAAGCTTGTCCGAGTAAATGTTCAGCGTATCGCCCTGGTTTATGTTTACATGGCCAAAGGCGTCGCAGGCGTTTTGGGCCGAGTAAAAGTATACACTGTCCGACCGCATACGCGTGGCATCCTGTGTCCATACGCCGTCATATACCTTAATAACATCTACGCCATTTATCTTAACGTGTTCGCTTCTGTTAGATGAAATCAAATTTACCTTCGATTTTTTTTGGCACAATGCGGTGCCGCTTATCATCAGTAATAAAAAAATTATAACGTATTTACTCACAATGGCAAAATTAGTTTTTTGTTGGGGTTATTAAATTATAATTTTGATGAATGCTGCCGGTTAAACATTTTACTGCATTTATTCAACAAAATAACCTGTTCGCGCCCGGTAGCAAGATACTGGCTGCGGTTAGCGGGGGTATGGATTCGGTTTTAATGGCACATTTATTAAAGGCCGCCGGGTATGATCTTAGCATTGCTCATTGTAATTTCCAGTTGCGCGGTGCCGAAGCCATTGCCGACCAGGAATTTTGCCAGCATCTAGCTCAACAACTCAGGGTACAATTCCACACGGTTAACCTTGATACCACGGCTTATGCCGCCGAAAAAAAAATATCCATCCAAATGGCCGCCCGCGATCTGCGGTACCAATGGTTCGACCAGTTAAGGCAGCAATACAGTTATGATGCTATTGCGCTTGCGCATCACCAAAACGATACTATTGAAACAATATTGTTAAACCTTACCCGCGGCACAGGTATTGCCGGGCTGCATGGCATATTACCCAAAAACGGTTACCTGGCGCGCCCGCTGCTTTTTCTAAACCGCGATGAGATACAGCACCTTATCCTACAAAATAAGTTAAGCTATGTTGAGGATAGTTCAAACTCGTCAACAAAATACGCCCGGAACAAAATACGCCACGAGGTTATCCCCAAACTAAAGGAGCTGAACCCGGCGCTTGAAAATACTTTTGAAAACAACCTGCGCCACTTCCGCGACCTGGAAACATTGCTCGAACTGCGCCTGGATGAACTGAAAAAGGAATTATTTATTTATGCCGATAATGATATTCATTTATCAATTGCCGCCGCAAAACAATTAAACCCGCAACGCCTGCTGCTTTTTAAATTATTGCAGGAATATGGCTTTAATGAAAGTACGGTGGATGATATTATCGCATCGCTGCACAAGCATTCGGGCCGTACTTTTGAAGGTGCTGGCTATGTACTGGTGCTTGATCGTGAGACACTCATCCTTAGTCCCACAAATGCACACCAATACAATGCCGTACAAATCAATGAATCCGTTCATGAGGCTACCTATGGCAACTATAAAATAACTTTATTGCATGATGACAGCCCGCTCATCATAAGGGATAACCCGCTGGCGGTAAGCATTGATACTGAATTATTGGTTTACCCGTTAACTATCCGGCCTTGGCAGCAAAGCGATACTTTTTACCCGCTGGGGATGAAAACAAAGCAAAAAATAAGCGATTTTTTTATCCAGCAAAAACTGCCTGTCCACCAAAAGAAACAGGTGCCCTTGTTGATTAATGGTAACGGCGACATTATGTGGATAGCGGGCTATCGCTTGAGCGATAAGTACAAAGTGAGTAAAAACACTAAAAAAGTTACTATATTCGAACTGATAAAAACATGAGTGATAAACCGGCTTATATTGAAAAGCAATACCTCGGCAGGGAATTTATACCTTTGACTATACGCCTTGTGATGGCGATGTTTTGCTTTGCAGCTTATTTTTTTACCGATATAGGCAGTAATAACAACGATCTGCTGGCCGTGGTAGGGTTTGCCATTTTGGTTATTTCCATCATCATGGGCTTTTTGCTGCATTTTCGCACCCGGGTTATCAATAATAGCATTTTGCTTGATGGCCTGTGGACAACCCGCCTGGTGAAAATAGACCTAAACAGCATTGTGAAAGTTGAAAAAGCCGAATACAGCCGGTACCTGTTCAATAACCCCGTTTATAACCTGCACAGCAAAGGAACCATCCGTTTTTATACCGGCGGCAAAAACGCCATCCATTTAACCGACCGCGACGGGCTGGTTTACATTATCGGTTCACAACACACCAATGAGTTTTTACGGGCCATACAAGGAGAAATGAATAATAAATAAGTTCAGGAAGTAAATGGCTCCGTCGTGCTACATGCTCAAAAACATGATGAGCAGGAAAAGCGTTAAAAATGGCAATATTGTTAAAACTGCTCTTACAAAAAATATCAACCGGGGGTTCTTCTCAGCGTACTCGTATTTATGGTTAAAATTCTGTACGGTGTAATAGGATATAATAAAAGCTATAAATAAGCCAATAATTATCTCGTACACATTGCTCACTATATAATTTATCACAGGCTAAAGAAGTATTTGCGGATGCAAGGTAATAAACTTCTAAAAATTAAAACGGAATAAAAGCCGAAAAACGGCGTAAAACATCACACGCTTTTTTTATGCTTATTTTAAGTAAGAGGGAACGATAACAAATTTAATCCTGCTATCACCTATGTGTCGTAGGTTAAGCCCCACAGAAAGGTGAGGCTTTTTGTTAGGTGCCCTGGCCCAAAACTGTTTGAAAATAGTACTTTATGCCCGCGCTAATATCGCCCCAATTTTTATTGTATTAAGGGAATGATAAAAAAACGCATTCAGTTTAAAATGTTTTTCGTTCTTATCCGTCTATAATACTATATATGAAAAAACGCATCTATCTCATTCTCGCTATATTCGTTCTTGCCGACATTTATTTCTTCCAGCTTGTAAAAACATTAACCGCTAACGCCTTCATTGTAAATGGCTATTGGGCATTTGACCTGCTGCTTATTTTCGGCTTGTTATTTTTCTTTATTGTACGCACGCCCGGCAAAGGACCGGCGAAAGCAATATCCTGGGTGATGGCGCTCGTTCTTTTATCGCTTGTGCCCAAAATATTCGCACTGCCGGTATTGCTGTTAGAAGATATTACACGACTGTTCCGCGGTTTTCCGCCGCGTAGCGTGTGGGTAAGCGAGTTGGCATTAGCAATTGCTGCCATACCGTTCCTGGGCTTATTGTTTGGGTTGACAAGGGGCGGCCACTATTACAAGGTGCATAAAGAAACATTGTTTTTTGACGATCTTCCCGAAGGTTTCGACGGGTTCACTATTACGCAGCTTTCCGACATCCATTCCGGTAGTTTCACCAGCGAAAAAGGCGTGGAAAAAGGCGTGGCGATGGTGAACGAACAAAACTCCGACCTCATCCTTTTCACCGGCGACCTTGTAAACAACCAGGCGTCGGAAATGGACCCATGGATACCCACCTTTGCTAGGTTAAAGGCACCCTATGGGAAATACTCGGTGTTGGGCAACCATGATTATGGCGACTATATGCGCTGGGAAAAAGAGGCCGATAAGCACGATAACCTTGTACGCCTGAAACAGGTACACGGCGAGATAGGCTTTAAACTGCTGCTGAACGATGCCGTCATCATAAAAAAGGGGGACGAAGAAATATCCCTGATCGGTGTGGAGAATTGGGGCAAGGGTGGTTTCCATAAATATGGCGACCTTAAAAAAGCCGCTGCCAAAGTACCGCACAAAGCATTCAAGATCCTCATGTCGCACGACCCATCGCACTGGGATGCAGTAACGCTGGGCCATGACCGACACATACACCTTACACTGTCGGGCCATACACACGGCATGCAATTTGGTATTGAGCTGTTTGGTTTTAAATGGAGCCCCATTAAATACGTGTACCGCCAATGGGCAGGGCTATATCAAACGGCCGGAAAATATCTGTATGTGAATCGTGGTTTCGGGTTCCTGGGCCTCAAGGGCCGTGTAGGTATATGGCCGGAAATAACGGTTCTTACACTAAAACGGAAAAAGTAAATAAGTCCCTTTATCGGGCGAACTTATACTACTGCAAGCTGTTTAATATTCAGCAAGGCATGAATATCAACTTCGAGTACACTCGCAATTTTAAAAACGGTTTCAACTGTTATGCGGGTGCGGCCCATCTCCATTTTGCTGTAAGCATTTTGTGAAATTTTTAATTGATGCGCCAGGTATTCCTGTGAATAATTGCGCATCAAACGTGCATTACGCAGGTTCAACGCAATTCTTTTATTTATCTGGTCAAGCATTCCTAAAAGTTTTAAACTTACTAACGAAGAAAATTATCGCACGGTTTTTTCTTTTAGGATATTTTGATATTTCTTTGGATTTGAGAAGCGGGGCCTTTAAAAAGGGCAAAAAGAGTCAACGGGTTGCCATCAATCCTAGTTTGAATTAATAACGTAACCCTTAGCTTAACTAATAACCGCCATCATATACTCAATGGCCCCGTCAGCATGTAGTGCTGCAGTAGCTTCCATGGTTTGTTCGGCGGTGACGCCGGCCCTTGCCCGCATCTCCGTTTCATATGCCGCAATTGCCGACTGCACATCATCAAAATCATCGCTTGTTAAGCAAAGTCCCAATTCCAGCGCGTCGAGCATTGCCATGTTTACGCCTTCTCCGGCAAATGGTGGCATCAGGTGCGCCGCATCGCCCAGCATAGTAAGGTTAGGTAAAGCATCCCAGTTTTGATCAAAGGGCATACAATATTGCGGACGCGGCACATAATCGGTGCTTGCATTTTCAAACAATTCGAGCCATAGGGCATCCCAACCGGCATATTCCTTTTTAAACCATTCCATTACTTGTGCTTTATCGGCAAAATCAATTCCAATTGCTTTGGTCCAGTCTTCATCGCAGTTAAAACTAGCATAAAAAACCAGACTGCCGTCACCTTTCGAACTTACGATAAGGCTTTTGGTATCACCCATGGCAAATATTTTACCGCCATTAAGCAGTTCATGTATTTTAGGGATCACCACCGCAGAATTATATACCGCACCTTCCACCGCCGTAATTCCCGAATAAAAAGGCCGGATGGGCGTAATATACGGCCGTAATTTTGAGTTCGCCCCGTCTGCCGCTATCACAATATCGGCAAAAGCACTATGGCCGTTCTCAAAATCAAGCTTGCATGCGCCGTTTTGCTGTGATAACGATACAAACTTGCTGCCCCACACTACCGTACCCGGCAGCAGTGATTCTAGTAATATTTTCTGTAGCGGGCCGCGGTCTATTTCCGGGCGATTGGAACCATCCCGTCCGTCTGTATCATCATCAAAAACAATATTGGCATGCTTGTCAGTAATACATAGTTTATCAGCACCCGGGCGATAGTTGGCCCAAAACTCGTCTATCAATCCTGCTTCACGTAAAGCCCGCAGCCCTGATTCTTCATGCAGGTCCAGGGTAGCGCCTTTCGCCCTGGCTTCGCTGTTCATGTCCCTTTCATACACGGTAACATCGGCGCCGTTCATTTGCAATATCCGCGCAAGTGTAAGCCCGCCGGGCCCGCCGCCAACAATGGCTATGCTTTTATCTTTTATTAGCTTATTCATAGTTTGGTTTGTCTGTTATTGGTAATGACGAATGACAAGGCCAATAATTCTATTTTTTTGAAAAATATTTTTTTTCATAGTTGGCCATATCCTGTCTTGATACTTGCTACTCCTCCCAAAGCAAACGTTTGTGCTGTTATTTAATAAACCTGTTCATTATTAATAAGTTAATTTTAAAAAACACACCAACTACCCAACACTATGAGAACACTTAAACTTTTACTTCCTGTTGTATTTTTGGTAGCGGCATTTACTTTTTCAATATCATGTAAGAAAGACGCGACCCACACTAGCCCCGACACTACCACCCCCCCCCATTAAAACTGCTACAGATACCATCCCGCTAAGCAACGCTTATGGCGCTCCGGATGAGAACAATATAAACATAGCCGATGACGGCACCCACAATTGGACCAGCAATAAGGATACGGCCCGCGTTTACGCCACTTTTAATAATACAGGCGTATTAAATGTTTCCATAATGGCAAAAGCACCGGCCGGCGATTGCACCGTGCTTATTGAAATAGGCACCCAAACCCTCACTGTAAAAGTGCCACAAAATGCCAACTACAATATCATACCTGCCGGCACCATAAACATAAACAGCACTGGCATTAAAGCCATCCAAATAATTGGTAAAAACCAGGTCGGCGGCTATTTTCCCGATATACGATCATTGCTTATATCCGGCGCAGCAAGTGTTGATGCCTGGTATAATAGGTCGGCATATCGCACCTGTGCTTCGGTGCATGATGGCTATAATATCCCCTCCGGCGATACCGCGTCATGGTTTTATAACGAGATAAACGTACACCCGGGCAGCGATGTAGTTAACACCTTTTTTATGGCGAATGGTTTTTATAATGGCTATTTCGGCATACAGGTAAACAGCCCGACCGAGCGCCGCATCATATTTTCGATATGGAGCGATTACGATACCAACAACCCCAACGAAGTACCTTCGGCCTATGCGGTAACGCTGGTTGAAAAGGGCAGTATGGTAACTACCGAAGAAACATTTGGTAACGAAGGCACCGGCAGGCATTCCATAGCGGTGTATCCATGGGTTACGGGCACCACGTATAAATTTTTAGTGCATTCCGTACCCGATGCTAATGGGATCACTTACTCCGGGTTTATTTTCCTTAACAATAAATGGAACCTCGTAGCAAAATACTACAAACCCATTGGCAATGCCAATATGGATGGGTTGTATTCATTCATTGAGGATTTTGGCGGTGGCCTTAACAGCTACAAACAACGCAGCATGACCATGCAGAACCAGTACATTGTAACCACGCACGGCAAATGGGTGCAATTAACCAGTGCCTATTTTACCACAACCACGCACGACGATAATTTTTCGCGCACCGACTACGGCAATGCTATAAACAACACCGGTTATAACATGTTCACCGGTGGCTTTGTGCCGCAAACGGCTATGGATAACCAAAACTTTAACTGTAACACTGGTAAAACGCCAAATGTGACGTTGCCTGAGTAAATAAATTTTATCAGAGTTATTGCAATAGGCACGAACTCATACAGGCATCGAGACGTAATTTATTCTATTGATATACAGTTGATTATATCTTACTAGCAAAACAGTGTCACCACTTTTCCCGTACTGTCTTCGTAACTTACAGTATTCCGCAAGCATGGGCCGTGAGACTAATGTTTGTGTAGTTCTTTGAAATATCTTTAGAATAAATGCAGAACCGCACCAACATCACAAGTTGGTTTTGCCGGGAGGCATATCAATTTTCTTAAGTCAAAGTTTTTTACCCTCTTTGCGGCTTACCCCGCAGAGAGGGTGGTCGGGCGAAGCAACGACCGGTCCGAAGAACTCCTACGGAGGTGAGTAAACGGAGCGCGTTCATTGCCGCATTGGTATATTACACAGCTTCAACAGCCGCAGCGGTTTCCTCAACTATCGGTGCCTTTTTAGCCTGCATTTTTACTGTACGTAAATGTACCAGGTGTAATATACCCACCAACAGCGCAAGTATACCTTCTATCAGCAACACATTTTTTGTCCCTATTATTTCCGATACCCATCCCACAAATAAACCGCCAAACGGCATCATGCCAAAAACGGCCATCGCAAAAAAACTGATCACCCTGCCGCGCATGGCCGGTTCGGCGGTAGTTTGTATAATGGTATTGCTCACCGTAATCTGCGACATCATCCCAAAACCGGCAATCACAGCAAATAATAGCGCCAGCGGGTAATTGCCCTCATGTGAAAATAGCAACAGTCCAATGCCCAATACCAATGTATTTATTGCCAATATCTTATTCAGGTTGGCCCCGGTTTTTTGTGATGCGAGAAATATAGCACCGCCAAGCGCACCAAGACCAATAAAACTGTCTATAATACCAAAAGTAGATGCTGTGCCTTTAAATACATCCCTGGCGTAGTAAGCAATAAGCGTGTTAAAGGGCAATACAAAAAAGCTCATTAATCCCAGCACTATAATTATAAACCTGATAGATGGCGTACGCCTGATATAGTTAAAGCCCTCAGCAAATTCGCCAAAAGCATTCTTTTTGTGCTCTTTACGCACATATTTTGGCAGCTTCATTAATAATAACGAGCCTATAACAGCCACAAAACTCAAGGCGTTAAGTGCAAAACAGGTACCATCACCAAGTTTTTCCAACACAATGCCTGCTATAGCCGGGCCTATCAACCGCGACAGGTTCACCATCGACGAATTAAGCGCCAGTGCGTTCGGCAAATCATCTTTATCATCAACCATTTCATACACCAGCGACTGCCGGGCCGGCACATCAAAGGCGTTAATAATTCCCAGTACTACGCTCAAGGCCAATATCTCCCACACATTATAGTGGTTAAACCATATCAAAATAGCCAGCAGCACGGCCTGTACCATCGATGCTACCTGCGTAATTAACAACACCTTGTAGCGATCGTACCTGTCCGATACCACACCACCCAACCATGTTAATAAAAACGACGGTACCTGGCTGGCAAACAAACTTACCCCCAGCATCAATGTGGAATTTGTAAGGCTGTACACCACCCAGCTCACCGCTGTCTTCTGCATCCATGTACCAATTAACGATACGGATTGCCCGCTAAAAAATAACCTGTAGTTCCTGCTTCTAAATGCCCTGAATGTGCTTATGTTCATTTATCACCCTCTTTATTGAGTCAAGAGACAAGAATCAAGAGCAAAGAATTTAGTATCAATTATACTGTTCCTTTACTTAATTAAACCCTTGCAGCTGTCCTCGTCCTGTATCTCATTATTATTCTTAATTTTTTCTTGAATCTTGGCTCTTGATTCTTGTCTCTAATCATAGTCCACCAGTTTGGTCATTGGGCCTATGGCTTTGCTTATCAATTCTTTTTCTTCGGTGCTCAATGTGTCCTTAATTGCTTCCGACAACCATTCATCCCTTTCGCTCAGCACCTGCGTTATTATTTGTTTGCCCCGTTCTGTAAGCGATATAATTACCTTTCTTTTATCCGTTTCTGATGCAGTACGGATGATAAGTCCATCCTCTAAAAAATAGTTCAATATCTGCGACATCGACTGGTTGGTTATTTTTTCCATTGCCGCAAGCTCGCTCGGCAGCAATTGGCCGTGTTGCAGCAACTGGCTCAGTGTCGAGCGCTCGGTAAGCGAAAACTGCTGTCCTGTAACTGATTTTTTTCGCAGTTTTTTTACCAGTCGCGTAATAACTGTGCGTAGGTCTGTTGCAAATTGAATATCCTGGCTGTCCATAATAGTAAATTAAACTAATAAGTTTACCTTACAAATATACAACAATTTTTATTTTTTTAAATAGATACAAGAATAATTTGGATGTCAAAATATTAATCGTAATATTGCGATTGAATTATGGGCACTACAAAAACTGAAATATATACCGAAGAGCAAAACACACTGGCTGTGCAACTAAAAGCTATTGCGCATCCGGCCCGCTTAGCTATTTTGCAGGAATTGATAAAAGCTAATGCCTGCATCTGCGGCGATTTGGTGACCGAATTAGGTTTAGCTCAAGCAACTATATCCCAACATTTAAAAGAATTAAAAAATGCAGGCCTAATTCAAGGGACTATTGAAGGTGTGAGTGTATGTTACTGCATTGAGCCTAAAGCATGGAAGAATTTACAAAACGAGTTAAACATATTATTCTCTTCCTATCGGGAAATGAATAGTTGCTGTTAAAATTTTTTCTATACATCTATCGTAATATTACAATTAATAATAACCATGAGTAACATAAAACACCGCATTCTTTTCGTCTGCATCCACAATTCCGCACGCAGCCAAATGGCCGAAGCATTTTTAAATCATTTAGCCGGCGACAATTTTGAAGCGGAAAGCGCTGGCCTCGAACCCGGCAAGCTTAACCCTATTGTAGTTGAAGCCATGCAGGAGGTTGACATTGACATCAGCGCCAATAAAACCAAAACAGTTGATGATATGCTACAGAAAGGCACGCTATATAGCGCGGTAATTACTGTGTGCGATGCCGCCAGTGCTGAAGCATGCCCTTTGTTCCCGGGTAAAGCCCAAAAAATAGGCTGGTCATTTCCCGATCCTTCTGCTCTAACGGGTTCAAAAGAAGATATATTGGAAAAAACACGGCAAGTACGGGATGAGATAGAAGAAAAAATAAAAGTTTTTATAGAGGAAGCTTCGGCTCCCGGTTATTGGATCAAATAATAAAACAGCATGATCATGAAAACATCGAACGATGAATTAAAGGAAATTGTAAAGCAAAAATATAGCGAAATAGCTTTGCAGGATAAAGAAACCAACCAGGCCTCGTGCTGTGGTTCGGGTTGTTGTTCAACAGAAGTATACAATATCATGAGCGATGATTACACACAAATGCAAGGCTACAATCCCGATGCCGACCTGGGATTAGGCTGTGGTTTACCAACGCAATTCGCCAAAATTAAAAAGGGCGATGTGGTGATCGACCTTGGCAGTGGTGCCGGTAATGATGCCTTTATCGCCCGTTCAGAAATCGGCGAAACCGGAAAGATTATCGGCATCGATTTTACACCCGCCATGATCGAAAAAGCCAGGACCAATGCTGAAAAGCTGGGTTTTCATAATGTAGAGTTCAGGCAAGGTGATATTGAAAAAATGCCGGTAACAGCCAACATTGCTGATGTTATTGTGAGCAACTGTGTATTGAACCTCGTGCCCGATAAGGATGCTGTTTTCAAAGATATTTACCGTGTGCTTAAACCCGGCGCCCATTTCAGCATTTCTGATGTTGTATTGGTGGGCAACCTGCCCGATGCCTTGCGCAAAGATGCCGAAATGTATGCAGGTTGTGTGGCTGGTGCAATACAAAAAGAGGTATACCTCGAACTGATCAATAATAATGGCTTTAAGAATGTAACCGTTCAAAAAGAAAAAGCGATTGTTATCCCCGACGATATTTTGAGCAATTATTTAAGCCCGGCTGAAATACAGAGCTTTAAGTCGGGTAATACAGGAATATTCAGCATAACTGTGTTTGCAGAGAAACCCGCAGAAGAAAAAACGGCTTGCTGCGGGCCTGATTGCTGTAATTAACCTATTCGAACTTTTATTGTTTAATGCTCCTGCATGGTTAGCGTGTGGGACATATTAAAACCAATCTAACAAAACAAAATGAGTGCAAATGACTGCGCCCCCGCGGCAGAGAAAAAAAAACTAGGTTTCCTTGACCGCTATCTTACCTTATGGATATTCCTGGCAATGGCCATCGGCGTAGCTGTTGGCTATTTTATACCGTCATCAGCAGAGTTCATAAATTCCTTTTCGACAGGGACAACCAATTTGCCCTTAGCTATCGGTTTAATATTGATGATGTACCCACCACTGGCGAAAGTGAAGTATGAAAACATGGGCGAGGTTTTTAAGGACACCAAAGTATTAAGTGCCTCATTGGTTTTGAACTGGATAGTTGGCCCTATACTGATGTTTTTATTGGCTATTACGCTATTACGTGACCATCCGGCCTATATGGTAGGTTTGATTTTGATCGGGCTTGCCCGCTGTATCGCAATGGTTGTGGTATGGAATGAACTGGCCGAGGGTAACCGCGAATACGCCGCCGGGTTAATTGCGTTAAACAGTATTTTCCAGGTATTATTATATAGCGTTTATGCTTATGTATTTATTACTTTATTACCGCCGCTGTTCGGTTTAAAAGGATTGGCGGTAAATATCACTATAGGCGAAATTGCCAAAAGTGTCGGTATTTATTTAGGCATTCCTTTTGCTGCGGGCGTTATCAGCCGTTATACCCTAATCAAGATCATGGGCGAAGAATGGTTTCAAAAGAAATATGTGCCGTTTATTTCACCAATTACCCTGGTCGCCTTGCTCTTTACCATCGTGGTCATGTTCAGTTTGAAAGGCAATCTGATCGTGCAGATACCGATGGACGTGGTACGCATCGCTATCCCGCTAGTGATCTACTTTGCTATTATGTTCACCATAAGCTTTTTTATTGGTAAATCATTCGGGGCAGATTATTCAAGAAGCACCTCTATCGCGTTTACAGCAACCGGCAACAATTTTGAACTGGCTATTGCTGTTGCCATTGGCGTATTCGGTATCAATTCAGGCGAAGCCTTTGCCGGGGTAATAGGGCCTTTGGTTGAGGTGCCCGCCTTAATTGCTTTGGTCAACTTAGCCTTTTGGTTGCGGAAGAAATATTATACACCAAAAACAATTACTACCCCGCCGGCACATTAATTTCTATATCACCCATAATTTTCTTACCTTCAACTTCCCATCTGCTATACCATCCGGCAGTGTTTTCCCGTTAATATTATGCCAAATAAAGTGTGAGCAGGCAAAATGAGCGCTACTGAAAACTACGAGCTTTTAATAGGTAAGATCAACACTTTTATCCGCAAGTATTATTTAAATAACTTGCTGCGGGGGCTTATCTTTTTGGGCGCTGGCCTGTTTTCGGCATATGTCGTCATCACCTTAAGCGAGTATTTTGGCAATTTCAATACACTGTTTCGTACTATCCTTTTTTACGTTTTTATCGTGCTCAATCTAGGGTTGTTAGCGTGGTTGGTTATCCCCTCGCTTTTAGCATGGCTCCGTCTAAGCAAAACGTTATCGCACGATGAAGCCGCCGAAATTATAGGCAAACATTTCAGCGATGTGAACGATAAGCTACTCAACACGCTACAGCTCAAAAAACAGGCCATTGATGATGAAAAGCACCGCGAACTGATCGAAGCCAGTATCGACCAAAAAATTGAACTGCTCAAGCCCGTAAGCTTTCCATCGGCCATAAATATTAAGGAGAACAGCAAATACCTTAAATGGATAATATTACCTGTTGCCATAATTTGTGTTATCGCCCTGGCCGCCCCGTCGGTACTTACCGAAAGCACCAAACGGCTCATCAGGCATAATGAATACTTCGCACCGGTAGCGCCTTTTAATTTCGTGGTGCAAAATTCCAGTTTATCCGTAGTTCAGGGGCAGGACCTAAAGCTTGACCTGAAACTTACGGGCGATAAATTACCCTCGGATGTTTATATCCAAACCGGCACTAATACCTTTAAACTCGATAAAGAGAACATCATCCATTTCCATTATCTATTTACCAACTTGCAGCAAAATACAGGCTTTAAGCTAATGGCAAATGGCTTTACATCTGCCGCTTATGAAATAAAGGTTAACCTGCGCCCCGCATTACTTCATTTTGATGTCCAATTAAATTATCCCGCCTATCTACATAAAAAAAATGAAACGCTGCCCAACGCCGGCGATCTTACCATCCCTGCAGGCACAACGATAAACTGGCAGTTCCATACCCAAAATGCAACAGGTTTGCTTTTTTATATGGATGATAAAATGCACAGCATCGGTTCTGCCGGTGTTGATGTTTTCGAACATTCCGAACGAATATTAAAAAACACCGTTTACAAAATAAATCCCATAAACAGCCTAGTGAAAAATAGCGATTCGGCAAGTTACCACATCAATGTAATAGCCGATGAACCGCCAACTATCACGGTTGATGAAAAGCCCGATTCGGTAAGTATGAAGGCCATTTATTTTACTGGCCGGATACAGGATGACCACGGTTTTTCGTCGCTGGTATTTTATTATAAGGTAGGAGCGCCCGGCGATAAGAATCAAAAAACATTTACACGAGCAGTTAAGGCTGATCTTTCTCAAACCCAATCCAACTTTTTTTATTACTGGAATTTAAAAGACCTGGGCATAAAACCCGGCGACCAGGTAAGCTATTATTTTGAAGTAGCCGATAATGATGCCGTTACCGGCCCCAACAGGGTGCGATCGGCAGAACATACATTAAATGTGCCTGATGCGCAGGAAATAAATAAACAGCTAAACGCAGGCACACAAGCAGTTAAACAAAAAATGCAGTCGGCCATAAAACTCGCCGGGCAGGTGGAGCATGATTCGCAAAAGTTGAATGAGCTTTTATTGAATAAAAATGATCTTTCCTTTGATGAAAAGAAGCAAATAGCCGACCTTCTCCAAAAAAAGAAAGATTTGGACGATTTAGTTAAAAACATCCAGGACGAAAATAAAAAGAACGCCTACAACCGCCAGGAAAACCAGCAGCAGGACCCATCCATAACCCAAAAACAAAAGGAAATGGAAAAACTGTTCAGTAATGTGCTCGATCCTAAAACACAGGAATTGCTGCAAAAACTACAGCAGCTATTACAACAGGGCGAAAAAGATGCTACCCGCGATCAACTGCAAAAAATGCAGACGGACAATAAGTCGCTCAGAAAAGAACTTGACCGAATGCTGGAACTCTACAAAAAAATGGCCTTCGACCAAAAGCTTGATCAAAGCATACAGCAGCTGAACCAGCTTTCGCAGCAACAACAAAAATTAGCCGACCAAACTAAACAGCCCAATGCCACCCCGCAATCGGCACAACAGGAGCAGCAAAAACTGAATAATGCTTTCCAGGATGTAAAAAAATCATTAGATGAACTGAATAAGGACAACGAGCAGAACGACAAAAAAATGGATTTCGAAAATCCTGAAAAAGAAGAAAAGAACATCGACCAACAGATGCAGCAAAGCGCCGATGACCTGCAAAAACAAAACAGTTCAAAGGCATCACAATCGCAACAGCAGGCCGCTAGTCAACTGCAGCAGCTTGCCAATAAGCTCCAGAAACAAAACCAGCAGGAAGAAGAAGCCGAAAACACCGTGGACATACAACAGCTGCGCGAATTACTCAAAAACCTGGTTAATAGTTCATTCTCACAGGAAAAAGTGATGGAAGACCTGAAAACCACCAACGCTACCGATCCTAATTATATCGCCCTCGCCCAAAAGCAAAAGGATATAAAAGATAACCTTAAAACAGCTGAAGACAGCCTGTATGCACTTAGTCGCCGCATACCACAAATACAATCTACTGTTAATCGTGAAATTTCGGGAATAAATGACCATATTGACCAGGCTTTACAAAACCTGGGCGACCGGCACACGCCTGAAGCGACCAGCAACCAGCAATACGCCATGACATCAATGAACAACCTGGCACTGATGCTAAGCGAGGCCCTGCAGCAATTACAGGATGCTATGAAAAATGGCAAAAGCGGTAAAGGAAAGTCGAAGCAGCAGACGCTGGCCGGGCTGGCTAAAATGCAGGAGCAGCTAAGTAAAAATATGCAAAAGGCCCGCGAGCAAATGCAGCAACAACAGCAAGGCGGAAGCGGCCAAAAGGGCCAGGGGAAACAGGGACAGCCGGGGCAAAACGGCAGTATGAGCGAACAACTTGCAAAAATGGCCCGGGAGCAACAGATAATACGCGAAATGTTGCAGCAGATTAACCAGGAGCAGAATAAGGATGGACGCAACGGTTTGGGCAACCTGGATAATATTTCTAAACAGATGGAACAAAACGAGCGCGATCTCGTAAACAGGAGAATAACCGATGAGGCTTTAAAGCGACAGCAGCAAATCCAAACCCGGTTACTGGAGGCCGATAAGGCAGAACAGCAACGCGAACAGGATGAAAAGAGAGAAAGTAACGCTGGGAAAGATATGCCTCCGGGATATATAAAAGCATTGCAGGACTACCAACAAACAAAGAATAAACAAACCGAGCAAATAAAAACGGTATCTCCGGCGTTAAATATTTATTATAAACAAAAAATTATCATTTACTTTGATCAACTCAATGCTAATTAATATGGAGCAGAATGTTCAGGCAGGTAACCTTTACACGTTACAACTTCCTTCAAAAGAGGAAAGTATAACTTTATTAGAAGAATTGATAGAGAACATAGCCGATACCTATAATGTTGGTGAGGATACCTTTGCCAATATGATGACCTGCTTAAACGAAGCTTTAATAAACGCCATTAAACACGGAAATAAGTTTGATGCTACTAAAAAAGTGATCGTAAATGCCGATGTAGATAACAAGCGCCTAATATGGACCGTGACCGACGAAGGCGAAGGTTTTGATTACGTGCACCTACCCGACCCAACCTCGCCTGAAAACCTGGAGAGCCTTACCGGCCGTGGTGTGTTCATCATGAAACACCTTGCCGATCAGTGCATATTTAACACCTCGGGCAATGAAGTTGAACTTCATTTTAAAATATAGTTAATGCCCTCTATTTCTTTTTTTGAAGAAGACATCAGCTTTAAACTAAAAAATAAAGCGCACGTTAGGCATTGGATAACCGCTGCCATACAAAACGAAGGCTTTAAATTAAAAGAACTCTCTTACATCTTTTGTTCCGACAATTATTTGCTGCAGATAAACCAGCAGTACCTCGACCATGATACGTATACCGATATCATAACCTTCGACAACTCAGAAGGTAACAAAATTGTTACCGGTGATATTTTCATATCAATAGATCGTATCCGCGAGAACGCCGCTAAATTTAATGTGCCTGAAACCGCTGAATTACACCGCGTGATCATCCATGGCGTATTGCATTTACTAGGCTATAAAGACAAGTCGGCCCCCGACAAGCAAAAAATGACAGAAAAAGAAGATTTCTATTTAAGTAAAAGAACTTTTATTAGCTAATTTTATCGCTATCATTCTGTCACCAACTTCTTTAACTCATGAAAATATTAGCAATTATCGCAGCACTGTTATTTGTGTCGGCACCGGCCCAGGTTTACGAATTTAAACTAAAAGACATTGACGGTAAGGACTTTTCTATCGCTAAGTATAAAGGCAAAAAAGTGCTTATTGTAAACACCGCCTCAAAATGCGGTTACACTCCACAATATGCTGATCTGCAAAAACTAGCCGATCTGTACAAAGACAAA